>DATGNS010000093.1:0-5466 GCA_035306625.1 Pseudomonas sp. | reverse complement strand
TGGCTGATGACGGGATCGAACCGCCGACCCCCTGCGTGTGATGCAGGTGCTCTCCCAGCTGAGCTAATCAGCCATTGGCCTTGCGAGGCGCGCACTTTACGCAGGGCCCGCAGGCAAGTCAACACTTGATGAAGTTTTTTTTGAAAATGAATGGCTTAGCGGATTTTTCAGGGCATGGCGCGCAGTCCCAGACGCGCCACCACCAGGCCCTCCGCCTGGCGTTCCAGGCCGGCTTCCTCGATGCGGATGCCCTGGCGTTGCAGCACCTCGAACCAGGCCAGCAGGGTGGCGAACGGCGCCGGCCGCAGGCTGACCTGCACCCTTTCCTCGCCTGCGGCGTCCAGCCGCTCGATGGTCAGGCCCTGCCCCTCGGCGGCGGCCGTCACCTGGCGCTGCAGGTCGGTCGGCGAGGTGACACTCGGCTCCGCGCGGTCCCCCAGAGCCCGGGCCTCGGGGGCGCGGGCTTGCAGGTAGGCCAGCAGCTCACGCTGCTGCTGGAAATCGGCCAGTGCCTGGGCGCGCTGGCGCTCGACCGGCAGCCAGAGCCCACCATACAGCGCCAGGCCGAGCAGAAAGGCGGCCAGGGCCGCCAGCGCCAGCCGCTCGCGAGGGGCCAGGGCGTGCCAGCGTTGCCGCAACCGGGTGGTATCGATCCGCTGCAGCAGGGTTGTCCATGGGTTCATGTCATCCTCCGATCACCAGTCTGGCGCTGACTCCGCTTTCCTCGCGGCTGGCGGAACCCACCTGAACACTCAGCCCCGCCTCCACCAGGCGCTGGCGCAGGCCGTCCAGGGCCTCGAAGCCGGGGGCCTGCACCTGCAGGGCCAGATCGCCCCGGGTCAGGCTGAAGTCCAGCTGTTGCAGGCGCACCGGCGCGTCATCGGCGGCCAGGGCCGCACCGGCACGCCCCAGCAGTGCCAGCAGGCCGGCATGATCGGCGGCCCCGGCCGCCAGGTGCTGGTCCAGCTGTCGACGCAGATCGATCAGCCGGCGATCCTCGGGAAACAGCTCGCGATACAGCTGCTCGCTGGCCTCGGCCTGCATCCGGGCCGCGTGGCGCAGCTGCCAGCCCTGGGCAAGGCCGAAGCCCCACTGCAGCAACAGGCAGGCGCCGAGCGCCGCGGCCACAGGCCGCCAGCGCTGCCAGTGACCAACCGGCTCGCGCACCGCGAAGTCGCCCTGGGCCAGGTTGCAGCCGACCGGATTGCCGACCAGCCAGCGCCAGGGGTCGTCCACCCGCCTGGTCGCGCATCCCTCCAGGGGCTGCTGGCCCTCGGTCAGATGCACCACGGGCGTCTCCGCCAGCCGTTGCCGCAGCGCCGGCCAGTCATCGCCATCCAGCGCCAGCCGCCAGTCGATGGCGCCGCCGAGCAGCCAGCGATCGCCCAGGCGGCACAGCTGCGCCCCGTCCCGGGGCAGCAGGTCGGCATCGATGCGGATCTCCCGGGGCGGCTGCGCGCCACAGGTATCCAGCCAGGCCTGCAGCCAGTCACGGCGTACCGCGTGGACCCGCTGGCGGCCGTCCTCCAGCCGTTCACCCAGCGCCAGGTGGAACGCCTCCACCTCCTCGGCCAGCCACTCCTCGACGGCAAAGGGCAACGCCTTGCGCAGCCAGCGCTGGCGCTGCGTGGGCAACGTCACCCCGCAGCTGGTCACCGCCTCGGCCGGCAGCACCAGGCACCAGGGCCCGCTCAGACGCGCCAGGGCCTCGGCGAACGTCAGGGTGGCATCGCCGTCCGGGTGCAGCAGACGCACCGGCAGATCCGTCGCCACCTGGGCCACGGCCTGCGCGGGAAGAAACATCCAGGTTTCAAGCATCCTCGTCCGACTCCTTGTTGATTTCTCCCTGGCCCAACTGCCGGGACAGCACCGTCAGGGTGCCTTCGCCGTCACGTCGCAGCAGGCTGACCAGCGCCTGGCGGCGCCCGCCCAGCTCCACCTCGGCCGTCACCCGGAAATACTGGCTGCCCACCGCCAGGGGCTGGCCGATCAGGGTCTGCCCGGCCGCGCCCAGTTGCGCCTGGAAGGCCTCGACGCTGCCAAAGCCTCTCCCGGTGTGAGACAGGATCAGCCCCTGGGCCAGTTGCGGCGACAGGCCATCCGCCAGACTGGCCATCACCAGCGGGCCGACACTGTTGAGATTCAGGCGGGCATCGATCGGCAGGGCCGTGACATGGGGCAGCAGGCGCTGATAGTGGTCCTCCCGCATGTCCAGCAGCAGACGCAGCTCGGAGGCGTCGGCGAGCAGGCGGTTGGCCGCCCGGTAGGCGGGCTGCAGCAGCAGATAGTCGTTGTCCTCCGCGCCGCCCGGATCGGCCTGCTCATCCTCGTCGAGCCAGTCGCGCAGGCGCTCCGCGTAGGGGGCGTCGATATCCAGCAACTGCAACAGGCGCTGGAACTGCACCATGGCGCGCAGCCCCTCCTCGTCCGCCAGGGCCAGGGCGTTGAGGTTGAAGCGTCCGGTGGCATCCTCGATGCGCAGCTGCAACTGGCCGCCCTCGTCGAACGGCAGGGGCCGCATGGGCCGGGCCCAGGGCTCGCCGGGATGATCCAGGGGCTGCTGCGGATCGCCGCGCCGCAGGTCCTCGCGCAGGATCGCCTTGGCCAGGCCCTCGCCGCCCAGGGCGTAATGCCAGGCCTGGTTGTGCAGCAGCAGGTTGCCGCTGCTGCGGATCGCCAGCTGCTGGCGGACGATGATCCCGGCACCCACCAGGGTGACCAGCGCCACCACCAGCAGCACGGTGATCAGCGCCACGCCCCGCTGGCGGCTCATACCTCGCCCTCCGGAAGCTGGAACAGGCGCCGCAGCTCGCCGTAGTGGCGGTGCTCCAGCCGCAGCTCCACGGCGCGGGGCAGCAGGTACAGGCTCTGCTCATCGACGCCGTCCGGCCAGCTGTCCTGCCAGGTGCCGTAATGGTCCAGATAGCGCAGCCGCCAGCCGTCCACCCCGTCGAGCACCTGCTGGACCTGGGGCCGGCTGTCCTGAGCCTGGTCGAGCACCGCCCAGAAGTGCCGCTGCCAGGCGCCGTCGCGTACCTCCCAGCGCACCCGCTGCAACTGCGAACGGGCCAGGGCAGTCGGATTGCGCCAGCCATGGCGGGTCAGCTCCAGGGTCTGGCGCTCGCGGCCCTCGCCCAGCACGGCGGCCAGCGGATCGCCGTAGGGTGCGCGTACCGGCCGCGCCAGCGCCTGGCGCAGGTCGCGCTCGAACGCCGCCATGGCGCGGCTCAGCTCGCGCAGGCGCAGCTCCTGCTGGCGGCTGCCCGCATCGGCGCGCAGCACCGCGTCGAGCAGCCGATAGGTCCCCGTGCCGAGCAGGGCGAACAGGGCGATGGCGATCAGCAGTTCCAGCAGGGTGAAGCCCCGGACGACCTTCACGGCGACACCTCCAGGAAACCGCTCAGGGTCAGCAGCGCCTGGTCCCGCTCCGGGCGTTCGCCATCGCGGCTGACCCAGACATCCACCCGCCGCAGGGCCGGATCGGAAGTCGCCGCGATGCGCGCCTGCCACTGCCAGAGACGCCCCGCGTACTCGACCCGCCCCTTGCGGGTGCCGTTGCCGGGCGGGGGATCTTCCAGCTGCAGTTCCACCAGCTGGTTCTCGGCGACCCACAGCGCCAGGGTCTTGTCCTCCAGGCGCGCGGCGGTCTGCAGGCTGCGGGCGCTGGCGGTCAGCACGCTGGCCGCCACCAGGGCGAAGATCGCCAGGGCGACCAGCACTTCCAGCAGGGTGAAGCCGCGCGCCGCCTTCATCGGACGGCCCCGAGGGTCGCCACCCGCGGCAGATTGAAACCGTCGCTGGCCAGCTCCAGCTGCAGGCCGTCGGGGCGGCGCTCGATCAGTTGCAGGCGGAACGGGCTCAGCTCGCCACTGGAGAGGATGAGCACCTGGGGGGCGCTGGCCGCCGGCCCCTTGGCTCCGGCCAGTCGCAGCGGGCGACCTTCCAGTTCCAGGCGGGCCTCCACGCCGTGGGGCAGCCGCTGCGGCGGACGGTTTTCCCAGGGCGTCCAGCGACGGCCGTCATAGGCGAGCACCTGCCACTGGTCGGGCTCGATGCGCAGGCCGTATTCACGGTTGTCCAGCACCGCCTCTTCGGCCAGCAGGCCGATCAGCCCGGCCAGGCGCTCGGCCTCGGCGCGCAGCTCGCGACCCGGTCCGGCGAAGCCGCCGCCGAGCACGGCCAGGCCGACCAGCGTGCCGATCAGTACCAGCACCACCAGCAGCTCGACCAGGGTGAAGCCCCCTTGTCCCGAACGCGGCATCAGATGTCCCAGTTGCCGATGTCGGCGTCCAGGTCGGTGCCGTCCTGACGACCGTCGGCGCCCAGCGAGTAGAGGTCGTAGGCACCGCCGCGGGTGCCGGGCGACAGGTACTGGTAGGGATTGCCCCAGGGGTCCACCGGCACGCGCTTGAGGTAGCCGTCGGGATTCCAGTTGCGCGGCACCGGGTTGCCGGAGGGCTTGCGCACCAGTGCCTCCAGCCCCTGCTGGGTGCTGGGGTAGCTGTGGTTGTCCAGCCTGTACATGTCCAGGGCGGCGGAAATCGCCTTGATGTCGTTCCTGGCCACGGTGACCTTGGCCTGATCGGGCCGACTCATGATCTGCGGCACCACCAGGGCGGCAAGGATGCCGAGGATGACCACCACCACCATGATCTCGATCAGCGTGAAGCCGTGCTGGGTACGTCGTTGCATGGATTAGCCCACCAGTTGGTTGAGGGAAAGGATCGGCATCAGGATCGCCAGCACGATGACCAGCACCGTGGCGCCCATGAACACCAGCATGAAGGGTTCGAACAGACCGACCAGCACCGCCACGCGGGCCGCCAGATCGCTCTCCTGGGTGCTGGCGGTACGCGCCAGCATCTGGTCCAGCTCGCCGGAGCGTTCGCCGCTGGCGATCATGTGCAGCATCATCGGCGGGAACTGGCCGGTGGCCTCCAGGGCGCGGGTCAGGCTGCCGCCCTCGCGCACCTTGCGTGCCGCCTCGCGCACCTCGCCGCGGATCAGGAGGTTGCCGATCACCTGGCTGGCGATGCCCAGCGCCTCCACCAGCGGCACCCCGCTGCGGGTCAGGATCGCCAGGGTGGAGGCGAAGCGAGCGCATTCGGTGGTGCGCAGCAGCCCGCCCAGCAGGGGCAGGCGCAGCAGCAGCCGGTGCCAGCGCAGGCGCAGGGCCTCGTCGCGCAGCGCACGGCGCGCTGCGAACAGCGCGGCGATGAGCAGCGGCAGCGCCAGCCAGCCCCAGTCGCGAACGCCATCGCTCACGGCGATCAGGCCGCGGGTCAGGGTCGGCAGCTCCTGCCCCGAATCGATGAATACCCGCACCACGTCCGGCACCACGTAGCCGAGCAAAAAGCCCACGATGGCCAGCGAGGCGATCATCAGGATCATCGGGTAGAGCAGCGCCAGCTGGATCTTCTGTCGCGACTGCTGGCGCTGCTCGGTGTAGTCGGCCAGCCGCTCGAG
>DATGNS010000092.1:0-8861 GCA_035306625.1 Pseudomonas sp. | reverse complement strand
CTGGCCTTTGGCGACGTGAAGGGCGTGCCCTGGATCGGCCTGCCCGGCAACCCGGCGGCGGCGCTGATCACCGCGCTGGTGGTGGCGCGCCCGTTCCTGCTGCGCGCCCAGGGCTGCGACGCAGTGCTGCCCCGGCCGCTGCGCCTGCCCGCCGGCTTCGCCTGGCGCAAGGCCAACGGCCGGCGCCAGTACCTGCGTGCACGTCTGGAGCCGCACGAGGACGGGTTGCGGGTGGTTCTGCATCCGCGCCAGGGCTCGGCCATGCTGACCTCGGCCAGCTGGGCCGAGGGCCTGGCGCTGGTGGAGTGCGGGCGCACCCTGGAAGCGGGTGAGACGGTGGAGTATCTGCCGTTCAGCGAGCTGCTGAACTGAGGGCTATCGTGGCTGAAACCGCTCCTGCAGATTGCGCCTGGCTCCGCTTTCTATAGGAGCGGCTTCAGCCGCGATGCTTTTTGGTCCTGACACCCCGGCAGGGGCACTACTTCACCACCCGCAACTTCGGCTCGGGCGGCTCGGGGTCGGGACGCATGCGATCGCTGGCCAGGATCTGGCGCATCTCATCCAGCAGCTCATCGGCCTGTTCGCTGGAAAAATCCTCGTGGTGACGCTTCTTCAGCCCGTACGAGCTGAGCACCACATGCACGTTGGCGGTCACGCCATGCTGCTCCAGGCAGGCGCGCACGCACTGCAACTGGCAGCCGTCGATGGCGAGGATCGGGCGCTGCGAGTTGGCCTTGTTGACCAGCGAGGCCACGCGCCCGCCGACGCCGGCGATGCAGGACATCTCGGCCAGGCCGCTGCGGTCCAGGCGCACGGCCAAGGTATTGGCCAGCTGCGCCACGTTGGAGCAGCCGGAGCAGGAGTAGACGAGGGGAAGCTTGGGATCGGGCACGGCACACCTCCGGATCGGGACGTTACTGGATGAATCCGGCCAGGGCGGGGGTATCCAGCACGCGGATGTTGCGCCGCTCCATGGCGATGATGCCGGCGTCCATCAGGCGATGCAGGATGCGCGAGAAGGTCTCCGGCTGGATGCCCAGCTGCGAGGCGATCAGCCGCTTGGGCACATGCAGCTGGACCACGTTGGCACCCTCCTGCAGCTCCTGGTTGAGGAAGCGCGCCACCCGCTGGCTGGCATTGGCCATGGCCAGGGTGTCGATCTCCTCCAGGAACTGGTGCATGCGCTGGCTGAAGCGGCCCAGCAGGCTCATGCACAGCTGGGGCTGTTCCTCGAGCAGGCGGCGGAAGTGGGTGGCATCGAGGCTCGCCAGCAGGCAGGGCTTGAGGGCGCTGGCGCTGAAGGGATTGAGGTTCTGTTCGGCAAACATCAGGGCTTCGCCGAAGCTCTGCCCGGGCTGGACGATCTCCACCAGCTTCTCCTGACCCTCCATCAGCACGCGGGTCAGTTTCATCTGGCCCTGGATCAGCACGTAGAAGCGGTCGGCCGGCTTGCCCTGGTGCAACAGGCACTCGCCCGTTTCCAGGCGGCGCTGGATGGCCAGGCGGCAGACCTCCTGGAACGTCCCCTCCGCCAATCCCGCAAGAAGGGGATGCTGGCGAAGCGTGGTCAGCATTTCCGTGTCGGTCAGCATATGCAACACCTCCTGGGGCCATGGTAGGCAGGCGGCAGTGGAGTGCCCATTCCCCATCGGGTCTACCTCCAAAGAGACAGAGCGGGCGGGTGCGACGCAGTGTCGCCGCTTGCGGGCCCGAACACGCTTGATTTCGATCAGCTTGCGCGGATTTCCCCCGCGCCGGCCCCGGTGGCGACCTTGACGGATGACAAGGGTGGCCCGCGGGGGGCGTGCTAATTCAGGCGCGCCTTGCAACGGAGCGAGCCATGAACATCCATCAACTGCTGCAGAACAATCGCTACTGGTCCGAATCGCTGCGCGGCCGCGACCCCGAGTTCTTCGCGCGCCTGGCCCGTCAGCAGCGACCGGAGTTCCTGTGGATCGGCTGCTCGGACAGCCGCGTGCCGGCCAACGAGGTGGTCGGCCTGCTGCCCGGCGAGCTGTTCGTGCACCGCAACGTGGCCAACATGGTGGTGGCCACCGACATGAACCTGCTGACCGTCCTGCAGTACGCGGTGGACGTGCTGCAGGTGCGCGAGGTGATCGTGTGCGGGCACTACGGCTGCGGCGGCGTGCGCGCCGCCCTGGGACATGCCTCGCTGGGCCAGTTGATCGACAACTGGCTGCGCGCCCTCAAGGCGCTGTACCACCAGAACCTGGAACGCTTCGCCGGGCTGGACGAGGAGCGGGCGGTCAACCTGCTCTGCGAGCTGAACGTGCAGCGCCAGGTGCGCAACATCTGCCACACGCCCATCGTGCAGGGCGCCTGGCAGCGGGGGCAGCCGGTGGCGGTGCATGGCTGGATCTACGGGCTGGAGGACGGGCTGGTCAAGGACCTGCAGGTCACCGTGGACAGCCCGGCGCAGCTGGACGAGACCTTTCGCTACGATCCGTAGCGTGCGTATCGAGTCGCCGTGCGGGTATCGCGGGCGCGCCGTGCCGGCGCGAGGGTGGACGGGAAAGACGCTGTCCACCCTACCGGTCCGGCCAGCCCGGCGCAGATCGCAGGGGGGATCGCGCTCCACCGATCCACCGTGCGTGCCGCAGGCACGCCATGCACGACAGCTAGCGCAGGTGCTCCAGTGCCCAGACCGCCGCTTCCACCCGGCTGCGCAGGCCCAGCTTGTGCAGCAGGTTCTTCACGTGGACCTTCACCGTGCCCTCGGTGATGCCCAGCTTGTTGCCGATCATCTTGTTGCTCAGGCCCGCGGAGATCATCTTCAGCACCTGGCGTTCGCGGTCGGTGAGGTCGGCCTGGGTGGCGGCCTGGGGACTGCGCAGCGCCTGGGCGAGCACCGGGGTGAGCGCCGGGCTGACGGTCATGTGCCCCTGCAGCACCCGGCGCAGCTGGTCGATCAGCTGCTCGGGCTCCATGTCCTTGAGCAGGTAGCCGTCGGCGCCGAAGCGCAGGGCGTCGCGCACGTCCTCCTCGGCGTCGGAGACGGTGAACAGCAGCACCTTGCCGGTGAAGCCGCGCTCGCGGATCTTCTTCAGGGTTTCCACGCCGTTCATCTGCGGCATGTTGTTGTCCAGCAGCACCAGGTCCGGCTGCAGCTCGGCCAGCTGATCGAGGGCTTCCTGGCCGTTGCCGGCCTCGCCGACCACCTGCAGGTCCTCCTCCAGCTCCAGCAGCTGGCGGATGCCGCGGCGCATCATCGGATGATCGTCGACCAGAAGCAGGCGATGGGGGGTCATGTCAGGCTCTCGTGAGGAATCAGGCTGAGGAACTCGGGGCGGAAGCGTAACAGCACCCGGGTGCCCTGCGGAGCATTGGCCGTCACGCTGAGGCTGCCGCCCAGGCTGCGGGCGCGCTCCTGCATGATGGTCAGGCCGTGGTGCTGACGCGAATCATGGTCGCCGGCCAGGCCGCGGCCGTTGTCCTCCACACGCAGCTCCACCTGCTCGCCGTCCTGGCGCAGGGCGACCAGCACCTTGTCCGCGCCGGCGTGCCGCGCGCAGTTGGACAGCGCCTCGCGGGCCACCTGCAACAGGTGGATCTGCTCGTTGGCGGACAGGTCGAAGGCCAGCGGCTGCACCCGCAGCTGCACCTGGAAGCCGCCGCGCTCGGCGAATTCGCGGGTGGTGTCCTGCAGGGCCTGCTGCAGGCCGCCTTCCTGGATGGACAGGCGGAAGGTGGTGAGCAGCTCGCGCAACTGGCGGTAGGCGGAGTTCAGACCCTCGCGCAGCTCCTCGCTGACCGCCTCCAGGCGTTCGGTGGACTCGCCGCGGCGGATCAGGGTCTGCAGGCGGCTGACCTGCAGCTTCATGTAGGACAGCGCCTGGGCCAGCGAATCGTGCAGCTCGCGGGCGATCACCGCGCGCTCCTCGAACAGCAGCAGACGGTTCTCCTGCTCGCGCTGGCGCTCCAGGGACAGCGCCGTGCCGATCAGGTTGGCCAGCGCCTGGATCAGCTCGGCCTCCCAGTCCTGCGCCGGGCGGTCGTGGAAGCTGGCGCGCAGCTCGCCCAGCTCGCTGCCCTGGTTGACCACCGGGCAGCACAGCAGGTTGGGACTGTCGCGCAGGGCGCACAGGGCGCAGTCCTGCGGCGAGCAGATCTCCCGCACCCGGTCGCTGTGCAGGGCCACCAGCTTCTCCACCTGCTGGCCGGGCTCGCCGTGCAGGCACAGGGACAGACGCAGGCCCGGCAGGCGGTTGCGGAAGTCCTCCAGCAGGCTGCCCAGGGCATTGGCGTCGGCAGCCTCGCTGGCCAGGCGCCGGCTGCCTTCGTAGAGCAGCTGCAGCGCGGCATTGGCCTGCGCCAGGTTGGCGGTTTCCTCGGCCACCCGCCGTTCCAGGGTCTGGTGGGAGCGCTCGATGGCCTCGGCCATGGCGTTGAAGCTGGCCGCCACCTGGCCCAGCTCGTCGTCGCTGTCGTACTTGACCCGCACGCCCAGGTCGCCGGAGCGGAAGCGCTCGTTGGCGCTGACCAGCTCCTGCAGCGGCGCCAGCACCGTGCCCTGCAGCTGGTAGATGCCCACCATCAGCACCACCACGGTGACGAACAGGGCCAGGCCCTGGATGGTCTGCACCCAGCCCTGCTTGGCCTCGCTGCGTTTCTGCAGCTGCAGCACGAAGGCGTTGAGCTGCTCGACGAAGCTCTCCGCGCGCGCCGGGAAGTCGCCGAAGTTGCCGGCCAGCAGCAGCGGCTTGAGCTCCTCCAGCCAGCGCTGCTCCAGGGCCAGGTAGGCGCTGTGCAGCTCGGCGTTGCTCTTCAGTTCCTGGGTCAGCGCCGGGCTGGCCAGGCGCGCCTCGAACTGCTCGGCCAGCGCCTGGGCGTTCTGCCGGCTGTAGTCCGACTCCAGCTTCCAGGTCATGCGGTAGATGGCCATGCGCAGCGAGCCGGCGGTGTTGATGGCCGCCGCGTCCCCCTCGCTGAGCTTGGCGATCAGCCCGGAGCTGAGCGCGCTGGCCAGGGCGAAGATGACGATCAGCGACACCGCCACGCCGGCCCGGGCCGGTAACGAGCCTTTCCACCACCAGCGTTTCGTCACGGCTACCTCCAAAGAGTTGGCGAGCCCGACGGGGCGCGTCCGGATGACCTGAATGGCCTTCAAATCATTGATTTAGAAGCAAAAAATCTTCGAATTCAGGGTTACCCCTTTCGGGGTAGGCGCGCCGATCCTAGGGGCGCGGGGCCCGGGGTCACCATGATTTTGGTCAAGGTTATCAGGCCCGCCGCACCCAAGATGGCGCCCACACGGAGCCATCGGACGAGGTGGAAAGATGAGTAGTGCGAAGGTGCGACAGGCCCTGGTGCTCAGCATGAGCACCCTGGCATTCACCGTCTGCTTCATGATCTGGATGATGTTTGCGGTACTGGGTGTACCCATCAAGGAATTCCTCGAGCTCAACGAAACCCAGTTCGGCCTGCTGGCCGCCACGCCGGTGCTCACCGGGTCCCTGATCCGCCTGCCGCTGGGCATGCTCACCGACCGCTTCGGCGGCCGCGTGGTGTTCTTCGTGCTCATGCTGGTGTGCGTGCTGCCCATCTACCTGATCGCCGAAGCCACCGCCTACTGGCAGTTCCTGGTGCTCGGCCTGTTCGTCGGCATGGCCGGCGGCTCCTTCTCGGTGGGTATCGCCTACGTCGCCAAGTGGTTCGACAAGGACAGCCAGGGCCTGGCCATGGGCATCTTCGGCGCCGGCAACGCCGGCTCGGCGCTCACCAAGTTCATCGCCCCGGCGCTGATCGCCTGGGGCAGCTGGCAGCTGGTGCCGCAGGTGTTCTCGGCGATCATGTTCATCACCGCGCTGCTGTTCTGGTTCCTGACCAGCGACAACAAGGCCCACCGCGTGGCCAGCAGCGTGTCCCTGGGCCAGCAGCTGGCCGTGCTGCGCGACCCGGCCGTGTGGCGCTACTGCCAGTACTACTCGATCGTCTTCGGCGGCTATGTGGCCCTGGCCCTGTGGATGACCAAGTACTACGTCGAGGAGTACGGCTTCTCCCTGCAGACCGCCGCGCTGCTGGCCGCCTGCTTCTCGCTGCCCGGCGGCGTGCTGCGCGCGGTGGGCGGCTGGATGTCCGACCGCTGGGGCGCGCAGAGCGTGACCTGGTGGGTGATGTGGGTGAGCTGGGTGTGCCTGTTCCTGCTCTCCTACCCGCAGACCGACTTCACCATCCAGACCGTCAACGGCCCGAAGACCTTCCACATCGGCCTCAACGAGTGGGTGTTCACCGCGCTGATGTTCGTCGTCGGCATCGCCTGGGCGTTCGGCAAGGCCTCGGTGTTCAAGTACATCTCCGATGAGTACCCGCACAACATGGGTGCCATCTCCGGCATCGTCGGCCTGGCCGGCGGCCTCGGCGGCTTCATCCTGCCCATCCTCTTCGGCGCCCTGGTGGACCTCACCGGCGTGCGTTCCTCCGCCTTCATGCTGCTGTACGGCGTGGTCTGGGTCTCCCTCATCTGGATGTACTTCAGCGAAATCCGCAAAACCCCCGTCATGGGTTCCGGTGTGCCCGCGCGCGCCCTGGCCCAAGGAGAATGACCGATGACTGTTCTCGAGAAACCCGTCGCCGGCCTGGCGACCCCCGACGGCCCCGTGCTGCGGGACTGGCGCCCGGAAGACCCGGTGTTCTGGAACGCCGTGGGCCAGCGGATCGCCACGCGCAACCTGTGGATCTCCATTCCCGCGCTGCTGCTGGCCTTCTCCGTGTGGATGGTGTGGAGCGCCGTGACCGTGCGCCTGAACAGCGTCGGTTTCAGCTTCAGCACCGAGCAGCTGTTCATGCTCGCCGCGCTGCCCTCGGTGTCCGGGGCCACGCTGCGCATCTTCTACTCCTTCATGGTGCCGATCTTCGGCGGCCGGCGCTGGACGGCGCTGAGCACCGCCTCGCTGCTCATTCCCTGCATCTGGATGAGCGTCGCGGTGCAGAACCCCGAGACCCCCTACAGCGTGTTCGTGATCATCGCCCTGCTGTGCGGCTTCGGCGGCGGCAACTTCTCCTCGAGCATGTCCAACATCAGCTTCTTCTTCCCCAAGGCCCGGCAGGGCACGGCGCTGGGGCTGAATGCCGGCCTGGGCAACCTGGGCGTGTCGGTGATGCAGTTCCTGGTGCCCCTGGCGGTGGTCGGCGGCCTGTTCGGCAGCTTCGGCGGCGAACCCCAGGTGCTGAGTGACGGCACCCGCCTGTGGCTGCAGAACGCCGGCCTGATCTGGGTGCCCTTCATCAGCGTGGTGGCCATCGCCGCCTGGTTCGGCATGCACGACATCGCCGATGCCAGGGCCTCGGTCCGCGACCAGGCGGTGATCTTCAAGCGCAAGCACAACTGGCTGATGTGCTGGCTGTACATCGGCACCTTCGGCAGCTTCATCGGCTTCTCCGCCGGCTTCGCCATGCTCAGCAAGACCCAGTTCCCGGACATCAACCCGCTGCAGTACGCCTTCCTCGGCCCGCTGGTCGGTGCCCTGAGCCGCACCCTGGGCGGCATGCTGGCCGACAAGTTCGGCGGCGCGCGCATCACCCTGTGGAACTACGCGCTGATGGCCGCCTTCGTGTTCGTGGTCATCGCCTTCCTGCCGGGCGAGAGCGGCGAGGGCAACTTCTGGGGCTTCCTGACCGCCTTCATCCTGCTGTTCTTCTTCGCCGGCATCGGCAACGGCTCCACCTTCTGCATGATCCCGGCGATCTTCCGCGGCGAGTGGAACGCCCGTCTGCAGCGCGGCCAGGTCACCGAGGAGCAGGCCACCAGGAACGCCAACATCGAATCGGCCGCGGTGATCGGCTTCAGCGCCGCCATCGGCGCCTTCGGCGGCTTCTTCATTCCCAAGGCGTTCGGCACCTCGCTGGCCATGACCGGCAGCGCCGAGGCCGCCCTCTACCTGTTCATTGCCTACTACCTGAGCTGCATCGCCGTGACCTGGTGGTGGTACGCGCGCCGTGGCGCGGAACGCCCCTGCTAGAGCCATCCACCCAAAATGCTGACAGGGCGCTGCGGCGCCCGGCCTGAGAGGAAAAACCACAATGAGTCATCTTCTGGACCAGATGCGCTTCTTCAAGCGCAAGCAGGGCGAGTTCGCCGACGGACACGGCGAGACCCGCCAGGAATCCCGCGACTGGGAGAACGTCTATCGCAACCGCTGGCAGTACGACAAGATCGTGCGTTCCACTCACGGGGTGAACTGCACCGGCTCCTGCAGCTGGAAGGTCTACGTGAAGAACGGCCTGGTTACCTGGGAAACCCAGCAGACCGACTACCCGCGCACCCGCAACGACCTGCCCAACCACGAGCCCCGCGGCTGTCCGCGCGGCGCCAGCTACAGCTGGTACATCTACAGCGCCAACCGCCTGAAATACCCCAAGGTGCGCAAGCCGCTGCTCAAGCTGTGGCGCGAGGCGCGCCGTCACCTGGAGCCGGTCGAGGCCTGGGCGAGCATCGTCGAGGACCCGGTCAAGGCCGAGTCCTACAAGAGCAAGCGCGGCCTGGGCGGCTTCGTGCGCTCCAGCTGGGCGGAGGTCAACGAGATCATCGCCGCGGCCAACGTCTACACCATCAAGCAGTACGGCCCGGACCGCGTGGTCGGCTTCTCGCCGATTCCCGCCATGTCCATGGTCAGCTACGCGGCGGGCTCGCGTTACCTGTCGCTGATCGGCGGCGTGTGCCTGTCCTTCTACGACTGGTACTGCGACCTGCCGCCGGCCTCGCCGCAGGTGTGGGGCGAGCAGACCGACGTGCCGGAATCGGCCGACTGGTACAACTCCAACTACATCATCGCCTGGGGTTCCAACGTTCCGCAGACCCGTACCCCGGACGCCCACTTCTTCACCGAGGTGCGCTACAAGGG
>DATGNS010000091.1:0-19501 GCA_035306625.1 Pseudomonas sp. | reverse complement strand
CGCCGGCCGCGTGGTGTGGATGAACATGGTGCCGTCGCTGATGCAGTCGTGGCTGAACAGGTGGCAGAAGATCGAATTGAACCAGGTCTCCGCCAGCTCGTCGTCGCTGCGCGGGTTGATCTGCTCGATGTAGGCGCTCTTGATCAGCGGCCACATCTGCACATCCATCAACTGTTCGGTCGGGAACTCCCGCTGCAGGCGCTCCGCGGTTTCCTGGGCCTTTTCCTCGTACAGGGCGATACGGGCCGCCGACGCCTGCTGGATTTCCTGCCACTGCGCCTGTTCGAAACGGCGCCGAGCGCCGTCGGTGATCAGCTTGAACTGCTCACGGTAGTCATCGAAGCCGTGAAGGATGGATCGGGCGATATCCACCGGCCATTGCTGCGCCATGTTGTTGTTCCTGCTGGCTTGGGAAAGGCGAGCTTATGTCAGTCGGCAGGTGGCGGGAAGCCGCTGGCGGCGGTCAGCGTCCCGGTGCCGGCCGACCGGCGCGGCAGGGACTGGCCGAACAGCAGCAGGCGTGCCCAGGG
This sequence comes from Pseudomonas sp., assembly GCA_035306625.1. Classification (GTDB taxonomy): domain Bacteria; phylum Pseudomonadota; class Gammaproteobacteria; order Pseudomonadales; family Pseudomonadaceae; genus Serpens. Next base: position 18,971 of record DATGNS010000091.1, on the reverse strand, counting down.
CAGTGGCGCGCAGGCCAGGTGGATCAGCATCGGTCCGAGCAGCCCCGCACCGAGGCCGAGCACGAAGCCCGGCAGCGGCTGGTTCAGGCCCAGACGTTCCAGGGCCAGGCGCGTGGCGGCGGTGAAGAACACGTGCAGCAGGTAGATGGCGAAGGAATACCCCCCCAGCCGGGCGAGCAGCGGCACGCGCAGGTTCGCGGTGGCGGCCAGCAACAGCAGCAGGGCGCTGAAGGCCAGCGAGAGCGGGCTCAGGGTGCGCGTGTCGCCCAGTACCGGTGTGAAGGCCAGGCAGGCGAGTACCAGCAGGACGAGTGTCAGCAGGACCGGGCGACGATGCTCCGCGACCCAGGCTTCCAGCGCCCGGTGATAGAGCACGCCAAGCAGGAAGTAGGGAAACAGGTAGAAGGCCTTCCGCACCGCGAACAGCTCCGGCAGCTGCTGGCGATGCGGGTAGATCAGGCACAACACCAGCAGCACGGCCAGCAGCCCGGCCGGCCGGCGGGTCATCCCGGTCCGCTCCAGGAGGATGAACAGTGCGAACACCACCAGGAGCGCCTGCAGGAACCAGAAGTGGGCGAAGGGGTACAGGTAGATGCGCCAGAGTTGGCCGGGTTCCTGGAAGGTGTTGGTGCCCGGGGTCAGGTACTGCACCACGGCGAACAGGGTGGCGACGCACAGCAGCGGCAGGCCGAGGCGGCGCAGCTTGCCGCGCAGGAAGCGCAGCGGATGGCCGGCCAGCGGGCGGTAGCAGTACACGTAGCCGGAAATGAAGGTGAACAGCGGCATGCGCAGATGGCTCAGCGCATCGTTGATGCCGTGCAGCAGGTGCTCCGCGGGCAGCCTGAGGCCGGTGGTCATGGCCTCGGAGCCCACCACGTGATAGGCCACCAGCAGCACGCAGGCCAGACCGCGCAGGGTCTCCATGGCCAGGCTTTGTCGCGACTCGCTCATCCAGAAGCATCCGAGGGAGGGGTCGAACGCATCCTTCCGAATACCGCTTCCCTTGTAGCCTCTTCTGGCCGTGTCGTCTGGACAAAGTTCAGCGTGGCCGGCACGACGCCGGCCACGGGAAGATGAGTTACTGCACCAGCTCCTGCTCGGTGAACAGACCGTCGAACAGCATGGTGGACAGGTAGCGCTCGCCGGAGTCGGGCAGGATCACCACGATGTTCTTGCCCTGCATGTCCGGATGCTCGGCCAGGCGCACCGCGGCGGCCATGGCGGCGCCGCCGGAAATACCGCAGAGGATGCCTTCCTCGCGCATCAGGCGCAGGGCCATGGTCTTGGCGTCGTCGTCGGCCACCTGTTCGACACGGTCGACCAGCGACAGGTCGAGGTTCTTCGGCACGAAACCGGCGCCGATACCCTGGATCTTGTGGGGGCTGGGCTTCACTTCCTGGCCGGCCAGGGTCTGGCTGATGACCGGCGAGCTGACCGGCTCGACCGCCACCGAGAGGATCTGCTTGCCCTGGGTCTGCTTGATGTAGCGCGACACGCCGGTGATGGTGCCGCCGGTGCCGACGCCGGCCACCAGCACATCGATTGCGCCCTCGGTGTCGTTCCAGATCTCCGGCCCGGTGGTTTTCTCATGGATGGCCGGGTTGGCCGGGTTCTCGAACTGCTGGGGCATGTAGTACTGGCTCGGATCGCTGGCCACGATTTCGGCGGCCTTCTCGATGGCGCCCTTCATGCCCTTGGCCGGTTCGGTCAGCACCAGCTCGGCGCCCAGCGCCTTGACCACCTTGCGACGCTCCAGGCTCATGGAGGCCGGCATGGTGAGGATCAGCTTGTAGCCGCGCGCGGCGGCCACGAAGGCCAGGCCGATGCCGGTATTGCCGGAAGTGGGCTCGACGATGGTCATGCCCGGCTTGAGCAGGCCACGCTCCTCGGCGTCCCAGATCATGCTGGCGCCGATCCGGCACTTCACCGAATAGCCCGGGTTGCGGCCTTCGGTCTTGACCAGCAGGGTCACGCCCTTGGGGCCGAGGCGGTTGATCATGACCAGCGGGGTATTGCCGATGGCCAGGGAGTTGTCTGCAAAGATGCGGCTCATGTTCGTTCCGTCGGTTGATGGTTGACGTGGAAGGGAAGTGTCCGATCTGGCCAGCCTATGCCGGTCATGCCGGTCAGTCCAGCCGAACCGGCTCTGCAACGGTCGGTCCACTGCTCGACGACGCCAAGGGGAGAGAGGGCATGAACCGACGCCAGGCCTTGCCAGTATGGATCCTGCTGCTCATTGCGCTGTTTCTGCTGCTGCTGCACCTGGCGCTGCCCCAACTGGTGCGCAACTACCTGAACGACAAGCTCGCCGACATGGGCGACTATCGCGGACAGATCGCCGACGTAGACCTGGCCTGGTGGCGCGGCGCCTATCAGGTCGAGGGCCTGGTGATCGAGAAGAAGGCCGGCGAGGTGCCCGTCCCCCTGTTCGAGGCGCCGGTGATCGATCTGGCGGTGAGCTGGCGGGCCCTTTGGCACGACCGGGCGGTGGTGGCCCAGGTGGTGTTCATCGATCCGCGGCTCAACTTCGTGGATGCGCCGCAGGCCGAGCAGAAGCAGACCGGTCAGGGGGTGGACTGGCGCGACCGTCTGGAGGCCCTGCTGCCGATCACCCTCAACGAGGTGCATGTGCGCAACGGCCAGGTGTCCTTTCGCAACTTCGGCTCCGACCCGCCGGTGAATCTGCATGCGGACCAGGTATGGGGCACCTTCTACAACCTGACCAACAGCGCCGACGCCGAGGGGCGGCGCGTGGCCGAATTCGTCGGCGAAGCGCGCTTCCTGGAAGTGGCCCCCATGGAAGCCAAGGCCCGCTTCGACCCCTTTACCGACTGGGAGGATTTCGAGCTGCAGCTGCGCGTGACCGATGTGCCCCTGGTGCGCCTCAACGACTTCAGTCGCGCCTACGGCCGCTTCGACTTCAACGACGGCAGCGGCGATCTGGTGATGGAGGTGGAGGCCAGGGACAGTCGCCTCAGCGGCTACATCAAGCCGCTGCTGCGCAACGTCGAGGTGTTCGACTGGGAGCAGGACGTCGAGGCCGAGGACAAGGGCTTCCTGCGCGGCCTGTGGGAGGCCATCGTCGGCGGCGGCCAGACCCTGCTGAAGAACCAGCGCAAGGACCAGTTCGCCACCCGTGTCGAGCTGTCCGGTACCACCCGCGACCAGGACGTCAGCCCCTTCCAGGCCTTCCTGGCCGTGCTGCGCAATGCGTTCGTCGAGGCCTTCACCGCCCGCTTCGAGCAGGCATTCGACGAAGACGCGCCCTAGCCCGTCCCGACCTTCCCAGCCAACCTTCGGCCGGAACGTGACCGAAACCCGCTGTCGCGTTCACAGAATTCCGGGTGCGCGGTATAGTCGCAGCCTGTTTTCGCCGCGACGGGCGGCCCCACCGAGGAATTCTTCCCGATGAAGTTCGAAGGTACCCCTTCCTACGTCGCCACCGACGATCTCAAGCTGGCGGTCAACGCCGCCATCACCCTGCAGCGCCCCCTGCTGGTCAAGGGCGAGCCGGGCACCGGCAAGACCATGCTTGCTGAGCAACTGGCCCAGGCCTTCGGCGCCAGGCTGATCACCTGGCACATCAAGTCCACCACCAAGGCGCATCAGGGCCTGTACGAGTACGACGCGGTGAGCCGCCTGCGCGATTCCCAGCTGGGCGTGGAAAAGGTCCACGACGTGCGCAACTACATCAAGAAGGGCAAGCTCTGGGAGGCCTTCGAGGCTGAGGAACGCGTCATCCTGCTGATCGACGAGATCGACAAGGCGGACATCGAGTTCCCCAACGACCTGCTGCAGGAACTCGACAAGATGGAGTTCTACGTCTACGAGACCAACGAAACCATCAAGGCCAGGCAGCGCCCGATCATCATCATCACCTCCAACAACGAGAAGGAACTGCCGGACGCCTTCCTGCGCCGCTGCTTCTTCCACTACATCGCCTTCCCGGATCGCGAGACCCTGCAGAAGATCGTCGACGTGCACTACCCGGGCATCAGCCAGGAGCTGGTCTCCGAGGCGCTGGACGTGTTCTTCGATGTGCGCAAGGTGCCGGGCCTGAAGAAGAAACCTTCCACCAGCGAGCTGGTCGACTGGCTGAAACTGCTGATGGCCGACGAGATCGGCGCCGAGGTGCTGCGCGAGCGCGACCCCACCAGGGCCATCCCGCCGCTGGCGGGTGCCCTGGTGAAGAACGAGCAGGACGTGATGCTGCTGGAGCGCCTGGCCTTCATGAGTCGCCGCGCCGCGCGCTGACCAGAGACCGAAAGGGCGAACCGGGAGGGCTTCCCATGCTTGAAGGCAGCTGCCTGTGTGGGGCGGTGAAATACCGCATCGATCATGAGGTGAGGGAAGTCACCCATTGCCACTGCAGCATGTGCCGCAAGGCCCATGGTGCGGCGTTCGCCTCCTATGCGGGCGTGCCGTTGGAGGCGTTCCACCTCACCGAAGGGGCAGACCTGGTGGTTCGCTATCCGTCGTCTCCCGGCGTGACGCGCACCTTCTGCGGCTGCTGCGGTTCGACGCTGCAGTTCATCGACGAGCGCTTCGGGGAAGTCGGTGTGGCCGCCGGCACCCTGGATTCGCCGTTGGGTGAGGTGCGTCAGGCGCACATCTTCGTGGATTCCAGGGCGGACTGGTACCGCATCCAGGACGATCTGCCCCAGCACAGCGGCGACCTGTGAGTCGCCGTCATCGAGGTAAGCATGCTGCTTGGTTTGTTCAATGAAATGCGCGCGGCCAAGGTGCCGGTGTCGGTGCGCGAGCTGCTGGATCTGATCAACGCGCTCAAGCACAAGGTCGTGTTCGCCGACATGGACGAGTTCTACTACCTGGCGCGCGCCATCCTGGTGAAGGACGAGCGTCACTTCGACAAGTTCGACCGGGCCTTCGGCGCCTACTTCAAGGGGCTGGAGGATCTGGACCGGCACATCGAGGCGCTGATTCCCGAAGAGTGGCTGCGCAAGGAATTCGAGCGCCACCTCAGCGAGGAGGAGCGGGCGATGATTCAGTCCCTGGGCGGACTGGACAAGCTGATCGAGGAATTCAAGAAACGCCTGGAGGAGCAGAAGGAAAAGCACGCCGGCGGCAACAAGTGGATCGGCACCGGCGGCACCAGCCCGTTCGGCTCCGGCGGCTACAACCCGGAAGGCATCCGCATCGGCGACGCCGGCAAGCGCCAGGGCCGGGCGGTGAAGGTGTGGGACCAGCGCGAATACAAGAACCTGGACGACCAGGTGGAACTGGGCACCCGCAACATCAAGATCGCCCTGCGCCGCCTGCGCAAGTTCGCCCGCGAGGGCGCGGCGGAAGAGTTCGACATCGACGGCACCATCGACCACACCGCCCGGGACGGCGGCCTGCTCAACATCCGCATGCGTCCGGAACGGCGCAACACGGTGAAGCTCCTCCTGCTGATGGACATCGGCGGCTCCATGGACGCCCACGTGAAGGTCTGCGAGGAACTGTTCTCGGCCTGCAAGACCGAGTTCAAGAACCTGGAATTCTTCTACTTCCACAACTTCATCTACGAGTCGGTGTGGAAGAACAACATGCGCCGCACCACCGAGCGCTTCTCCACCTTCGACCTGCTGCACAAGTACGGCCCGGACTGGAAGATCGTCTTCGTCGGCGATGCCGCCATGGCGCCCTACGAGATCACCCAGGCCGGCGGCAGCGTCGAGCACTGGAACGAGGAAGCCGGCTACGTGTGGATGCGCCGCTTCATGGAGAAGTACAGGAAGCTCATCTGGATCAACCCGTACCCCAGGCACACCTGGGACTACACCGCCTCCACCGCGCTGGTCCGCGAGCTGATCAACGACCAGATGTTCCCGCTGACCCTGCAGGGTCTGGAAGAGGGCATGCGCTTTCTGTCCAAGTAGGGTGGTCGGCGCTGTTTTCCGGCACCGTTACGGTTTGATTCGCGGCTTCGTCCGGTGGCCAACGCTCCGCGTTGATCGCCCTACGGCACGGGTCGGCGCTTTTCCGGCCGCCGTGCGGATCGGCAGGCTCATCGGCGGCCAGGGTTGCATCTTGACCGCCCTGCGACTCCCCATCAGGCCCCGGGGTATTCCCCGGCCGCCTTCTCCAGCCAGGCCGGCAGCTGCTTGCGCGGCACCTTCTGCTGCTTCGCCTCTTCCAGCCTGGCCAGCATGTACTCCCGCTTGGCCGCGTCGCCCTCGGCCAGTGACAGCGCCAGGTCGCGATCGGCCCAGCGGCGCATGCGCACCACCAGCCACCAGTGGAAGTACAGGCCGCTGGCCGTGGCGATGAAGATGATGAAGTAGTCCATGGAACCGACCCTGCCGAAAAAGCCGCTACCCTAGCGAAAACACCGGTCGTCTGGAAGTGACGCCTCGCCCCGGGGCTGAAGGCATCCTCTTGCGGTGAACAGTTGCGTTGGCCAATGCGGAGGACACCATGCGTAGATCCCTGATTCTGATTGCCAGTGTTTCCCTGAGCGGACTGATGCTGGGCGGCTGCGCCTCCAGCCTGACCGGCGACACCTACTCGCGCAGCGAGGCACGCACCGTGCAGCTGGTACGCATGGGCACCATCGAGTCCCTGCGCCCGGTGCGCATCGAGGGCACCAAGACGCCCATCGGCTCGGGCGCCGGCGCGGTGGTGGGCGGTATTGCCGGCAGCGGCGTGGGCGGCGGTCGCGGCAGCGCGGTGGCGGCGGTGATCGGCGCGGTGGCCGGCGGCATGCTGGGCGCGGCGGCGGAGGAGGGCATCACCCGCACCCAGGGCGTGGAAATCACCGTGCGCGAGGACGACGGCAGCCTGCGCGCCTACGTGCAGGCGGTGGAGCCCAATCAGACCTTCCGGGTCGGCCAGCGGGTACGTATTCTCACCGTGGACGGCACCAGCCGCGTCGCGCCCATGTAGGGCCTGCCGGCCGAGAAAGGGGCGGAGTTCAGGTTGTGACTGATGGCTAATGGCCAAGGCTGCTAATTGTCTTTAGTAATAAAAAAGACGTGGCAGTGATTCTTTGTTTATTTAAAATCCTGCCGTTTCGCTCTACGTGGGCGTCGAACCAACTACAACCGACTCACGAGGTGCGATGATGATCGTGGCACTCATCCTGGCGCTCCCCTTTCTCGGCGCCTTGCTGCCCACGCTGGCTGAAGGGCGCGGGCGTCTTGCCTGTGCGCTGGCGACAGCCCTCGCACCGGCCATTGCCTTCGGACTGCTGCTCAGTCAGACGCGGCAGGTATTTTCCGGCGAGGCTCTGATCCTCTACCAGCCCTGGCTGACCGATCTGGGGCTCAACCTGAGCCTGCGTCTGGATGGCCTCGGCTTCCTGTTCGCCCTGATGATCCTAGGCATCGGCCTGCTGGTGATCCTCTATGCGCACTACTACCTGAGTGCCCAGGAAGCGGCCGGCCGCTTCTATTCCTATTTGCTGCTGTTCATGGGCGCCATGCTCGGCGTGGTGCTGTCCGAGAACCTGCTGCTGATGCTGGTGTTCTGGGAGATGACCAGCCTGTCCAGCTTCCTGCTGATCGGTTTCTGGTCGCACCGGCGCGACGCCCGCATGGGGGCCGGCATGTCGCTGGCCGTGACCGGTGGCGGCGGTCTGGCGCTGATGGCCGGCATCCTGCTGGTCGGACATATCGTCGGCAGCTTCGAGCTCTCGGACGTGCTGGCCGCCGGCGACCGGATTCGCGCCCATGCGCTGTATCCCCTGGCGCTGATCCTGGTGCTGCTGGGCGTGTTCACCAAGTCCGCCCAGTTCCCGTTCCATTTCTGGCTGCCCAAGGCCATGGCAGCACCGACCCCCGTGTCGGCGTACCTGCATTCGGCGACCATGGTCAAGGCCGGCATCTTCCTGCTGGCGCGCCTGTACCCGGCACTCTCCGACTCGGAGTGGTGGTTCTACCTGGTCAGCCTGACCGGCCTGGCGACCCTGCTGGTCGGCGCCGTGCTGGCCCTGTTCCAGACCGACCTGAAGGGGCTGCTGGCCTACTCCACCATCAGTCACCTGGGACTGATCACCCTGCTGTTCGGCCTGGATTCCCCCCTGGCCAACGTGGCGGCCATCTTCCACATCATCAACCACGCCACCTTCAAGGCCTCGCTGTTCATGGCCGCCGGCATCATCGATCACGAGACCGGCACCCGGGACATGCGGCGCATCAACGGCCTGTGGAAGTACATGCCGCACACCGCCGTGCTGGCCATGGTGGCGTCGCTGGCGATGGCCGGCGTGCCGCTGCTCAACGGCTTCCTCAGCAAGGAAATGTTCTTCGGCGAAACCCTGCATCAGAGCCTGTTCGGCGGCTTCAACTGGCTGGTGCCGACCCTGGCCACGGTGGCGGGCATGTTCTCGGTGGCCTATTCCCTGCGCTTCATCCATGACGTGTTCTTCAACGGCGAGCCGATCGACCTGCCCAGGTTCCCGCCCCACGAGCCGCCGCGCTACATGAAGGTCCCCGTGGAGATCCTGGTGCTGCTGTGCCTGGTGGTGGGCATGCTGCCAGCCTGGACCGTGGCCTCCCTGCTGGCCTCGGCGGCCAGCGCCAGCATGGGTGGACAACTGCCCGAATACAGCCTGTCGATCTGGCACGGCCTCAACATGCCGCTGGCCATGAGTACCCTGGCCATGCTGGGGGGGCTGGGCCTGTATGCCGCGCGCAAGCCCCTGTACGAATGGTTCGACGGCCTGCCGCCGGTGAACTCGCTGATGGTCTTCGACCGTACCGTCACCACCCTGGTGAAGGTCGCGCGGCGGGTAACCCGCGTGCTGGAGAGCGGCTCGCTGCAAGGCTACCTGCTGTGGGTGCTCGGCCTGTCGCTGCTGCTGGTGGTGGTGGCGCTGGCGCCGCTGCGCCCGCTGGCCGGCGAGGTGGCCATGACGCCGATCGATCCGGTGACCGGCCTGGGCCTGCTGGTGCTGCTGGCCGCCGGTGCGCTGACCGTTGTGTTCCATCTGCGCTACCTGACGGCGCTGGCGCTGATCAGTGTGGTGGGGCTGATGGTGTCGCTGACCTTCGCGCGCTTCTCGGCGCCGGACCTGGCCCTGACGCAGCTGTCGGTGGAAGTGGTGTCCATCATCCTCATGCTGCTGGCGCTGTTCTTCCTGCCGATCCGCACCCAGACGGAAACCAGCAGCCTGCGCGCTTTGCGCGACCTGGTGCTGGCCGTCGCGGTGGGCGCGCTGGTGGCGGTGCTGGCCTTTGCCGTGCTGACCCGCCCCTACGAGACCATCGCCGGCTTCTTCCTGGAGAACAGCCTGTCCGGTGGCGGCGGCACCAACGTGGTCAACGTCATCCTGGTGGACTTCCGCGGCTTCGATACCCTGGGCGAGATCAGCGTGCTGGCCATCGCCGCGGTGGGCATCTACGGTCTGCTGCACGGTCTGCACCTGCCGCATCCGCGCCGCGACTACCGTGACCAGCCCTGGTCCACCGACAGCCACCCGATGATCCTCGATGTGCTGGCGCGTACCATCATGCCGCTGGCGCTGCTGGTGTCGGTGTTCATCTTCCTGCGCGGCCACAACCTGCCCGGCGGCGGCTTCATCGCCGGCCTGGTGACGTCCGTGGCCCTGGTGCTGCAGTACATCTCCCATGGCGTCACCTGGGCCGAGTCGCGCCAGCCGTTCAGCTACCACGCGGTGGCCGGCGGCGGGGTGCTGCTTGCCGCGCTGACCGGCCTGGGCAGTTGGGCGTTCGGCCAGCCGTTCCTCACCTCGGCGTTCGGCCATTTCCACATTCCGTACATCGGCGAGCTGGAGCTGGCGACCGCCATGCTCTTCGACCTCGGCGTCTATCTGGCGGTGGTCGGAGCGACCCTGCTGATCCTGTCCAACATCGGCCACGTGAGTCAGGCCGACTGCGAGGAAGTGCTCTGATATGGAAGCGTTGTATGCCATCACCCTGGGTGTGCTGGTCGCCAGCGGGGTCTACCTGCTGCTGCGGGCGCGCATCTTCCCCGTGGTCCTGGGCCTTACGCTGATCTCCTATGCGGTGAACCTGTTCCTGTTCGCCATGGGTCGCCTGGTGACCGGCGCGCCCGCGGTGCTCGGCAAGGCCACCGAGTTCGCCGACCCGCTGCCCCAGGCGCTGGTGCTGACCGCCATCGTCATCGGCTTCGCCATGACCGCGTTCGTGCTGGTGCTGGCCCTGCGCGGCATGGGCGAGCTGCGTACCGACCATGTGGATGGGCAGGAGCCGCGTCAATGAATCACGCCATCATCCTGCCGATCGTCCTGCCGCTGATCAGCGGTGCGCTGCTGCTGTTGTTGCACCGAGCGGGCAAGGGCTTCAAGCGGGCGTTTTCCCTGCTGGCCACGCTGGCGCTGATCCCGATCGGCGCGGCGCTGGTGCTGCTGGCCGGCGACGGCGAGCTGCGCGTCTATGCGCTGGGCAACTGGAGCCCGCCGTTCGGCATCATCCTGCTGCTCGATCGCCTGAGCGCCCTGATGGTGCTGCTCACCGCCGTGCTGGCCGGTTTCGCCGCGCTCTACGCCTGTGCCGGCGAGGACGAGCGGGCGCCCAACTTCCATGCCCTGTTCCAGTTCCAGCTGGCGGGCATCAACGGGGCCTTCCTGACCGGCGACCTGTTCAACCTCTTCGTGTTCTTCGAGATCCTGCTGATCGCCTCCTACGGCCTGCTGGTCTATGCCAACGGCGCGGCGCGGGCGCGCGCCGGCATGCACTATGTGGTGCTCAACCTGCTGGGCTCGGCATTCTTCCTGATCGGCGTGGGCACCCTGTACGGCCTGCTCGGCACCCTGAACATGGCCGATCTGGCGGCTCGGGTCGGTTCGGCCGGGCCGGACAGCGCGCCGGTGATCGCCGCGGCCGGCTTCCTGCTATTGGTGGTGTTCGGCCTCAAGGCGGCCATCCTGCCGCTGTATTTCTGGCTGCCGCGCACCTACGCGGCGGCCAGCGCACCGGTGGCCGCGCTGTTCGCCATCATGACCAAGGTGGGTTTGTACGCCATCCTGCGGGTGTTCACCCTGATCTTCGGCAGCGAGGCCGGCGAGCTCAGCCTGTACGCCCACGACTGGCTCTGGTGGCTGGCGCTGCTGACCCTGGCGGCCAGCGGCATCGGCGCGCTGGCGGCGCGCACCCTGCAGGAGATGATCGCCTACCTGCTGCTGATCTCGGTGGGCAGCCTGCTGGCAGTGTTCGCCCTGGGCAGCCGCGCCGGCCTGGCGGCAGGTCTCTACTACCTGCTGCACAGCACCCTGGTATGCGGCGGGCTGTTCCTGCTGGCCGACCTGCTCAGCCGCCAGCGCGGCGAGATGGCCGGCGCCCTGCAGGTCGGCCCCACGCTGCGCCAGCCGATGCTGCTGGGCGGGCTGTTCTTCATCGGCGCCCTGGCGGTGGCCGGGATGCCGCCCCTGTCCGGTTTCCTCGGCAAGCTGCTCATGCTGCGTTCCGCCGGTGCCGGGAGCGCGGCCCTGGAGCTCTGGAGCCTCCTGCTGGTCACCAGCCTGGTGGCCATCGTCACCCTCAGCCGGGCCGGCAACCGCCTGTTCTGGCGCAACAACGGCAAGCCCGCCGAAGGGCCGCGAACCGATCCGCTGCGTCTGGCCGCCACGCTGGGCCTGCTGCTGTCCAGTGTCGTGCTGGTGCTGGTGGCCCAGCCCCTGCAGGCCTACCTGGATGCCGCCGCCGCTCAGTTGCTGGACCTGGCGCCCTATCTGCGCATCGTTGAAGGAGGTGAGGCATGAAGCGCTTCGCCTGGCTGCCCCATCCGGGGCTGACCCTGCTGCTGACGGGCGTCTGGTTGCTGATGGCCAACCAGGTGACCCTCGGCCAGCTGCTGCTCGGCCTGTTCCTGGGCTGGGCCGTCCCGCTGGTGCTGCGCCGCTACCTGTTCCCCGTGCCCCGGGTGCGCAGGCCGCTGCAGCTGTGCCTGTTCATGCTCAAGGTGTTCTGGGACATCGTGGTCGCCAACCTGCATGTGGCCCGCCTGGTGCTGGGCCCGAAGTCGCGACTGCGGCCGGCCTTCGCGGAGGTGCCCATGCTCATCGAGGATGAGTTCGTGCTGGCCACCCTGGCCTGCATCATCTCCCTGACCCCGGGCACGGTGTCGGCCGGGCTGACCCCCGACCGCAGGACCCTGCTGCTGCACATCCTGGACGTGTCGGACATCGACGCCCTGGTGGCGGAGATCAAGCACCGCTACGAAGCCCCGCTACTGGAGATTTTCGAATGCTCGCCTACGTGATTCCGCTGTGCATGGCCATGCTCGCTGTGGCCGTGGCGCTGAACATGCTGCGGCTGGTGCGCGGGCCCTCGGTGCCCGACCGGGTACTGGCCCTGGACACCCTGTACATCAACGGCCTGGCGCTGATCGTGCTGTTCGGCATCTGGCTGGCGTCCGACATCTTCTTCGAGGCGGCACTGCTGATCGCGGTGTTCGGCTTCGTGGGCACCGTGGCGGTGGGCAAGCACCTGCTGCACGGCGACCTGATCGACTGAGGTGACACCATGCCCTTCTGGATAGAGCTCGTCATCAGTGCCTTCCTGCTGCTGGGCAGCCTGTTCGCGCTGATCGGCGCCATCGGCCTGTTCCGCCTGCCGGACTTCTTCACCCGTCTGCACGCGCCGACCAAGGCCACCACCCTGGGGGTGGGAGGCATCATCATCGCCTCGGCGATCTTCTTCAGCGTGCAGAAGCAGGGGTTGAGCCTGCACGAGCTGCTGATCACCCTGTTCCTGTTCATCACCGCGCCGGTGAGCGCCCACATGCTGTCCAAGGCGGCCCTGCAGCAGGGGCTGCCGGCGATTGACAAGACCCGTGGCAAGCGCTGGCAGGACGACGGCTACTGATCGGCTGCGGCCCGCGGATCTTCCATGAGCAAGTTCACCCCCATCATCGACCGCTCCCGCGACGAGCATTTCATGCGCCTGGCACTGGAGCAGGCGCGGCTGGGGGCCGAGCAGGGCGAGGTGCCGGTCGGTGCGGTGCTGGTGCGTGATGGCGAGGTGATCGGCAGCGGCTTCAACGCGCCTATCAGCCGCCACGACCCCAGCGCCCACGCCGAGATGGTGGCCATCCGTGCGGCCGCCGCGGCGCAGCAGAACTACCGCCTGCCGGGCACGACCCTCTATGTGACGCTGGAGCCGTGCAGCATGTGCGCCGGACTGATCGTGCACGCGCGCATCTTCCGCGTGGTCTACGGCGCCAGCGAGCCCCGCGCGGGGGTGGCGGTCAGCCAGGGCCGCTTCTTCGAGCAGAATTTCCTGAATCACTGGGTACGGGTGGAAGGCGGCGTGCTGGCCGAGGAGTGCGGGGCGATCCTCAAGGCGTTTTTCAAGGCCCGGCGCTGAGCAGCGGGCGTCGATCGCCGGTCTACAGGGAAGGACCCAGCATGGAGGCCTTCCCATGAAAGGCGCCGAAGCCTACGTCAACGACCAGTGGAACACCTGTGGCCTGACCCGCCTGCCCAGGGACTCCTGCGCGCTGATGGTGCAGTTGCACTTCGTCATTCCGCGCGATGCCCAGTTCACCAGCCTGCTCAACGAGATCAGCAATGTGTGTTGCCGACACCTGGGGCAGGCCTACCCCGGGCGCAGCGTGCACGCCGACCCGGTGGTGGGCTCGGTGGTGGGGGACGGCAGCGGCGACGGCATCTGCCTGCGTTTCCACATCGGGCCGCAGGCGTAGGCTCAACGCGAAGCGTTGGCCGCCGCCACGTCCGGCTTCAGACCGGCACCGCCCTGCGCGCCGGGGCATGCGCGGCTTCGCTCCAGGCGCGCAGGTCCGCGCCGCCCGGGTTCTGGAACACGCGCAGCCCGAACTCCGGCAGGATCGCCAGCAGGTGGTCGAAGATGTCCGCCTGGATGCTCTCGTACTGAACCCAGGCCACGGTATTGGTGAAGCAGTAGATTTCCAGCGGCAGGCCCTCGGCGGTGGGCGCCAGCTGGCGCACCATCAGGGTCATGCCCTGGTGGATCCCCGGATGGCTGCGCAGGTAACGCTCCACATAGGCGCGGAAGGTGCCGATGTTGGTGATGCGCCGGGTGTTCACCGGCTCCTGGCCGGCTTCGGCCAGCTTGGCGTTCCACTCGTCGATTTCGCGACGCTTGTTGACCAGGTAGTCCTGCAGCAGGTTGAAGCGGTACAGCCGCTCGCGCTCCTCGGCATCCAGGAAATGGATGCTGTGCTCGTCGATCAGCAGGCTGCGCTTGATGCGCCGGCCGCCCGATTCCTGCATTCCCCGCCAGTTCTTGAACGGGTCGGTGATGAAGCGCTTGGTGGGGATGGTGGTGATGGTCTTGTCCCAGTTCTGCACCTTGACGGTGTGCAGGGCGATGTCGATCACGTCGCCATCGGCGTTGAGCTGCGGCATCTCCACCCAGTCGCCGACGCGCACGATGTCGTTGGAGGTGATCTGCACGCTGGCCACCAGCGACAGCAGGGTGTCCTGGAAGATCAGCATCAGCACCGCGGCCATGGCACCCAGACCGGAGAGCAGGATCAGCGGCGAGCGGTCGATCAGGGTGGCAATGATCAGGATGGTGGCGATGGCGTAGATGGCGATCTTCACCACCTGCAGATAGCCCTTGATGGGCCGGCGCGCGGCGTCGGGACGCCGCTGGTAGATGTGGTTGACGATATTCAGCACCGCGCCCAGGGCCAGGGCCAGGGTGAGGATGATGAAACCGGCGCAGACGTTCTGGGTGACCGTGATCGCGGCCTCGGGCAGCCCCGGCACGGCCTTCACGCCGCCGGTGATGATCAGCGCCGGCACCACGTGGGACAGGCGGCGGATCAGGCCGAAATCCTCGAAGGCGCTGGTCTTGAGCAGCGAGTAGAGGCCACGCACCAGGATGCGCTTGACCAGCCAGTTGGCGGTGGCGGCGACCAGCAGCAGGACGATGCAGGCAACCAGGGTTTGCAGTTCGGGATGGCCGCGTAGCCAGTCGAGCCCTAAGGCCAGCTCTTCTTGCATGGGAGTCTCCAGGTTCGAGTGGAAATCAGGGGCGGTAGGCGCCGATGAAGATCGCCGGATCGACGCGCACGTCGTTGAGGCTGACGTTCCAGTGCAGGTGCGGGCCGGTGGCGCGGCCGGTGGCGCCCACCTTGCCGAGCACCTCGCCGCGCGCCAGGCGCTGGCCGACGCGGACATCCACCTCGGACAGGTGGCAGAACATGCTGATCAGTCCCTTGCCGTGGTCGACGAACACCGTGCGGCCGTTGAAGAAGTAGTCGCCGACCAGGATCACCTCGCCGGCGGCCGGCGCGCGCACCGGCGTACCGGTCGGAGCGGCGAAGTCCAGGCCGGAATGCGGGTTGCGCTCCTCGCCATTGAAGAAGCGGCGCAGGCCGAACGGCGAGGACAGGCGGCCTTCCACCGGTCGGTCGAAATGCAGGTTGCTCGGCTGGAACGGACTGAAGCGCCGATAGGCTTCCTGCTGCTCGGCCAGCTCGCGACCGATGCGCGCCAGGGCCTCCGCGCCGGGGCTGACCTGCTCCCTGTTCTTCAGGGTGATGTGCTGCTCGCCATAGGTGCGCTCCTCCACCTGGAAGTCTCGTGGCTTGCCGTCGACCAGCAGGGTCTGGCGGCCGGCCGGGGTCTTCAGCGGCACGCCGACGACGGCGATCCAGCGCCGGTCATCCTCACGGACCACCAGCGCGGGCTTGTCCAGGTAGCTCACCTGCGGGGGCCGCGGCCCGTCACCCAGATCGATCACCGCCACGCCACCGGGCACCGGCTTGTGCAGCAGGCGGGAGAGAAACCCGTCGGCATGGGCCGGCAGGCTGAGCAGGACAAGCAGGGTCAGCAGAACGCGCATGATCAACCGTGAAAAAACCAAAAACGCCGGGGACTGTATCATGGAGTCGCCCCGCTCGGCGGTCCGCTTGCTGCAGACTGTCCGGCGGTAGGGCCACCGTTCGGCTCCCCGGGTCACAGTTGTCCCCTCTGACTGCAGGAGCGGCTCGTGCCGGCCGGAGAGTGGAACACGCGCTAGAACAGCTTCCCGCCACAGCGGCTGCAGAACGCCGCATTGGGCTCGTGCAGAGCTTTCCGGCAGGTCGGGCATTCGTGCCTCAGCTGTTCCAGGCGCATGGCGTTGGCCAGCTCGGCGGTGAAGATGCCGGTGGGCACCGCAATGATCGAATAGCCGGTCACCATGATCAGCGAGGCCAGGGTCTTGCCCAGCGCGGTCATGGGCACCAGGTCGCCGTAGCCGACGGTGGTCATGGTCACCACCGCCCAGTAGATGCCGGTAGGGATGCTGATGAAGCCGTTCTCAGGCCCCTCGATCACGTACATCAGGGTGCCGTAGATCACCACCAGGGTGCTGACGGTCAGCAGGAACACGATGATCTTCTGCCGGCTGCCGCGCAGGGCCACCAGCAGGAAGTTGGCCTGGGCCAGGTAGGGGGTCAGCTTGAGAATCCTGAACACCCGCAGCATGCGCAGCACGCGCACCACGATCAGGTAATGGGTGCCGGGCACCAGCAGGGCCAGGAAGCTGGGCAGGAACGACAGCAGATCCACGACCCCGTAGAAGCTGAAGATGTACTTGCGCGGCTCCGGATGGCAATAGATGCGTACCCCGTACTCGACCATGAACAGCAGGGTGAAGAACCATTCCAGCACCAGCAGGAGCAGGCCCGCTTCGGCATTGACCGTGGGCATGCTGTCGAACATCACCACGATCAGGCTGGCCAGGATCGCTACCAGCAGCCAGGTGTCGAAGCGCCGGCCCTCCGGCGTATTGGTGAAGAAGATCACCACGTAGAGGCGCTCGCGCCAGCTCATTTCGCTCAGGGGGTCTTCCATCGCCGTTCGCCCGTTTTGCCCAACCTCGCTAGGGTAACCGTTGCACGCCGGCGGCGCCGCCCCTCGGCGCGGGAAATCTGCGACAATCGCGCCCTTTCCGTTTTGCCCGCGATTGCTCGATGACCGACGCCCTGCCCGCCATTTCCACCCTGTTGAAGAACCTCGATCAGGCCTTCTCCGCCGACCGTCACCGCCTGCGCCGTCAGTTGCGGGACCTGCAGAAGCAGCCCGACGAGGCCCGTCTGGCCCAGTGGCTGGAGCGCTTCCAGGCCAGCTGCGCAAAGGTGGCCGCGCGCCGCGAGAGCGTGCCGGCCATCCGCTACGACGACGCTCTGCCCATCGCCGCCAAGCGCGACGAGATCAAGGCCGCGCTGGAAAAACATCAGGTGGTGGTGATTGCCGGCGAGACCGGCTCGGGCAAGACCACCCAGCTGCCGAAGATCTGCCTGGAGATCGGCCGTGGCATCAACGGCCTGATCGGCCACACCCAGCCGCGCCGGCTGGCGGCGCGCAGCGTGGCCACCCGGGTGGCCGAGGAGCTGGCCACGCCGCTGGGCGATCTGGTCGGCTACCAGGTGCGCTTCGAGGATCAGAGCACCGACCGCACCCTGATCAAGCTGATGACCGACGGCATCCTGCTGGCGGAAACCCAGCACGACCGCTTCCTGGAGCGCTACGACACCCTGATCGTCGACGAGGCCCACGAGCGCTCGCTGAACATCGACTTCCTGCTCGGCTACCTGAAGAAGCTGCTGCCGCGCCGCCCGGACCTGAAGGTGATCATCACCTCGGCGACCATCGATCTGGAGCGGTTCAGCCAGCATTTCGACAACGCACCGATCATCGAGGTGTCCGGCCGCACCTATCCGGTGGAGGTCTGGTACCGGCCGCTGGCCGCCGAGACCGACGAGGAGGGCAACCGGGTCGAGGAGGACCTTTCCGTCGACCAGGGCATCCTCGCCGCGCTGGCCGAGATCGAGGCCCACGAGAAGAGCGTCGGCAAGCGCCCCGGCGATGTGCTGGTGTTCCTGCCCGGCGAGCGCGAGATCCGCGAAGCCGCCGAGGTGCTGCGCAAGGCCAACCTGCGCATGACCGAGGTGCTGCCGCTGTACGCGCGCCTGACGCCGGCCGAGCAGCAGAAGATCTTCAGGCCCGCCGCTGGCCGCAAGATCGTGCTGGCCACCAACGTGGCGGAAACCTCGCTCACCGTGCCGGGTATCCGCTACGTGATCGACTCCGGCACGGCACGCATCAGCCGCTACAGCTACCGCGCCAAGGTACAGCGCCTGCCCATCGAGGCGGTGTCCCAGGCCAGCGCCAACCAGCGCAAGGGCCGCTGCGGCCGTGTCGAGCCGGGCATCTGCATCCGCCTGTACAGCGAGGAGGATTTCCTCGGCCGCCCGCAATTCACCGATCCGGAGATCCTGCGCACCAACCTGGCGGCGGTGATCCTGCAGATGCTGCATCTGCGCCTGGGCGACATCCAGGACTTCCCCTTCATCGAGCCGCCGGACGGCAAGGCCATCAGCGACGGCTTCAACTTGCTGCAGGAGCTCTCGGCGGTGGACCGCGAGGGTCGGCTCACGCCCCTGGGTCGCCAGCTGGCGCGCCTGCCCATCGACCCGCGCCTGGGCCGCATGCTGCTGGAGGCGGCGCGCCTGGGCAGTCTCGACGAGGTGCTGATCGTCGCCAG
Source organism: Pseudomonas sp. (assembly GCA_035306625.1). GTDB lineage: Bacteria > Pseudomonadota > Gammaproteobacteria > Pseudomonadales > Pseudomonadaceae > Serpens. Next base: position 522 of record DATGNS010000091.1, on the reverse strand, counting down.
CGCCCTGTCGGTGCAGGACCCCCGCGAGCGCCCGGCCGAACGCCAGCAGGCCGCCGACCAGGCCCACGCCCAGTGGAAGGACCCGGACTCGGACTTCGCCGCGCTGATCAACCTCTGGCACGGCTTCGAGGCCAAGCGCCAGGAGCTGGGTTCCAACGCGCTGCGCAGCTGGTGCCGAAAGAACTTCCTCAATTACCTGCGCCTGCGCGAATGGCGCGACGCCCACCGACAACTGGTGCTGATCTGCCGCGACCTGCAGCTGAATCCGGCCCGTAGGGCGGTCGGCGCTGTTCCGGCCGCCGGCAAGACCGCCGCGCCGATCACCCCCACCACCGACACCAGGCTCAACGCCAAGCTGCGCGAGCAGGCCGAGGCCCAGGCCGCCGCGCAGCGCGCCAGGGGGTACGCCGCCGTGCACCAGGCCATCCTCTCCGGCCTGCTCAGCCAGATCGGCACCAAGACCGAGGACGGCGACTACCTGGGCGCGCGCCAGCGACGCTTCTGGATCCATCCCTCCAGCGT
>DATGNS010000090.1:0-24997 GCA_035306625.1 Pseudomonas sp. | reverse complement strand
TCGATCTGCACGACGCGACTGTCGTGCACGGTGATCTCCACCGAGCCGTAGCGCAGATCGCGCAGGGCGTTGTGGATCTCGCGCAGCAAGGAAGCGTCATCGGCCTGCGTGTCGAGCGTGCGGGGCGTTGCGCTCATGGGTGTTGCTCCATCGGATATCCCACCGGATTTGGTGAGGCTGGAGCGGACTATAGAGAGGCGGGCTTATTCTTAAAAATATCTTTTAAGAATTTTTATATTCCATATATGGCATAAGAGAGGAGAGGATATCCGCCGGCCCGTCCGTCGCCCCCCCTGTGATGACGGCTGTGTGGCGAAGCCGGCGCACAGGGATCCTGCTCGGCAAATCGCGAGCAAAAAAAGGGGAGCTTGCGCCCCCCGTGAGGTTAAGCGGTACAGGCCTCAGGCGATCTCGATCAGCACTTCGCCCGGGGTGACGCGGTCGCCCTTGGCGACGTGCACGGCCTTCACGGTGCCGGCGATCGGCGCCTGGATCTCGGTCTCCATCTTCATGGCCTCGGCGATCAGCAGCGGCTGGCCGGCCTTCACGCTGTCGCCCTCCTTGACCAGCACATCGACGATGTTGCCCGGCATGTTGGTGCTGACATCGCCCGGCGCGCTGGCCTGCTTGCGCTTCCCCACCGCGCCGTCGCCGACAAAGGTGTTGAGGGGCTCGAACACCACCTCTTCCGGCATGCCGTCGATGGTCAGGAAGAAGTGGCGCTTGCCGCCGCTCTTCACGCCCACGCCGGTGATGTCCACCCGGTAGGTTTCCCCGTGCACGTCGATGACGAACTCGGTGGGCACGCCCTCCTCGGCCGGCTCGCGCGGACCGTGCTCGGGCATCGGCAGCAGAGGCTCGGGGGTCAGGGTGCCGGCGGCGCGCTCTTCCAGGAACTTGCGACCGATGTCCGGGAACATGGCGAAGGTGAGCACGTCCTCCTCGGACTGGGCCAGCTCGCCGATCTCGGCGCGCAGGCGGTCCATCTCCGGCTTGAGCAGGTCGGCCGGACGACAGACGATGACCTCCTCGTGGCCGATGGCCTGGAAACGCAGCTGCTCGCTCACCTCGCCCGGCGCCTTGCCATAGCGGCCCTGCAGGTAGAGCTTCACCTCGTTGGTAATGGTCTTGTAGCGCTCGCCGGCCAGCACGTTGAAGAACGCCTGGGTGCCGACGATCTGCGAGGTGGGCGTGACCAGGGGCGGATAGCCCAGATCCTTGCGCACCCGGGGAATCTCGGCGAGCACCTCGTCCATGCGGTGCAGCGCGCCCTGCTCCTTGAGCTGGTTGGCCAGGTTGGAAATCATCCCACCCGGCACCTGGTTGACCTGCACGCGGGTGTCCACGCCGGTGAACTCGCTCTCGAACTGGTGGTACTTCTTGCGCACTGCGTAGAAGTACAGGCCGATCTCCTGCAACAGCTCCAGGTCCAGGCCGGTGTCGTACTCGCTGCCCCTGAGGGCGGCAACCATGGATTCGGTGCCCGGGTGACTGGTGCCCCAGGCCATGCTGGAGATGGCGGTGTCGATGCGGTCGGCGCCGTTCTCGATGGCCTTGAGCTGGCACATGCTGGCCACGCCGGCGGTGTCGTGGGAGTGCACCACCACTTCCAGCTGCGGCAGGGCCTCCTTGAGCGCCCGGACCAGCGCACCGGTGGCGTAGGGGGTCAGCAGGCCGGCCATGTCCTTGATGGCGATGGAATCCACGCCCATGGCGGCCATGGCCTTGGCCTGTTCCACGAAGGCGTCGATGGTATGCACGGGGCTGGTGGTGTAGCAGAGGGTGCCCTGGGCGTGCTTGCCGGCCTGCTTCACGGCGCGGATGGCGGTTTCCAGGTTCCGCACGTCGTTCATGGCATCGAAGATGCGGAACACGTCGATGCCGTTCTCGGCCGCCTTGGCCACGAAGGCTTCCACCACGTCGTCGCTGTAGTGGCGGTAGCCCAGCAGGTTCTGGCCGCGCAGCAACATCTGCAGGCGCGTGTTGGGCAGCGCGGCGCGCAGCTTGCGCAGGCGTTCCCACGGGTCTTCCTTGAGGAAGCGCACGCAGGCATCGAAGGTGGCGCCACCCCAGACTTCCAGCGACCAGTAGCCGACCCGGTCCAGTTTCTCGCAGATCGGCAGCATGTCCTCGGTGCGCATGCGGGTCGCCAGCAGCGACTGGTGCGCATCGCGCAGGATGGTGTCGGTGACGGTGATCTTCTTGCTCATGGAGTGTTCCTCACAGGCCGGCATGGGCGGCAATGGCGGCGGCGATGGCCAGGGCCACTTCGCCCGGCTTGCGTTTGATCGAGTAGTTCAGCAGTTCCGGGTGCTGGTCGACGAAGCTGGTGTCGAAGCGACCGCTGCGGAAATCCGGGTTGGCGAGGATCTGCTGGTAATAGGTGGCGGTAGTCTTCACCCCCTGCAGGCGCATGTCGTCCAGCGCGCGCGAGCCACGGGCCACGGCCTCCTCCCAGGTCAGCGCCCAGACGATCAGCTTCAGGCACATGGAGTCGTAGAACGGCGGGATGGTGTAACCGGTGTAGATCGCCGTGTCGGTGCGCACGCCGGGGCCGCCGGGCGCGTAGTAGCGGGTGATCTTGCCGAAGCAGGGCAGGAAGTTGTTGCGCGGGTCCTCGGCGTTGATGCGGAACTGCAGGGCGAAGCCGCGGTGCTGGATATCCTCCTGCTGCACCGACAGCGGCAGGCCCGAGGCGATGCGGATCTGCTCGCGGACGATGTCGATGCCGGTGATTTCCTCGGTGATGGTGTGCTCCACCTGCACGCGGGTGTTCATCTCCATGAAGTACACTTCGCCATCGGCGAGCAGGAACTCCACGGTGCCGGCATTCTCATACCCCACCGCCCTGGCGGCCCGCACCGCCAGCTCGCCGATGTAGGCTCGCTGCTCGGGGGTGATCTGCGGGCTGGGGGCGATCTCGATCAGCTTCTGGTTGCGGCGCTGGATCGAGCAGTCGCGTTCGAACAGGTGCACGGTGTTGCCGAAGCGGTCGGCCAGGATCTGCGCCTCGATGTGCTTCGGATTGACGATGCACTTCTCCAGGAAAACCTCCGCGTTACCGAACGCCTTGGTGGCCTCGGAGATAACCCGGGGCCAGGCGTGCTCCAGCTCGTCGCGACTGTTGCAGCGGCGGATGCCGCGCCCGCCGCCGCCGGAGGTGGCCTTGAGCATCACCGGATAGCCGAGGCGCTCGGCCTCACGCAGCGCCTCGGCCAGATCGGCCACGTTGCCCTCGGTGCCGGGAGTGACCGGCACGCCGGCCGCGATCATTGAGCGGCGCGCTTCGGTCTTGTCGCCCATGCGGCGGATCACCTCGGCGGACGGGCCGATGAAGATGATGCCCCGTTCGGCGCAGATTTCCGCCAGCTCGGGGTTTTCGGACAGGAAGCCATAACCGGGATGCAGCGCATCGCAACCGGTTTCCACGGCCAGGTTCACCAGCCTGCGGGGATTCAGGTAGCCGGCCAGCGGATCCTCGCCGAGGTTGTAGGCCTCGTCGGCGCGCTTCACATGCAACGCATGGCGGTCCGCCTCGGAGTACACAGCCACGGAACGGATGCCCATCTCGGCGCAGGCGCGCACGATGCGAACGGCAATCTCGCCCCGGTTGGCGATGAGGATTTTCTTGATCACGTCGGTTCCTCGCCGGAAGTAGCGGCTCATCGAAGGTGCTTTTAAAGCTAAGACCGGTCGAGGATTAAGGAAAATCAATATTTATTTGATGCCCCATTAGGCATTGCTAATATTGCGGCGAACTGTGGACAACTGGCGGAGAACGTTCAGCCATGGGTCGATCTCTGAAACGCCTTACGTTGCGCCAGATGCAATTGTTTCTGGCCGTGTGTGACCACCGTTCCTTCAGTCGGGCGGCGGAAGCCATGGCCCTCACCCAGCCCGCCATCAGCCTGCAGATGCGCCAGCTGGAGGAGCTGGTCGGCCAGCCGCTGTTCGAGAACATCGGGCGCAGGCTGCATCTGACGGAGGCCGCCGAAGCCCTGCAGCGGGCCTGCCTGGACATCCTCGATCGCCTGGAAACCCTCGACATGCAGCTGTCGGATCTGCGCGGCTCGCTGCAGGGGCAGTTGCGCCTGGCCGTGGAGACCAGCGCCAAGTACTTCGTCACGCACCTGTTCGCCGCGTTCCGCGAACGCCACCCGGAGGTCAGCCTGCGGCTGGCGGTCGTCAACCATGCCGAAGCCCTCAGACGGGTGGCGGTCCACCGCGACGACCTGCTGATCATGACCATGGTGCCGGGGGATCGGGGCCTGGAGTTCGTGCCCTTCATGGAGAACCCCATCATCGCCGTGGCCCGCCCGGATCATCCCCTGGCGGGTCGCGGGCAGCTGGCCCTGCAGGAGCTGACGTCCTGCCCGCTGCTGCTGCGCGAACCGGGCTCGGCGACCCGCGCCGTGACCGAGGAATACTGTCATCAGAAGCGCGCGCACTTCGCCCGCACGCTGGAAATCGGTTCGCTGGAAGCCCAGCTGGAAGGGGTGATCGCCGGCCTGGGCCTGGCCCTGCTGCCCCGCCACGCGGTGCGCCGCGAGCTGGCCAGCGGCGAACTGGTGGAACTCCCGGTCGCGGAACTGCCGCTGCGCCGCAGCTGGTGCGTGGTACACGCCCGCGACAAGCAGCTGACCCCGGTGGCCCAGGCCTTCTTTGAATTCGTCTGCCGGGAGCGTGGCTGGATCGGCGCACTGACCGATCGCTTTCCGCCGCAGGGTCAATAAGCCCATCGGCCTGGGAGCCATCGTGGCTGAAGCCGCTCCCGCCCGGAGACTCAGTCCTCCTGGGACTTCACCGTCTTGGGCGACAGACGCAGGCTGCGCAGGCTGCGCTTGACACTCTTGAGGTGCTCGACCAGGTCCGGGCCGCGCGACATGGCCACGCCCATGGCCAGCACGTCGATCACCACCAGGTGGGCGATGCGCGAGGTCAGCGGGGTGTAGATCTCGGTATCTTCCTGCACGTCGATGGCCAGGTTGACATCGGCCAGCTCGGCCAGGGGCGTCTGGCCGGGACACAGGGTGATCAGCGTGGCGCCCTTCTCGCGCACCAGCTGGGCGGTGGTGAGCAGGTCCTTGGAGCGCCCGGACTGGGAAATGCAGATCGCCACATCGCCCGGCTTGAGGGTCACCGCCGACATGGCCTGCATGTGCGGGTCCGAATAGGCGGCCGCGGTGAGCAGCAGGCGGAAGAACTTGTGCTGGGCGTCGGTGGCCACCGCGCCGGATGCGCCGAAGCCGTAGAACTCCACGCGCTTGGCCCTGGCGATGGCGGCAATGGCCTTCTCCAGCGCCTCGACGCTCAGCCGCTCGCGCACCTCCATCAGGGTGTGCAGCGTGGTGTCGAAGATCTTCATGCTGAAGTCGGCCACCGAATCGTTCTCGTGGATGGCGAACTGCCCGAAGCTGGCGCCGGCGGCAAGGCTCTGGGCCAGTTTCAGCTTGAGATCCTGGAAGCCGTTGCAGCCGATGGCGCGACAGAAGCGCACGATGGTGGGCTCGCTGACTCCAACGCTGTGGGCCAGATCCGCCATCGAGCTGTGAATGACAGCGGCGGGATCAAGCAGGATGTGTTCGGCCACCTTCAGCTCCGACTTGCGGAGCAGGTGGCGGGACTGGTCGATGTGCTGCAACAGATTCAAGGGCTGGACTCGGGTATGATCGGCGACCGGGCCTGTAGTGGGTTTTGTAGTGATACTACATGAGACCGCCAGCACGAGGCCAATACTGGAGCGTGACCGGTGACACTTCCCTGCGACATGTTGGTTTTCGGTGGCACGGGCGACCTGGCGTTGCACAAACTGCTGCCGGCGCTGTACCACCTGCATCGCGATGGCCGCCTGCCGGCGGACATGCGCATCCTCGCCCTGGCGCGCCAGCCGCTGCAGCGCGCCGACTACCAGGCGCTGGCCGAGCGCCGCTGCCGCGCGCACATTCCGCGCGCCACCTTCGACAACGAGGCCTGGCAGAGCTTTGCCGCGCGCCTGGACTACCTGCCCATGGACGCCAGCCAGAGCGCCGACTACGGACGTCTGGCCCGCTACCTGGAGCATGGCGCCTGCCGACGGGGGCGCATCTATTACATGGCCACCGCGCCCGACCTGTTCCAGGACATCGCCGCCTCCCTGGCCACCGCACGGCTGAACGGCGAGAACACCCGCATCGTGCTGGAGAAGCCCATCGGCCGCTCGCTGGCCTCCGCGCAGGCGATCAACACGGTGATCGGCCGCGCCTTCGACGAGCCGCAGATCTTCCGCATCGATCACTACCTGGGCAAGGAAACCGTGCAGAACCTCATGGCGCTGCGCTTCGCCAACGGCCTGTTCGAGCCGGTGTGGCGCTCCGGGCACATCGATCATGTGCAGATCAGCGTCTGCGAGACCCTGGGCGTGGAGAACCGCGGCGCCTATTACGACCATGCCGGCGCCATGCGCGACATGCTGCAGAACCACCTGCTGCAGCTCTTGTGCCTGGTGGCCATGGAGGCCCCGGTGCGCTTCGACGCCGACTCGGTGCGCAACGAGAAGGTCAAGGTGCTGGAGGCGCTCAAGCCCATCAGCGGGCTGGACGTGCAGGACCGCACGGTGCGCGGCCAGTACGTGGCCGGGCGCATCGGCGGCCACGACGTGCCGGCGTACTACTTCGAGAAGAACGTCGACAACGACAGCGATACCGAGACCTTCGTGGCCGTCGAGGCAGAGATCGACAACTGGCGCTGGGCCGGCGTGCCCTTCTACCTGCGCACCGGCAAACGCATGGCGCGCAAGACCTCGGAGATCGTCATCCAGTTCAAGCCGGTGCCGCACAGGCTGTTCAACGGCGGCGAGGCCAATCGGCTGATCATCCGCCTGCAGCCGGAGGAGCGCATCAGTCTGCAGCTGATGGCCAAGCAGCCGGGCAAGGGCATGAGCCTGGAGTCGGTGGAGCTGGACCTGAACCTGGCCAACGCCTTCCGCCAGCGGCGCCGCTGGGATGCCTACGAGCGCCTGCTGCTGGACGTGATCGAGGGTGACTCGACCCTGTTCATGCGCCGCGACGAGGTGGAAGCCGCCTGGCGCTGGATCGATCCGATCCTCGAGGGCTGGCAGGAGTACTACCAGCGGCCCAAGCCCTACCCGGCCGGCAGCAACGGCCCGGAGCAGGCGGCCAGTCTGCTGGAGAACAGCGGGCGACGCTGGTACGAGTAGGGCGGCGTTCTCCCGGTCGTGGTGGGGATGCGACGCCACGTAGGGCGGTCGGCGCTTTTCCGGCCGCCGCACACGGGCCGGTCCTACAACTTCTTCATGAACTGCACGAACCCCGTGCGCTCGGCGACCCGCGCGTACAGGCGGATGGCGCTGGTGTTGGTCTCGTGGGTCAGCCAGTAGAGCTCGTCGCAGGGCACCTCACGGGCCTGCCGCTCCACGTATTCGATCAGTTGGCGGCCGATGCCCTGGCTGCGCAGGTCGCGGGCAATGAACAGGTCCTGCAGGTAGCAGACCGGGTTAAGGGTCCAGGTGTTGCGGTGATAGAGCCAGTGCACCAGGCCCACCGCCTGGCCATCGGCCCAGGCCAGGGCGGCGTGCTGCCCCTCGCTGGCGTCCAGGAAGCGCTGCCACGTGGCGGCGCTGACGGCCACATCCAGGCTCATCATGTAGAAGCGCTGGTAGCCCTGCCACAGCGGCAGCCAGGCATCGTGATCCGCGGCGGTGACCGGGCGGATTTCCACAGGCAGGCGACGGGTCATGGCCGGATTCCTCGCGAAATGACTGGCCTGCAAGCTTAGTGGCTGGAAGCCGGGCCAGTCAGCTCCCCGCACAGATCGACGGCGAACAGCGCTTCGACCTCGCCCTGCTCCAGACCCGCACCCAGCAGCGCGAACAGCTTGCCCAACGCGGCCTCGCGGGTCATGCCGCCGCCACCGACCACGCCGCAGCCGGCCAGCCGGCTGCCGGCGGCATAGGTGGCGAAGTTCACCTGCCCTTCCGGACACTGACTGATGGCGACAATGACCACGCCCTGCCGATGGGCATCCCGCAGGCTGCGCAGCAATGCTTCGTTGTCGGCGGGCGCGGTGCCGCTGCCGTAGCACTCCAGCAGCAGACCCTGCACGCCGGTGGCGAGCAGCGCCCGCAGATGCTCGGCACGCAGGCCGGGGTACAGGGGCAGGCAGGCCAGGTTCACTTCCCGGCGTGTCACGCGCCAATCGGGAGCCTGCCGACCGGCAGCCTCGCCGGTGCGCACCACCGGGCGCGAGGACTCGGCGAAGGCATCAAGCCGCTCGCTGCTGCGCTTGGTCACTCGCGTGCCCAGCAGCAGGTGGCCGTGAAAGAACAGATGCACGCCGGGCGTCACGCCGTCCGCCAGACGCTGCCAGGCGCCGAACAGGTTGCCCCAGGCATCGCTGTCGGGCGCGCCGGCGGGCAGCATGGACCCGGTGAGCAGCACCGGCACCGGCAGGCCCAGCAGCAGAAAGCTCAGGGCGGCGGCCGTGTAGGCCAGGGTATCGGTGCCGTGCAGCAGCAGCACGGCATCGCGGCCCTGCTGGTCGACGGCCTCGACGATGGCGTCGCGCATGGACAGCCAGTGCGCCTGGCTCATGTTGGCGCTGTCGATGGGCGGGGAGAGTTCGCGGAACAGCCAGTCGCCGGCGGGGAAGTCCGGGCGCTGCTCCAGCTCGGCCCGCAGGCGGGCGTCGAAGCCGCTGGCGGGCACCAGCCCGGCTGCGCTGGACTGCATGCCGATGGTGCCGCCGGTGTAGAGAATCAGTAGTCGCATGTTCCTGACCCGGAGCGGATAGGAACAGCAGGATACGTCAACTCAGCGCGGAGCGTTGGCCGAAGCCTTGGCGGGGCGATTGGCCTTGGAACTGGTGAAGGCCAGGCCCAGGAAGGGCATGTAGCGGGACGGGGGCTGGACGGCGGTCGTCATCGGGCGTGCGTAGGTGCGCATGTCAGGTACTCCAAATCGGCGCTTGTGGCGCATGAAAGGTCAGGAGTTGGGGCACGTTCGACGTGACAGCCGATCGAACCGTCCTTGCCTGCATGACCATGACAGTTGTTCAACAGTGCAGGTTTTGCCTGCAGTGCCCGTATCTTAAGGTCTGGCGCTGATCCGGGACCAATGCCTTTGCATTGCTCCTCCATGCATAAACGGCATAACCTCGCTGTGACTTTTCGCGTCGGTCGAAGCAGGAGCGCAGTGCATGAATCTGGAAACCAAGTGGCTGGAAGACTTCGTCACCCTGGCGACGACGCGCAGCTTCTCCAAGGCTGCCGAGCGACGCTTCGTCACCCAGCCGGCCTTCAGTCGCCGCATTCGCAGCCTGGAGGAAGTGGTGGGCCTGACCCTGATCAACCGCTCGCGCACCCCGGTGGAACTCACCGAGGCCGGGCAGCTGTTCCTGGTCACCGCCCGCAACGTGGTGGAGCAGCTCAGCGAGGCGCTGCGACACCTGCACCACCTGGAAGGCCAGCAGGGCGAGGTGCTCAAGGTGGCCGCGGCGCACTCGCTGGCGCTGGGCTTCTTTCCCCAGTGGGTGGCCAGCCTGCGCAACGAGGGCATCCATTTCGCCTCACGCCTGGTGGCCACCAACGTCGGTGAGGCCGTGCATGCCCTGCGCGAGGGCACCTGCGACCTGATGCTGGCCTTCCACGATCCGGATGCGGTGATGCAGATGGACCCGGAGCTGTTCCCCTCGCTGCATCTGGCCAACAGCGAGATCATTCCGGTCTGCGCGCCGGACGCGCAGGGCCGGCCGCTGTTCGAGCTGCGGGAGGAAGGCGCCAGCGTGCCGCTGCTGGCCTACAGCGCCGGCGCCTTCCTGGGGCGCTCGGTGAGCGCGCTGCTGCGCCAGCGCAACCTGCGCTACGTGACGGTCTACGAGACGGCCATGGCCGACAGTCTGAAGAACATGGCCCTGCAGGGTCTGGGCGTGGCCTGGGTGCCGCGGCTGAGCGCCGAGGCGGAGCTGGCCCGCGGCGAGCTGGTGGAATGCGGAGACGCCAGCTGGCGCGTGCCCCTGGAGATCCGCCTGCACCGCTGCGCCCTGGTGCGCAAGGCGCCGGTGCGCCTGCTGTGGCGCAAGCTGATGGAGGCGGGAGCCGAGCCGACCACCTAGGCCGGCGCTCCCGCCGGCACGCCTACTCGAGCACCGGTTCGCCGGCCTGCGGCTGTGCCTGCGCGGCCGGCGCGCGGCTGACTTCCACCACCAGCGCCTGCCCGCGCCCGCGCGGATCCGAGGCCGGCAGCGGACGGCCATCGACCACCTGCACCGCCTGGATATCGCCCATCGGCCAGCCCTGCTCGGTCAGGGTGTAGCCCATGGCGCGCAGCTCCTCGGCAGCCTTGCCACCCAGCGGCGAATGGGGATCCAGGAAGATGGTGTCCTTCGGCAGCAGCTGGTGATGCACGCGCTGCGCGGCCAGGGCCTCGGGCAGCGGCAGACCGTGATCGTAGAGGTTGCTGAGCACCTGGAAGACGGTAGTGAAGATGCGCGAGCCGCCCGGGGTGCCGATGGCCAGGGTGACCTCGCCGTCGCGGGCCAGCACCGTCGGACTCATTGACGACAGCATGCGCTTGCCCGCGGCGATGGCGTTGGCGTCGCTGCCCACCACGCCGAAGGCGTTGGCCACGCCCGGCTTGGCGCTGAAATCGTCCATCTCGTTGTTGAGCAGGAAACCGGCCCCCTCCACCACCAGGCCGTTGCCGAAGTCCAGGTTCAGGGTGTATGTGTTGCTGACCGCGTTGCCGTCGGCGTCGATGATGGAGAAATGCGTGGTCTGCGGCGATTCCAGGCCGGGCCGCACCGCTTCGGTCGGCGAGATGCGCCGCGGATCGACTTCCGCCGCGCGGCGTTGCAGGTACTCGGGGGCGATCAGCTGGGCGGTGGGCACCTCGAAGTGGTCCGGGTCGCCCAGATAGTCGGCACGGTCGGCAAACACGCGTTTCTGGATTTCCGCCACCAGGTGCACATAGCGTGCGGAATTCAGCGGCACGTTGGCGAAGTCATCGGCGCGCAGCGCCTTGATGCCCAGCAACTGGGCCAGGGCGATGCCGCCGGAGCTGGGCGGCGGCGCGGTGTAGACCGTCTGCTCGCGCCACTCGAAACGCAGGGGCTCGCGCCAGATGGCGCGGTAGGCGTGCAGGTCGGTGGCGCGGATCAGCCCGTCGCTGCGCTCCATTTGCGCCACCAGCAGCTCGGCGGTGCGACCTCGATAGAAGTCGTCCGGTCCCTGGTCGGCGATGCGCTCCAGGGTCCGGGCCAGTTCCTCCTGCACGAAGCGCTTGCCGGCCTGCATGCCGCCGAAGTAGCGATCGAAGTTGGTACGCCCGGCAAAGAACTTCGACGCTCCGTCGCGCTCCGCCACCTGACGCTCGTCGACGATGAAGCCTTGCCGCGCCAGCACGATGGCCGGGGTGAGCAGCTCGGCCCAGGGCAGCGTGCCGAAGCGCCGGTGCGCCTCCCACATGCCCATCACCGTGCCGGGCACACCGGCGGCCCGGGCACCGACGGTGCTCAGGTCCGGCACCACCTCGCCCTGCTCGTCCAGGTACATGTCGCGCCGGGCGCCCTGAGGGGCCATTTCCCGGTAGTCGAGAAAGAATGCCTGGCCATCCATGAACAGCGTCATGAACCCGCCGCCACCGATGTTGCCGGCCTCCGGATGGGTGACGGCCAGGGCGAAGGCGGTGGCCACCGCGGCATCCACCGCATTGCCGCCCCGGCGCAGGACCTCGGCGGCCACCTGGGCCGAATGCCGGTCCGGCGCAGCGACGGCGGCAGCCTCCAGGCGGGCGGCGTGCAACGAACCGGTGCAGGCCAGGCTCAGGGCAAGCAACAGGAAGGATGCGAAACGGGACATGACGAACTCCTCTGACGAAGCGGCATGACAGAGTGTGGCAGCAATACGCAATCCGTTCAGGAAAAGCGTGCGAATCCGGGCCCCGGGGGCACAGGCACAACTCGGCAATGCCCGTGGATAGCGCGGTGGATTTCCCATCGACCATCCGACAGGTACAGGCGCGACAGACCCGGCTTTCCGGTATAATGCCGCGCCTTCAAGCCAGCCGGCCCGCTGGTTTGCCCCGACATGACAAGCCACGCCCGATTCGCGTGGCTTGTTGGTTTTTGAGCGCGCCCCATGGCGCACCGGAAAGAGGCACGACGATGAGCGCACTGGTTGGCGTGATCATGGGTTCCAAGTCCGATTGGAGCACCCTGAGTCATACGGTGGAGATGCTGGAAAAGCTCGGCATTCCCCATGAGGTCAAGGTGGTTTCCGCACACCGCACCCCGGATCTGCTGTTCCAGTACGCCGAGCAGGCCGAGGAGCGCGGCATCGAGGTGATCATCGCCGGCGCCGGCGGCGCGGCCCACCTGCCGGGCATGTGCGCGGCCAAGACCCACCTGCCGGTGCTGGGCGTGCCGGTGCAGTCCTCGATGCTCTCCGGCGTGGATTCGCTGCTGTCCATCGTGCAGATGCCCGGCGGCGTGCCGGTCGCCACCCTGGCCATCGGCAAGGCCGGTGCCATCAACGCCGCGCTGCTGGCCGCCAGCATCCTCGGCGGCAAGCACCCGGAGTACCATGTGGCACTGAAGCAGTTCCGCGAGGAACAGACCCGCACGGTGCTCGACAATCCGGATCCCCGTCAGCCCTGACTCAGTAGGAACGCGAACATGAAGATCGGTGTAATCGGTGGCGGCCAGCTGGGTCGCATGCTGGCGCTGGCGGGCACACCGCTGGACATGAACTTCGTCTTCCTCGACCCGGCGCCGGACGCCTGTGCCGCCGCGCTGGGCGAACACCTGCAGGCCGGCTACGACGACCCCGAGGCCCTGCGCCGCATGGCCGAGAGCGTCGACCTGGTGACCTTCGAGTTCGAGAACGTGCCGGCGGAAACCGTCGCCTTCCTCGCGAAGTACGTGCCGGTGTACCCGGCCGCCGAGTCCCTGCGCATCGCCCGCGACCGCTGGTTCGAGAAGTCCATGTTCAAGGAACTGGGCATCCCGACGCCGGAATTCGCCGACATCCAGTCCCAGGCCGACCTGGACGCCGCGGTGGCCGCCATCGGCCTGCCCGCCGTGCTCAAGACCCGCACCCTGGGCTACGACGGCAAGGGCCAGAAGGTGCTGCGCCAGCCCGCCGACGTGACCGGCGCCTTCGCCGAGCTGGGCAGCGTGCCCTGCATCCTCGAAGGCTTCGTGCCCTTCACCGGCGAGGTGTCGCTGGTGGCGGTGCGCGGTCGCGACGGGGAAACCCGCTTCTACCCGCTGTCCCACAACACCCATGTGGGCGGCGTGCTCAACCTGTCCATCGCCAGCACCGACCATCCGCTGCAGGCACTGGCCGAGGACTACATCAGCCGCGTGCTGACCCGACTGGACTACGTCGGCGTGCTGGCCTTCGAATTCTTCGAGGTGGACGGCGACCTGAAGGCCAACGAGATCGCCCCGCGCGTGCACAACTCCGGGCACTGGACCATCGAGGGCGCCAAGTGCAGCCAGTTCGAGAACCACCTGCGCGCCGTGGCCGGCCTGCCGCTGGGTTCCACCGCCAAGGTGGGCGAGAGCGCCATGCTCAACTTCCTGGGCTCGGTGCCGCCGACGCCGGACGTGCTGCGCGTCGCCGACTGTCACCTGCACCACTACGGCAAGGCCTTCAAGCCGGGCCGCAAGGTGGGCCACGCCACCCTGCGCTGCCAGGACGCCGAGACACTCAAGGCGCGCATTGCCGAGGTGCAGGCGCTGATCGCCAGGGGCTGAACCTGCCGGGGGAGCGGCGCCGTCCGCTCCCTGCCCGCCGAACTGCCCCGCGGCCAAGCGGTCCGAAACAACGGAGTGGCGTCCGCCACGCAACCCGTTGAGACGGAGGTTCCATGGGCATCATCGGCACCATCATCATCGGCCTGATCGTTGGCCTGATTGCACGCTTCCTCAAGCCGGGCGACGACGGCATGGGCTGGATCATGACCATCCTGCTGGGCATCGGCGGCGCCCTGCTGGCCACCTACGGCGGTCAGGCGGTGGGCATCTACGAGGCCGGCGAGGCGGCCGGCTTCATCGGCGCGGTGGTCGGCGCCATCATCCTGCTGGTGATTTATGGCATGGTGACGCGCAAGCGAACCTGATTTCCGCCGTGCCTGTCGGGGCCGCCTGCGGCCCCGTCCTGTTCATGAGTCGAGTTGTCCATGCGTAGCCTTGTCATCCCGCTGTTGCTCTCCCTGTCCCTGACCCTGCACGCCGCGCCCGCCGAGCTGGACTGGCTGGAGCTGCTGCCGCCCGAAGACCTGGCGGCGCTGGAAGCCATGCCGGAAATCGAACACAACACACCGGAGGCCGCGGGCTTCAGCAGCGAGGGCGGTTTCCTCAAGCAGGCGCCCGGCCTGCCCGAGGTGATGTATTCCACCCGCACCGTCGCCGAGCTGGACGGCCGGGAGGTCCGCCTGGCCGGCTACCCGGTGCCACTGGAAAGCGACGAGCAGGGCCGCTTCATCGAGTTCTTCCTGGTGCCCTACCCCGGCGCCTGCATCCATGTGCCCCCGCCGCCGCCCAACCAGATCGTGCTGGTGCGCCACCCCCGGGGCATCCGCATCGACGACATCTATGCGCCGCTGGAAGTGGATGGCAGATTGCGCATCGAGACGGCCGGCAACGCGCTGGCCGATGCCGCCTATGCCCTGAACGCCGACGCGGTGCGCCTGTACGAGTAGCCGGCGGCGCGTGCCCCGCAACACCGGAACCGCCCTGTGCGACGCCGCTCCGTTGCCTTACCCTGAAACCCTTCATCCGGGCGGCCCGGCCGCTTGCGACACACCCGGTCGCAGCGCCGTGGTGCAATGACCGCCAACCGCCAGCGTTCCCCCGAGGTTTCGATGACTGCTGACCTGACCCCCGGCTTCATGATCGTCCATGGCAACCGCCTGGACACGCTGCGCGACCTGGCGGTGGCCTGGATGCGGCGCTATCCGCTGCGCCCGCTGGAGAACGAGGTGGTGCTGGTACACAGCAGCGGCGTGGCCCAGTGGCTCAAGCAGGCGCTGGCCGAGGATCCGCAGGAGGACGGGGGCGGTTGCGGCATCGCCGCGGCCATCGACGTGCAGCTGCCCGCCGCCTTCCTCTGGCAGGCCTATCGGGCCGTGCTGGGACGCGAGGCGATTCCCCGCGTCTCGCTGCTGGACAAGGGCCCGCTGACCTGGCGTCTGATGCGCCTGCTGCCGGCGCTGCTGGCACGCGACAGCTTCGCGCCGCTGCGTCGCTTCCTCGCCGATGACGACGACCTGCGCAAGCGTTACCAGCTGGCCGAACGCCTGGCCGACCTGTTCGACCAGTACCAGGTGTACCGCGCCGACTGGCTGGAGGACTGGGCCGCCGGGCACGACCGGTTGCGCAAGGCCAGCGGCCAGACCGTCGAGCTGGATGCCGAGCAGCGCTGGCAGGCCGAGCTGTGGCGCGAACTGCTCGCCGACGTGGGCGCCGAGGGCCTGGCGCAGAGCCGCGCCGGCGTGCACCGACGTTTCATCGCCCGCCTGCGCGAGCTGGACCAGGCGCCGCGCGGCCTGCCACGCCGGGTGATGGTGTTCGGCATTTCCTCGCTGCCGGCCCAGGCCCTGGAAGCGCTCGGCGCCCTGGCGCGCTTCACCCAGGTGCTGCTCTGCGTGCACAACCCCTGCCGCCACCACTGGGCCGACATCGTCGCCGACAAGGACCTGCTGCGCCACCAGTACCGCCGCCAGCAGCGCCGCCCGGGCATGCCGGCCGACCTGCCGCCGGAACTGCTGCACCAGCACGCCCATCCCCTGCTGGCCTCCTGGGGCAAGCAGGGCCGCGACTACATCAACCTGCTGGACAGCTACGACAACCCCGACGACTACCGCGCCCTGTTCCCGGCGCAGCGCATCGACCTGTTCAGCGAGGACCGGCCGACCACCCTGCTCGGCCAGTTGCAGGACGACATCCTCGAACTGCGTCCGCTGGCGGAAACCCGCGAGCAATGGCCACCCGTGGACCCGCAGCAGGACCCTTCGCTGCGCTTCCATATCGCCCACAGCCCGCAGCGGGAGGTGGAAATCCTCCACGACCAGCTGCTGGAGCGCTTCGGCGCCGACCGCACCCTGCAGCCGCGCGACGTGATCGTCATGGTGCCGGACATCGACACCTACACCCCGCACATCCAGGCGGTGTTCGGCCAGCTCGATCCCCGGGATCCGCGCCACATCCCCTTCACCCTGGCCGACCAGGGACGCCGCGGTCGCGAACCCCTGCTGATTGCCGTCGAGAGCCTGCTCAAGCTGCCGGACAGCCGCTTCGCGGTCAGCGAGATCCTCGACCTGCTGGACGTGCCGGCCCTGCGCGAGCGCTTCGGCATCGCCGAAAGCGACCTGCCGCTGCTGCATCGCTGGATCGAGGACGCCGGCGTGCGCTGGGGCCTGGACGCCGAACAGCGCCAGCGCTTCGGGGTGCCGGCCGGCCTCGAGCAGAACAGCTGGCTGTTCGGGCTGCGGCGCATGCTGCTGGGCTACGCGGTGGGCGACGGTCAGCCGCTGGGCGATATCCAGCCCTACGGCGAGGTGGGCGGCCTGGACGCGGCGCTGCTCGGCCCGCTGGTGACCCTTATCGAGCGCCTGCAGCTGGCCTGGCGGGAGCTCTCCCGTCCGGCCACCGCCCCGCAGTGGGGCGAGCGCCTGCGTGCCCTGCTGGAAGTGTTCCTGCGCCCCGGCGACGAACAGGACCAGCTGCTGCTGACCCAATTGCTGGAAGCCCTGGAGAGCTGGGTGGAACACTGCCGCCACGCGGGCCTGACCGAGGAACTGCCGCTGACCGTGGTGCGCGAAGCCTGGCTCGGCGCGCTGGATCAGCCCAGCCTCGGCCAGCGCTTCCTCAGCGGCGCGGTGAACTTCTGCACCCTGATGCCCATGCGCGCCATTCCCTTCCGCGTGGTATGCCTGCTGGGC
Source organism: Pseudomonas sp. (assembly GCA_035306625.1). Classification (GTDB taxonomy): domain Bacteria; phylum Pseudomonadota; class Gammaproteobacteria; order Pseudomonadales; family Pseudomonadaceae; genus Serpens. The sequence continues at coordinate 8,057 of DATGNS010000090.1, read as the reverse complement.
ATGAACGATGGCGACTACCCGCGCGCCCAGCCGCCGCTGGATTTCGACCTGATGGGCGGCGACTACCGCCCCGGTGACCGTTCGCGCCGCGAGGACGACCGCTACCTGCTGCTGGAAGCCGTGCTCTCGGCCCGCGAGCAGCTGTATGTCAGCTGGGTCGGCCGCAGCGTGCGCGACAACAGCGAGAAGCCGCCTTCCGTGCTGATCGGCCAGCTGCGCGATCACCTGGCTGCCGGCTGGCGTCTGGCCGGCCGCGAAGGAGACGGCGAGGCGCTGCTCGAGGCGCTGACCTGCGAGCATCCCCTGCAGCCCTTCAGCGCCGCCTACTTCCGTGCGGACTCCAGGCTGTTCAGCTATGCCGGCGAGTGGCTGGCGGCGCACCAGGAAGCGGAGGAGCAGCAGGCCCCTGCCGCTACGGAGCCGCCGAAGCTGGACGAGCCCATCGAGCTGAAGGTGCTGCAGGAGTTCCTGCGCAATCCGGTGCGCCAGTTCCACCAGCGGCGGCTGAAGCTGTACCTGGAGGAAATGGACACGCCGCTGGCGGACGAGGAACACTTCGAAGTCGATCACCTGCAGAACTACAGCCTGCGTCAGGAGCTGCTGCAGGCCGCGCTTGCCGAACCCGATCCGGATGTCGCGCCGCAGCGGCTGCAGGAGCGCATGACCCACCTGCAGCGCTCCGGCCATCTGCCGCTGGCCGGTTTCGGCGACCTGTATCGGCAAAGCGTGCTGGAACCGCTGCCGGACCTGCTGGCGCTGCGTCAGCGGATCCTGTCCGACTGGCCGGAGCCGGTCAGCTCGCCGGTGGCCCTGGACTTCGCCCACGACGGGGTGGAGGTCACAGGCTGGCTGGCCAACCTGCGGCGCAACGCGGCGGGCGAGCTGCTGTCCCTGGAGGTGCGGGCCAGCAAACTGGGCCGCAAGCCCGACGATCGCAAATGGCATCACCTGATGAAGCCCTGGGTCGCGCACCTGCTGGCCAGCGCCCGCGGTCTGCCGCTGCACACCGCCGTGCTGGGCACCGATTGCGGCCTGTATCTGGCGCCACTGCCACAGCCGGACGCGCTGCAGGCGGCGCACGACCTGCTGGAGATCTGGCGCCGCAACCTGACCCAGCCGCTGCCCCTGGCGCCCAAGACGGCCTGCACCTACCTGCTGAGCCAGGCCGACGACAAGGGCCGGACAGCCTACGAAGGCGGCTATCAGTCCGGCGGCGAACGGGATGAAAGCCCCGACCTGCGCCGCCACTTCACCGATTACCAGTCCCTGGTGGCCGCCGAGGGCGCCCGGGAGCTGTGGGAAAAACTGTACGGCCCGCTGGTGGCGGCCGCCTGGCAGGCACTGGAGGTGCCGGCATGAGTGAAACGAAGAACCTGCCGCTGACCCTGCCCCTGCGGGGCAGCCGGCTGATCGAAGCCAGTGCCGGCACCGGCAAGACCTTCACCATCTCCGCCCTCTACGTGCGTCTGGTCCTCGGCCATGGCGGCGCAGAGCTGGGCTTTGGCCGGCCGCTGCTGCCGCCGGAAATCCTCGTGGTGACCTTTACCGAGGCGGCCACCCAGGAGCTGCGCGACCGCATCCGCAAGCGCCTGGCACAAAGCGCCCGGCATTTTCGCAATGAGCTGGCCGAGCCGGACGATCTGCTCGTCCAGCTGCGGGACCAGTACCCGGAAAGTGAATGGTCGACCTGCGCCCAGCGCCTGGAAACGGCTGCCCAGTGGATGGACGAGGCGGCGGTGTCCACCATCCACAGCTGGTGCCAGCGCATGTTGCGTGAACATGCCTTCGATAGCGGCAGCCTGTTCAACCAGACTCTGGAAACCGACCACTCCGACCTGCTGGCCCAGGTGATCAACGACTTCTGGCGCGAGCATTTCTACCCGCTGCAGGGCGAGGCACTGGCCTGGGTGCACCGCCAGTGGAAAAGCCCGCGCCACCTGCTGGCGCGGGTGCGTCCCCTGCTGGGCAAGGGGCTCGGCAAGGCGCACGGCGATGTCCATGCCCTGCTGGCCAGCACCGCGGCCGAACGCAGGCAGCGCCTGGCCGCCCTGAAGCAGCCCTGGGCCGGGACCTGGCCCGATGAGCTGCTCGGCCTGATCGAAAAGGCCTGTGCCGCCAGGCAGGTGGACGGCCGCAAGCTGCAGGCCAAACGATGCGCCGAATGGCTGGAGACCCTGCACGGCTGGGCGCAGACGGATGACGAGACACTACCGTTGACGGCCGCTGCACTTGCCCGTCTGACTCCCGACGGTATTGCCGAGGCCTGGAAAGATGGCATTCCCTTCGAGCATCCGGGTCTGCAGGCGATTGCCGATTTGCCTGCGGCACTGAAGGCGCTGCCCGATCCGGACGAGACCCTGTTGCGCCACGCCCTGCACTGGATCGAGCAGCGCTTCGAGCGCGAAAAGCGCGTGCGCGCCGAGATGGGCTTCGACGACATGCTTACCCGCCTGGACGCCGCCCTGGGCCGCGAGGGTGGCGAGCGGCTGGCCGAAGTGATCCGCCAGCAGTTTCCCATGGCGCTGATCGACGAATTCCAGGACACCGACCCGCTGCAGTACCGCATCTTCCAGCGCGTCTACGGCATCGGCAGGGAGCAGCGCGACGACTGCGCCATCCTGCTGATCGGCGACCCCAAGCAGGCCATCTACGCCTTCCGTGGCGCGGACATCTTCACCTACCTCAAGGCGCGGGCCGCCACCGAAGGCCGCCACCACAACCTGGATACCAACTTCCGCTCCACCGAAGGGCTGGTGGCGGCCGTCAACCAGGTCTTCACCTTCGCCGAGCGCCATCGGCGTGGCGCCTTCCTGTTCAGGCAGGATGAGGTCAATCCGCTGCCCTTCCTGCCGGTACAGGCACGTGGGCGCAGGGAAGAACTGGTGGTGGGAGGTGCGCCGCAACCGGCCATGACCCTGTGGCATCTGCAGACTTCGCAGCCGATCTCCGCGGACGAGTACCTGTCTGAACTGGCCGCCAGCGCAGCCACGGAAATTACCCGACTGCTCAATCTGGGCGGGTCCGGGCGGGCCGGTTTTCGCACCGCGGATGATGCACTGCGGCCGTTGTGTCCCGCCGATATCGCCGTACTGGTACGCAACGGCAGGGAAGCCGAAGCCATCCGCCGCCAGCTGGCACGACGCGGGGTGCGCAGCGTCTACCTGTCGGACAAGGATTCGGTGTTCGCCAGCCAGCAGGCCGCGGACCTGCTCGCCTGGCTGCGCGCCTGTGCCGAACCGAACAACGAGCGGCTGCTGCGTGCCGCCCTGGCCACGGCCACTCTGGATCGTCCCCTGGCCGAACTGGAAGCCCTGATCGAGAACGAGCTGGCCTGGGAGGCGCGAGTCATGCAGTTCCGCGCCTACCACCAGCAGTGGCGTCGCCAGGGCGTGCTGCCCATGCTGCGTCACCTGATGCAGGACTTCCGGCTACCCCAGCGGCTGATGGCCCGGGACGACGGCGAGCGCGCGCTGACCAACCTGCTGCACCTGGCCGAGCTGCTGCAACAGGCTGCCGGTGAACTGGACGGTGAGCAGGCGCTGATTCGCCACCTGACCGAACAGCTGCAGACGGCGGCTGATGGCGGTCAGGGAGCCGATGAACAGATCCTGCGCCTGGAAAGCGACGATGATCTGGTGCGGGTGGTGACCATCCACAAGTCCAAGGGCCTGGAATATCCACTGGTGTTTCTGCCCTTCGCCTGCACGCACCGGGCGGAGGACGGCCGCAATCCGCCGCTGCGCTATCACGACGAGCGGGGAGAGCTGCTGATCGATCTGCACCCCGACAAGGACGCGGTGCAACGGGCCGATGACGAGCGGCTGGGCGAGGACCTGCGCCTGCTGTATGTGGCGCTCACCCGCGCCCGCCATGCACTGTGGCTGGGCGTCGCCGACCTGAAGCACAACAGGATGCCCTGCCTGCATCGCTCGGCCCTGGGCTATGTGCTGGGCGGCGGCGAGCCGTTCGATCTGGCCGTCGGCCTGAACGACCTGCGCCAGGGCCACGAGGCGGTCATCGCGCTGAGCGACCCGCCCACACCCGACGAGGCACGCTATCAGCCACCCGCGGCGGAAACGACCCCGCTGGCCGCCCGCCCACCCCATCGGCGCAACCATGAGCCCTGGTGGATCGCCTCCTACAGCGCCCTGGCGCTGGCCGGCACCGAGGTCGACGAACCGATCGACGCCCCGGACAGCCCGGCCGCCCAGAAGATCCACGACGACGATGCGCAAAGCCAGGCGTTTCCCGGCACGCCCGAGGGCGCCGAGCTGCATCGCTTTCCGCGCGGGCCGCAACCGGGCACCTTCCTGCACGGCCTGCTGGAGTGGGCCGGCCAGGAGGGCTTCGCCGCGGCCTGCGCCAACGACGCCGAGCGGCGCGACATGCTGGCCCGTCGCTGCCAGCTGCGTGGCTGGCAGTCGTGGATCGAGCCGCTGGATGGATGGCTCCGGGACTACCTGCAGGCGCCTCTAGCCACCGGAGACGGTGAGCTGCGCCTGGTGGACCTCGACCACTACCAGGTGGAGATGGAGTTCTGGTTCGCCAGCCACCGGGTGAACGTGCATCGGCTCGATGCGCTGGTGCGCGCCCATACCCTGGACGGCGCGCCGCGCCCGGCTTTGGCGGCGAGCCAGCTGAACGGCCTGTTCAAGGGCTTCATCGACCTGGTGTTCGAACACCGGGGCCGCTACTACGTGGCCGACTACAAGTCCAACTGGCTGGGCGCCACCAGCGGTGCCTACCAGCCGGACGCCATGCGCCAGGTGGTGCTGGAGAAGCGCTACGACCTGCAATACGTGCTCTACCTGCTGGCCCTGCACCGCCAGCTCAAGGCGCGCCTGCCCGATTACGACTACGACCGCCACATGGGCGGCGCCCTGTACCTGTTCCTGCGCGGCGGCGCGCTGGGCGTGCATGCCGACCGACCGCCCCGCGTACTGATCGAATCCCTGGATCGCCTGTTTGCCGGACACGCGGAGGCATGCCCATGAATCTCGACCTGTTGGCCCGCCAGCTGCGCGACGAGGCCTATCCCATCGTTGCCGGCGCGCTGAGCGACAGCGATCAGCTGGTCGCCCAGCTGGACCTGTGGGTACGCCGCGGCTGGCTGCGCCCCCTGGACCGCGCCTTCGCCGGCTTCCTGCGCGAACAGGAGCCTGACGCCGCACCGCTGCTGTTGCTGGCCGGCGCGCTGGTCAGCCATCAACTGGGCCAGGGGCATGTCTGCCTGGATCTGACCGCGACCCTGCAGGAGCCGGACTTTTCCCTGTCCCTGCCGCCGGAGGGCGAGCAGGCCGGCGAAACCCGCCTGCCCTCCCAGTTGCTGGCGGAGGTGGACCTGGCCAGTTGGCAGGCGGCGCTCGCCGCCAGCCGGCTGGTGGAGCATCGCACTGGCGAGACGACGCCGGAACCCAGTTCCCGCCCTTTGCTGCTGCATGGCGATCGGCTGTACCTGCGCCGCTACTGGGACTACGAGCAGAGTGTGGCGCGCATCATCCGTCAGCGCCTGGCGGAACCGCCGGCCCCGCCGGAAGACCTGCAGCAGCGCCTCGATGCCCTGTTCCCGGCCACCGATGATGAACGCATCGACTGGCAGAAGCTGGCCTGCGCCCTGGCCGCGCGCGGGCGCCTGACCCTGATCACCGGCGGACCGGGCACCGGCAAGACCACCACGGTGGTGCGCCTGCTGGCGCTGCTGCAGGAGCCGGCCGTAGCCGGGGGCCAGGCCCTGCGCATCCGCCTCGCGGCGCCGACCGGCAAGGCGGCGGCGCGGCTGACCGAATCCATCGGCCAGCAGGTGGCGGCATTGCCGGTGCGCGAAACGGTGCGCGCCGCCATTCCCGCCCGGGTGGAGACCTTGCACAAGCTGCTTGGCACCCGGCCGGACACCCGCCGGTTCCGCCATCACGCCGGCAACCCGCTGGCCCTGGATGTGCTGGTGGTGGACGAAGCCTCGATGATCGATCTGGAAATGATGGCACGCCTGCTGGAAGCGCTGCCGCCCCACGCGCGCCTGATCCTGCTGGGCGACAAGGACCAGCTCGCCTCGGTGGAGGCCGGCGCGGTGCTCGGCGAGCTGTGCCGGGACGCCGAGGCCGGCCACTACGAGCCCGCGACTCGCCAATGGCTGGAGCGGATCGCCGGCCGCGCGCTGGACGAGCCCGGCCTGATCGAGGGCGAGCCCGGCCAGCGCCCCCTGGCCCAGCAGACGGCCATGCTGCGCCATTCCCGGCGCTTCGGCGCGGACAGCGGCATCGGCCAGCTGGCGCGCCTGGTCAATCGCCAGGAGGCCGCCGAAGCCCGCCGCCTGCTGGGCCAGCCGCGCCATGACCTGCATTGCCTGCGCGGCGGCAAGGACGCACTGGCCGGTCTGATCACGCGGGGTGTGGAGGGCGCCGAGGGTTACGCCCACTACCTGCGGGAACTGCAGGCCGGACGCCCCCTGGACATGGATCCGCTGGACGCGCCGAGCTGGCGGGAGTGGGCGGCCGGCGTGCTGAAGGCGTTCGACCGCTTCCGCCTGCTGTGCGCGTTGCGCCGGGGCGACTGGGGCGTGGAAGGCCTCAATCTCCGGGTGGAACAGGAACTGCAGCGCCAGGGGCTGATCGACCCCGCCCACGAGTGGTACGAGGGTCGGCCGGTGCTGGTGACCCGCAACGACTACGGGCTGGGGCTGATGAACGGCGACATCGGCATCGCCCTGATGCTGCCCGGCAACGACGGTGCCCCCCTGCTGCGAGTCGCCTTCCCGCGCAACGACGGCTCCGGAGGTGTGCGCTTCGTGCTGCCCAGCCGCCTGACGGCGGTGGAGACGGTGTATGCAATGACGGTGCACAAGTCCCAGGGTTCGGAATTCGAGCACACCGCGCTGGTGCTCCCTGACGCCCTCAACCCGGTGCTGACCAAGGAACTGCTGTACACCGCCATCACCCGGGCCAGGGCGCATTTCACCCTGGTGGAGCCGCGTGCCGGGGTATTCGAGGCCGCCGTGACACGACGGGTACGCCGGGTCAGCGGGCTGGGCATGGCGCTGTAACCTGTGGGAGCGGCTTCAGCCCTGAGCCGCTGCATTCTGCGCCCTAGGTTCGGACCGTGAGGCTTTCCGCCTGCTGGCGGGGCAGCGGCCGGGCCCGCCAGTCCAGCTCCGCGGCCGGCAGCGGTCGGCCGAACCAGTAGCCCTGCCCCAGGCCGCAGCCGTAACGGGCCAGCAGGGCCGCCTGGGCGGGCGATTCGATGCCCTCGGCCACCACGGCCAGCCCCAGGCTGTGGGCCAGGGCGATAATGGCCCGGGTAATGGCGGCATCGTCCTCGTCGTCGGGCAGGCCGGCGATGAAGCCCTGGTCGATCTTCAGCTTGTGCACCGGCAGGCTCTTGAGGCGCAGCAGCGAGGAATAGCCGGTGCCGAAATCATCGATCGACAGGCGCACGCCCAGGTTGCCCAGGCGCCGCAGCAGATCCTGGGCCGCCTCGGGATCCTGCATCACCGCGCTTTCGGTGACTTCCAGCTCCAGGCAGCCGGGATGCAGGCCGGTTTCCTCCAGCACGCGGCGCACCTGCTCCTCCAGCTCACCGCGACCGAACAGGCGACTGGAGACGTTCACCGCGATGAAGTCCAGATCGACGCCCTGCTCCTGCCAGGCGCGCATCTGCCGGCAGGCGGCGCCGAGCACCCAGGTGTCGATGGCACTGATCAGGCCGTTTTCCTCGGCCAGCGGAATGAAGTCACCCGGCGGCACCAGCCCCTGGATGGGATGGCGCCAGCGCACCAGGGTTTCCACGCCACGCACCTGGCCACTCTTCAGATCCAGGATGGGCTGGAAGTTCAGGTGCAGCTGCCCGGCCTCGATGGCCTGCCGCAACGCGGCACCCAGCTCCATGCGCTGGCGGGCCAGGATGGTCAGCTCCTGGGTGTAGAAGGCGTAGGTCTGGCGACCGGCGTGCTTGGCCTTGAACAGCGCGGAATCGGCATTGCGGATCAGTTGATCGAGCTGGGTGCCGTCCTCCGGGAACAGGGCGATGCCGACGCTGGTGGTCAGGAACAGGGTGGCGCCGGC
>DATGNS010000089.1:0-3502 GCA_035306625.1 Pseudomonas sp. | reverse complement strand
AGGCACTCATCGAGGGTGTAGAGCTCGGGCATGATGGCCTCCATCGGTTAGCGAAGAGCGATGGGGACATCCCGAGCCCAGGGCATCGAGATGCCCCGGTGGGGAGTGGCTGCCTCAGGCAGCGGCTTGCCAGGTCTGCGTCGGCGCCTGGAATCGGTAACCCAATTCCTTCAGCCGACTCACCTGACGGCGGAACATCGCCCGATCCACGGTGGGATCGAGTTTGACGCTCGGCCCCAGGGGCCAGAGCAGCCCGAAGAGCTCGGCGTCGGGGTTGGCCTCCTGACCAGCGGCGCGGGCATCCGGAGCTTGCGGCCCTGGCGCCTCACCGGCTTCAACCTGAGTCGTCGGCGCAGGCGGAGCCATCGGCTCGCCTGGCCAAGGCGCAGGAGGGGCTGACGGCACGGGTGGCGCAGGAGCGGCCTCCTCCTCCAGCGGGTCCATCTCCGCGGAGTCGAAGCTCGGCCCGAGCAGGGTCACCAGCATCCCGTCCTCGGTCAGCAGCATCTCGCCGACCTTGGCGCGGACCTCCACCACCAGCCGGCCGCCGGCGAAGTAGCTCGCCGGGCGGATCTCGAGCAGCAGAAACTCGCCCTCAAACACCCCCTCGCTGAACTGGTCCAGCTGAGGGTCCTTGATGACGAACTCGCCGATCGAGGCCGCCAGCCGGCCAACGTTGAAGGGGCCGTTGCGCCCATGAATGGTGCGGACGGTGAGCCGCCCGGGGATCTTGATCATCACCAGACTCCTGTTCGACAGGATGCAAAAAGAGCGGACGGGGCCGGCAGCGCCGGCACCCGTCCAAGAAGTCACGGGCAAGCGCCCGGGGTGTCAGAGATAGCCCCGCTCCGCGAAGGAGACCGAGTCCGAACCGCCCACCACGATGTGGTCGAGTACGCGAACTTCGATCAGACCCAGCGCCTCCTGGAGGCGCTGGGTGATGCGTCGGTCCGCATCGCTCGGGTCGGGCTCCCCGCTTGGGTGGTTATGGGTGAAGATCACCGCACCGGCGTTGTGGTGCAGCGCCGCCTTCACCACCTCCCGCGGATAGACCGAGGCGGAGTCGAGGGTGCCGTGGAACAGCTCGCTGAACTCGATCACGCGATGCTGGGTGTCCAGGAAGATGGCACCGAATACCTCGTGGTCGTAGCCGGCCAGCTTGAGCCACAGGAACTCACGTACCCGGTTGGGCGTGGTGAGCTTCATGCCCTTGGAGACGGAGCGCTCCACCACCTGCCGCGCCGCATCGATGACGCGGTCATCGGGGGCCGCCAGGTAGTTGCCGTCGCTGTCTCGCACGAACAGCTGAGGCGCATTGGATGGGGAGTAGCGGGAATCTGCCGGGAGGGCAGCTGCTGAAGTGTGGGTCATGACCAGAACCTCCGGACATGACCGAGACCGCCCCCCTTCGGGAGCGATGTCCCGGTCGGGGTGGGTAGTGAGGAAGGGTTACGCGGCGATAAGCTGCGCGTGGTTCAGCTCGTCGTGGCGTGCCACCAGCAGGTAGTCACCGTGCTGGCGGTCGCCTTGCACGACCAACGCCTCGAGCTCGAGAGCCAGAGGCTGGTGAGGGTTCCCGCTGGGCGGGATGCGATGATGCGTCAGCCGCACCGCCTGAGTCCCTGCCGGGTACCCAGACAGCTGGCCGGCCAGGCTCTGCAGCAGCAGGTGGAAGCGTTCGATGGGCGTGCCCCCATGCTCCGAGACCACGTGCTCTGCGACAAACATGCAGTCGTTCATGACCCGCTCGCTGAGGCGGATCTTGCCCGCAAAGCCGTGGTCGCGGGCCAGAAACGACATATCGTAGGACTTCATGGTGGATCTCCTGCGGTAATGCACACAGGGGACACACCTTCCCTGCCGGGGATGTGAATCCCCTGGTGGGTGATGGCACGTGAGTGCCGAGGAAGAGGTGCTGCATCCAGCCCGGATGGGTGGCCTCGTCTCGGGATGCGCGAGGCCTTGGGAGGTGGCGTACCGCCAAGCGGCGCACCCTCAAAACGCCTGGGTGCTGGGGTGCCTCGGTTGGTGCCGGTCGAGACCACCGGACCGCCGTGGGCGGTGCTTGCACGTCTGAGCTTACGACAGATTAGAGATGAGTCAAACAATCACATATTTGGATAGTTCGGCCCACCGCCGCCCTCCGGCGCCACCCAGGTGATGTTCTGGGCCGGGTCCTTGATATCGCAGGTCTTGCAGTGCACGCAGTTCTGGAAGTTGATCTGGAACTGCGGCTTGCCGTCGTCCCCCTCGATCACCTCGTAGACCCCCGCCGGGCAGTAGCGCTGGGCCGGCTCGGCATACTCGGGCAGGTTGTCGCGGATCGGCAGCTCGGGGTCGGCCAGCTTCACGTGACAGGGCTGGTCCTCCTCGTGGTTGGTGTTGGACAGAAACACCGAGGAGAGCTTGTCGAAGGAGAGCTTGCCGTCGGGCCTGGGGTAGGCGATCTTCTCGAACTCGCCGGCCGGCTTGAGCGTCGCATGGTCCGCGGTGGTGTCGTGGACGTTGGGCAGCTTGCCGCCGAGCAGCTGGTTGACGAAGTTGTAGGCGCCGCCGCCCACGGTGCCGTACTTGTGGATCGCCGGGCCGAAGCTGGCGCTCTCCTTGAGCTCGGCGTAGGCCCAACTGGACTCCCACATGACATTGAAGGTAGTTAGCTCGTGACCTCCTTCATCGCCTGCATTGATGGCCTCGAAGACCGCCTCGGCGGCCACCAGGCCGGACTTCATGGCGGTATGCAGGCCCTTGATCTTGGAGAAGTTCAACGTGCCGGCGTCGCAGCCGATCAGCAGGCCACCGGGGAAGGTCATCTTCGGCAGGCAGTTGAGGCCCCCCTTGGTGATGGCCCGGGCGCCGTAGGCGATGCGCTTGCCGCCTTCCAGGTGCTGCTTGAGCACCGGGTGGTGCTTCATGCGCTGGAACTCGTCGAAGGGCGACAGCCAGGGGTTCTGGTAGGAGAGATCCATGATCAGGCCGACCACCACCTGCTGGTTCTCGGCGTGGTAGAGGAACCAGCCGCCGTGGGTGTGCTTGTCCAGCGGCCAGCCGGAGCCGTGCAGCACCAGGCCGGGTTCGTGCTGCTCGGCGGGGATGTCCCACAGCTCCTTGAGGCCGATGCCGTAGTGCTGGGGGTCCTTGCCGGCGTCGAGGTCGTAGTCCTGGATCAGCCGCTTGCCCAGGTGGCCGCGGGCGCCCTCGGCGAACAGGGTGTACTTGGCGCGCAGCTCCATGCCCGGCATGTAGCTGTCCTTGGGGGTACCGTCGGCGCCCACGCCCATGTCGCCAATCAGGATGCCCTTGACCACGCCCTCCTCGACGATCGCCTCCTGGGCGGCGAAGCCGGGGAAGATCTCCACCCCCAGTCCCTCGGCCTGCTCGGCCAGCCAGCGGCAGAGGTTACCGGCGCTGATCACGTAGCGGGGCATATCGCCGCCGGTGTTATGCATGGACTTGGGCACCAGGGCGTTGAGGAGCTTCTGGGCCTTCTCGGCGTCCTTGAGCA
>DATGNS010000088.1:0-11732 GCA_035306625.1 Pseudomonas sp. | reverse complement strand
GATGTGCGTATCGAATAGGAGGGCGCTCTGGCCTGCGCCTATGGCGTCTGTCACTGCGGCTGCCGCAACGAGGCGGGCGAGATGGAGAGCGCCTGGATGCGCTTCACCCAGCTGCTGCGCCAGGGCCGCGACGGCTGGCGGATCATCCACGAGCACTGGTCCGCGCCCTTCGATCCGCAGAGCGGCAAGACCTGCTTCGACCTGCAACCCGATGAGGGAGGCGATTCATGACCCAGACAGTCCCCAACGAGTATCCCGGCCTGATTCCCTACCTGAGCATCCGCGGGGCGGCGCAGGCCATCGACTTCTACCGGCGCGCCTTCGGCGCCGAGCTGGCCTTTCGCATGGACGCCCCGGGCGGGCGTGTTGGCCATGCCGAACTGCGGGTCGGCAAGGCCTGCTTCATGCTGGCCGATCCTTACGAAGGCTGCGAGCAGACCGCGTCGGCCCCGGATCACTCCACAGCCATTGCCCTGTATCTGTACGTGGAGGACGTGGACAGCTGCTTCGCCCAGGCCCTGGCGGCCGGTGCCCAGGAAGTGATGGCGGTGCAGGACATGTTCTACGGCGACCGGACCGGCGCACTGCGCGACCCCTACGGTTTCGTCTGGAACCTGGCCACCCACGTCGAGGACGTGGCCCCGGACGAGCTGCAGCGCCGCGCGGAGCAGATGTTCAGCCAGGGGGCGGAAGGCGGGTCCTGAACCATTCCGTGGTGTCGGCATTGCAGGAGCGGCTTCAGCCGCGATGGGACCGCACCCTGTTTATCGCAGGTGAAGCCGCTCCCACGATACTGTGCGAGCCCCGTGCAATCGTCCGGATGGCTGTGTAGGCTAGCCGCTGGTCGGCGCGCTCGCGCCGGGTTCAGGGAGTTTCTTCTTCGTGCGGATCGCCTCCAGGACGCTTTTCCGGTTGTTGCTCGCGCTGCTCGTCATCCTCTTGCTGCTGTGGCTGTGGCGGCCCTGGCAGGCGCCCCTGGTCGACGGCTACCAGCTGGAAGAACGGCCGCTGGTACAGCGTGTGGTGGCCAGCGGCGAGGTGTCCAGCCAGTCGCTGGCGCGCATCGGCAGCGAGCTCACCGGGGTGGTGAAGGCCCGGCATGTGCGCGAAGGGGACCGGGTCGCGGCGGGCGATCTGCTGATCGAACTGCAGGATGACGAGCAGCAGGCGCGCCTGCGCGAGGCCGAGGCCGCGCTGCGCCAGCTTATCGACTCCAGCCGTCCCCAGGCCGAGGCGCAACTGCGCGATGCGGAAAGCCAGCTGGCCCAGGCCAGCCGCGAGCGCGAGCGCCGGGAAACCCTGTTCGAGCGTGGCCTGCTGTCCGCCGAAGCCCGCGAGCAGGCGCGACGTGCCGAACTGACCAGCCGTGTGGCCCGCGATCGCGCCCGGCTGCAGCGTGACGCCCTGGCCGAGGGCGGCAGCGAGGAGCAGCAGCTGCGTCAGCGGCTGGAGCAGGCGCGGGTGGCCCTGGCCCGTACCCGCATTCACGCTCCCCACGCCGGCACGGTACAGACCCGCAGCGTGGAACCCGGCGATCTGGTGCGCCCGGGCGATGTGCTGCTGGAGATCGCCCGCGACAACAGCCAGGAGATCCTGCTGCCGCTGGACGAAAAGAACCTGGGCGCCGTGGCCCTCGGCCAGCCGGCCTGGGTGATTCCCGATGCCTGGCCCGAGCGGGTGCTGAATGCACGGGTCAGCTATCTGGCCCCGGCGGTCAATCCCAGTCAGGGCACCCTGGACATTCACCTGGAACTGCTCGAGCCGGCGGATTTCCTGCGCCAGGGCATGAGTGTTTCGGTGAACATCGAAACCGCGCGCCGCGAGCGGGCGCTGGTGATCGGGAACGATGCCCTGCGTGGCCGCGATGGCGCCAGCGCTCAGGTGCTGCGTGTCGCGCAGGACGGCCGGGTGGAGCGGGTGCCGGTGCGCCTCGGCCTGCGCAGCGAAGCCCTGAGCGAGGTGCGTGATGGGCTGGCCGCCGGGGACCGGGTGCTCACCGCCGGCGCCGAGCCCGGCTCGCGGGTGCGGGTGCGCCTGCTGCCCCTGCCGGGCACGGAGTGAGCGATGCGCTGGCTGGACGCGCTGTGGCTCGAATGGAAGATCGCCCTGGCCTTCCTGCTCGACAACCGCATGCAGACCGCGCTGATCCTGGTGGGCATCGCCGTCGGCTCGGCGGTGATCGTGTTCATCACCGCGCTGATCAGCGGCCTGCAGGCCAACGTCATCGAACGCACCCTGGGCACCCAGGCGCACCTGAAGGTGGAAATGCCCGATGAGGTGAACCGGGTGCTGCCGCCGCCGGAGCAGGGCATCGCCCTGGTGCTGCACAGTCCGCGGGCCCAGCGCCTGCGTTCGCTGAGCAACTGGCAGGCCCTGCGCGACCTGCTGGATGAGCAGCCCGGCGTGCGCGCCGTCTCGCCGCTGGCCACCGGCCCGGCCATCGCCCGGCGTGGTCAGGCACGCGCCTCGGTGGCCCTGATGGGCATCGATCCGGAGCGCTACCAGCGCATCGTGCCCATTGCACGCGATCTGCGCGCCGGGCGTTTCACCATCGAAGGCGATCAGGTGGCCATCGGCACCGAGCTGGCCAGGGATCTGGGCCTGAGCGTCGGCGACAAGCTGCGCCTGGATGGCGGTCAGGGCCGTGAGCGGGTGGTGCGGGTCGCCGGCATCTTCGAGCTGGGCGTGCGCGAGCTGGATGCCCGCTATGTCTACCTGGATCTGCGCCAGGCGCAGATCCTTCTCGACCTGCCCGGCGGAGTGACGCAGATCGACATGACCGTCGACGATATCTTCGCCGCCGACCGCACCGCCGAGCGCCTGGCCCGCCTGACCGGCATGCAGGCGGAAAGCTGGATGGCCACCAACGGCCAGCTGCTCAACGCGCTGACCTCCCAGAGCATGACCACCCAGATGATCCGCGTGTTTGTCGGCCTGTCGGTGGCATTCGGCATCGCCAGCGTGCTGGCGGTGAGCGTGGTGCAGCGCACCCGGGAAATCGGCATCCTGCGCGCCATGGGTAGCCCGCGGGGGCAGGTGATGCGCGTGTTCCTGCTGCAGGGCGGCCTGCTGGGGCTGGCGGGTTCGGCGTGCGGTGGCCTGGTGGGCTGGATGCTGATCGAGGCGTTCAACCTGTTCGGCCCCAGGCTGTTCGTGGCGGTGGTGCCGCCCGAGCTGGTGCTCTCGGCAATGCTGATTTCCGCCGCAACAGGGGTGCTGGCCGCGATGGCGCCGGCACGCCGGGCGGCCCGTTACGATCCGGCGGTGGCGATCCGTTATGTCTGACGTTCAGGAAGTGCTGCGCCTGGAAGGGCTGCGCAAGATCTACAACCCCGGCACGCCCCAGGAGCAGGAGGTGTTGCACGGAGTGGACCTGCGCCTGGAGAGCGGTGAGCTGACCGCGCTGATCGGCCCGAGCGGCTCCGGCAAGAGCACGTTGCTGAACGTCATCGGCCTGCTGGACTCGCCCAGCGCCGGCGAGCTGTACCTGCTCGGCCAGCCGACCCGCACGCTGACGGACGAGGCACGTACCCGGCTGCGCAACGAGGCCATCGGCTTCGTGTTCCAGTTCCACCACCTGATCTCCGCCTTCAGCGTGCTGGACAACGTGCTGATGCCGCTGATGATCCGCCGCGGCAAGCCGCTGCCGGAGGACATCCAGCTGGCCGAACAGCTGCTGGCCCAGGTGGGGCTGGCCGGCTTTTCCGGCAAGCGCGCCGGACAGCTGTCCGGCGGCCAGCAGCAGCGCGTGGCCATCGCCCGCGCCCTGGTGACCCGTCCGGCACTGCTGCTGGCCGACGAACCCACCGGCAACCTGGATACTCGCACGGCGGAGCAGGTGTTCGCCCTGTTCCGCGACATCAATCGGGAGTTCGGCTGCGCGGTGCTGGTGGTCACCCACGACCCCCGCCTGTCGGCCAGTTGCCGACGCAGCATCGAGCTGGTGGATGGGCGGATCGTGCGGGATACGGGCAAGGCGGGGCATGCCGAAGCGTAGGGCGATCGGCGCCTTCCCGGCCGCCAATTCGGTGTGCAACGCAGCCCCGCCCCGGCGGCCAACGCAATGCGTTGACCGCCCTACGGCTCACTAGTCCTGTAGGACGGACAACACTTTCCTGTCCGAATTAGAAACGAATCGGCAACGGCCGAAAATCACGCGGGGTCAGGCTCTGGGTGGCCAGCAGGTCGATGAGCCGGCCGTCCAGGCGAGCCGTGGCTTCCTCCACTTCGATGGTCAGGTCCTCCGCGCACACGGCTTCGCCCTCGAGGAAGGCATCGGCATAGCGCTCCGCGGAGGACTGGCCGAACTGGTCGATGGCCAGCTCGCCCTCCAGCACGATCTCCCCGTTGGGGCTGAGCGCTTTCACCGCGACGCGCAGGTCGGTTATGTCATGCAGGCCGCTGTCGAAGGAGAACACCGCCGTGCACTGGCCCTGACCCGCCCAGATGGTGCTGGAATGCCAGAATTCGACCGCCTGTGTCAGGTTGGGCAGCAGGAGCGCCAGGCAGGCGACGGAAAGAAGACGAGTACGCATCGAAGACTCCGGTCTTTCTTGTTCTTCACTGAACCCACGAAACAGGCCGACCTTCACTGGTCGGCGGATGGAAGAAAACGTTTGCCGACAGCCACCAGCGAGACGAGCAAGGCGCCGACAAGGATGCCGAACAGGGCTGAAAGCAAGGTCGGTGCCAGTAGTGCCATTAGATGGCCAGTAGGCCAGCCGGCGGCCACACCGGCCAGCTGGTCGATGATTTGCTGCACCGGTGGCAGGCCATGCACCAGGATGGCGCCGCCCACCATGAACATGGCCGCCGTGCCTACCACGGAAAGCGTCTTCATCAGCCAGGGGGCGGCATAGAGGATGCCGCGACCCAGTCGCTGGGCCAGCGTCGAGCTGCGCTGGTGGAGAAACAGG
This sequence comes from Pseudomonas sp., assembly GCA_035306625.1. Lineage (GTDB taxonomy): Bacteria > Pseudomonadota > Gammaproteobacteria > Pseudomonadales > Pseudomonadaceae > Serpens. The sequence continues at coordinate 6,816 of DATGNS010000088.1, read as the reverse complement.
CCCAGGTCGTCCAGCTTGACGATGCCGGCCACCAGTCCATACACGCCTACGGTTATGGCCAGGGCGATGGCGCACAGCACCAATACCTGCTGCACGAAGGGCGCACCGGCCACCGCGCCCAGGGTGATGGCGATGATCTCCGCCGAGAGAATGAAGTCGGTGCGCACGGCGCCGCGGATCTTGTCGCGCTCGAAGGCCTTCATGTCCACCGCCGGGTCGGCCACGGCCTCCAGGCGCTGCCGGTGGTCGCGCTCATCCTCGTCACGGCTGTGCAGGAGGCGGTGGGCGATCTTCTCGAAGCCCTCGTAGCAGAGGAAGGCGCCGCCGAGCATCAGCAGCGGGGTGATGGCCCAGGGCACGAAGGCGGCGATCAGCAGGGCGGCCGGCACCAGGATCAGCTTGTTGAGCAGCGAGCCCCGGCACACCGCCCAGACCACCGGCAGTTCGCGATCGGCTCGCACGCCGGTGACTTGCTGGGCATTGAGCGCCAGGTCGTCACCCAGCACGCCGGCGGTCTTCCTGGCGGCCACCTTGGTCATCACCGACACGTCGTCCAGCAGAGTGGCGATATCGTCGAGCAGGGTGAGAAGGCTGGAACCGGCCACGGTTGATCCTTGCGAAAAGTGAGAGGCGACCGCGTGGTCACTTGCTGGCACGGGATTTTGCTCTGTTGGATCACCGCCTGGCAGATGACGTTCCGTTAACTGTGAGACTGGTCACATTTATGGCGCCAGGGATTTGTCCGATTTGGCGTTTTCAGCATCCCTCGTCGGCTGCAGGCGTTCGCGCAGCGCCCGATCCCATGGGGGCGCCTCCCCGAAGCGCTCCTGCAGGAAACCCAGCAGCAGCCGGGTGCGCGACTGGGTTTCCCGGTTCAGGTTCAGAGCATAGATACTGCTCGGTTCCGGTTTCGGCAGCCCAGCGGGACACAGCAGGGGCACCAGCTCGCCGCGCAGCAGGTGCTCGCTGACCAGCCAGGTAGGGAGGTGGGCGATGCCCAGACCGGACACCGCGCCATACAGCAGTGTTTCCGCATTGTTGGTGGTCATGCGCTGGCGGCGCGGTCGGCACAGCTGGCGCTGGCCGTTGATCTCGAAGCGCCAGGCGAATTGTGGAGCCAGGCCGTCCCAGTCCAGACCATCGTGCTCTTCCAGCTCCAGCGGCGACTGCGGCACGCCGCGCCGCTCCAGGTACGCCGGACTGGCGCACAGCACACGGATCAGGGGAGCCAGCGGCGTCGCGATCAGACGGGTGTCGGCCAGCGGCCCGATGCGCAGCACCAGATCCACCTCGCCGAGGTGGTCGCCGCGCAGATCCACGAAGCTGTCGATCAGCCGCAACTGTACATCCAGCCCGGGATAGAGGCTCAGAAACTCGGCAATGGCCGGCGCCAGACGGCGCCTGCCGAAGGGCGCCGGTGCGTCGATGCGGATACGGCCCTCCGGCGCGCTGCTCAGCGACACCGCCTCGGCTCTGGCCTGACGCAATTCGTCGAGAATCCTCTGTGCTCGTTGCGCAAAAGCCAGGCCCGCCGGCGTGGCACGCACGGCATGGGTGCTGCGCAGGAACAGGCTGCTGCCCAGCGCCTTCTCCAGGCTGTCGATACGCCGTGCCACAGCCGAAGGCGTCAGCGGGTGCCGGCGTGCGGCGCCGGAAAAGCTGCCGCATTCCAGGACATCGAGGAAGATCTCCAGCTGATGGGTAAGTTGGTCCGGATTCATGGCCTGGTTGCCTTTGCAGATTACGCAAAGCCATTGTGCGCGGTATCCGGTTTCCGGACCAGAGGGGGGTGGCTAGCATGGCGGCGCTGTTTTCGGAGGCTCCATGCAATTCCTCGATTTCTTCCTCAATGTGATTCTCGGTGTGCTGCTCGGCACGGTCGGCGGGCTGTTCGGCATCGGTGGCGGGCTGATCGCCATTCCCGCGCTGGGCATCCTCTTCGGCCTTGATCAGCAGATGGCGCAGGGCACCGCACTGGTGATGGTAGTGCCCAACGTGCTGCTGGCGGTCTGGCGCTACAACCAGCGCAACCGCATCGATCTGCGTTATGCCCTGGCCCTCGGCATCACCAGCTTCCTGTTCGCCGTGATCGGCGCCAAGTGGGCGGTCAGCCAGGACCCGCGCCTGATGCGCCAGGCATTCGTGGTGTTCCTCTTCCTGCTGGCGGCCTACAACCTGCTGCGCATCTACTACCGGCCCCAGGCCGGCAGCACCGAGCTGCGCTATCCCTGGCCCTGGCTGGCGCCGCTGGGCGCGGTGGCCGGTCTGGCCGGCGGTCTGCTCGGCGTCGGCGGCGCGGTGGTGGCCACTCCGGTGCTGACCAGTCTGTTCGGCACCACCCAGGTGATGGCCCAGGGGCTGTCGCTGGCCCTGGCTATTCCCAGCACCTCGGTCACCCTGGTCAGCTATGCCTGGCACGAGCAGGTGAACTGGGCCATGGGCATTCCCCTGGCCATCGGCGGGCTGCTCAGCATCAGCTGGGGCGTGAAGATCGCCTACGGCCTGCCGGAACGACGCCTGAAGCTGCTGTTCTGCGCATTCCTGGTGGTGTGTGCGATCGGGCTGGCGTTCAAGGTGTAGGCGTGGCCGCCGGACGACTTACCCCCTGCGCTTTGGCCGCGGCTCAGATTCGTAGGGCGGTCGGGGCTTTCCCGGCCGCCAATCCGGTGTGCACGAAGCCACGCCCGGTGGCCAACGCGTTCGCGTTGACCACCCTGCATCCAGTCCGTGAATTCGGGAGCGTTACAGCCGGAACCCCTCGACGATATGCTCGGCCATCGTCTCGGTGACCGGGTTGCTGCGGTCGCGGTTGCGCAGCAGCACGATGCTGGAGGAGGGCAGCTCCGGCAGGCCGCAGCTGGCGTCAAGGATGCGCAGTTCCGGCGGTATCACGCTTTGCACCTGGGCGCTGATCGCCAGGCCGGCGCTGACCACCGCGAGGATCGCCGCCAGGCTCGGGCTCGTGTAGGCGATGCGGTACTCGATCTCCCGGGCGTCCAGGGCATTGCAGGCCCAGGCGCGACAGAAGCAGTCCTCGTTGAACATGGCCAGGGGCAGGGGACGCTGGGCGTGCACATCAAAGCCGGGTGCCCCCACCCAGAGCATGCGGTCCTGGCGCAGCAGCTGGCCGATCTCGTCGCCGGGCTGGCGGGTGACGATGGTCAGGTCCAGGTCCTTGCGCTGCAGCAGCTTGGCCGACGGGTCGCAGTGCACTTCCACCTGCACCATGGGGTAGCTCTGTGCGAAGCGCGAGAGGATGCCGGGCAGAAAACGCATTACGTAATCGTCCGGGGTTCCGATACGTACCGAGCCCACCATGTGCGGCTCGCGCAAGGTGTTCATCACCTCGCTATGCAGCTTGAGGATCCGCCGCGCGTAGCCCAGCAGCACCTGGCCCTCGGCGGTCAGGCGCACCTGCCGGCCGTCGCGCTCGAACAGCCGGCGCTCCAGTACATCTTCCTCCAGCCGTTTCATCTGCATGCTGATGGCGGACTGGGTGCGGTTGACTGCTTCCGCTGCCCGGGTAAAACCGCCGTGATCGGCGATGGCCACGAAGCTGCGCAGCAGTTCGGTATCGATGGCGGGGTAGTGGGCCATTGATCAATCTCCCAGATGCCAGGCATCAGAAACATTTGTTGGATTGATCTTAGGCCCGGAGCAAGACTGTCGCCAACCACCGGAGGGGACACCCCCGCCCCGCAGCATCTTCCACCGGCCGAGCCCGACGAATTGCTGCGCAAGACGCGGAGTGTTTGTTGGGCATGCAGGGTTGACCATGCATGCACGTCGATTCACCAGCATGGAGGTTTCGGCCATGAGAACCCAACAGCTCGCCCTGAACGCAGTCCGTCAGCCTCGCGAAAAAAGCTGGAACATCAACACCATCGTTCGTCAGCTGCAACGCTGGAGAGACCTGTATCAGCAGCGCCGGCAGCTCGCCGCGTTGAGCGACTTCATGCTCAAGGACATCGGCCTGAGCCGGGCGGATGCCGAGCGGGAGGCCAATCGTCCCTTCTGGGACGACGGCCCGCTGGAGCGCTGATGATTGGCAGCGGCACGCCGTTCTGGAATGATGCGCGCCAACGAACGGAGCCGTCTGGCTCCGTTTTTTTTGCTGTCGGAGGTGTGCGGTCATGGTAGGGGTCCGCAAGAGCGCGGATGGTTTTCTGGTCCAGGCAATGCTGCTGCTGTGCATGCTCTGGGGCTTCCAGCAGGTCGCCATCAAGCTGGCCGCGCCCGACCTTTCGACCCTCACCCAGGTGCTGCTGCGCTCGGCCATCGCCGCGCTGCTGGTGGCCGCCCTGATGTTGCGTCGGGACGCCTGGCGCCAGGTGCCCCCAACCTGGCTGGCGGGGCTGCTGGCCGGCGCACTGTTCGCCCTGGAATTCCTGTTCATCGCCCTGGGTTTGCGGCATACCGCGGCGTCGCGCATGGCGGTGTTCCTCTATACCTCGCCGATCTTCTCGGCCCTGGCCCTGCACCTGCTGCTGCCCAGCGAGCGGCTGAGCCCGCTGCAATGGCTGGGTATCGGGCTGTGCTTCGCGGGGCTGGTCATGGCCTTCGGCCTGGGCGCCGGCGAGGGTGGGGCGCAACTGCTGGGTGACGCCTTCGCCCTGCTGGCGGGGTTCTCCTGGGGCATGAGCACCGTGGCGGTGCGCTGCACCAGCCTCTCCGAAGCACCGCCGGGGCTGACCCTGTTCTACCAGCTGCTGGTTTCGGTGTTGGTGCTGCTGGGCTTCGCCCTGGCCATGGGCGGTTTCCAACCGCTGAACTTCACGGCGGTGGCGGTTGCCAGCGTGCTGTTCCAGGGGGTGATCGTTTCCGGATTCAGCTACTTTGCCTGGTTCTGGCTGATGCGTCGTTACCTGGCCGCGCAACTGGCGGTGCTGTCGTTCATGACGCCCCTGTTCGGGGTGCTGTTCGGCGTGCTGATCCTCGACGAGCCGCTGACCCCGGGCTTCCTGATCGGGTCCCTGCTGGTGCTGGCCGGCATCAGCCTGGTCAGCGGCGCCGACTGGCTGCGCAGGCGCTGGCGCGCGCTCAGCGTCTGAACAGCAGGCGCAGGGCCTGGAGAGGCGAACATTCCTTGAGCAGCTCGGCCTTGCGCATGATCCACAGCCCCAGCGCCATGAACAACAGACCGAGCGGGAACAGGGCGGGCAGGGCGACGATCAGCAGGCAGCTGTTGAACATCAGCATCAGGCCGAAGAACTTCCATTCGAAGCCGCTGCGTTCCTGATCCCAGTGATGGCTGAGGCAGAAGGGACAGTTGCTGTAGCCATGGTGGACGCGGGGCACCATCAGGCGGCCGCACTGCTTGCATCGCACGCTGTAGGGAGAGTGTTCCATCACGATTACCTGTGCTTGCGTCATCATCCTGTGACCAGGCTCAGGCCATAAGCCTGACAATCCGTATGGCTATAGTGCCGCCTGTTTTTTCGGCGACAGAATGTGGTCTGTTGCCGCACCGCCTTCGGCAGTGATTGCCGTGCGTCCGCCGCCTATGCTCGATGCCGCGGATTTGACGACAATGCCGCCCGCCCTCCGCCAGACCCTCTGCAAGAAGGATTTTTCATGAACGGCGAACCCTCCCATCGCTGGCGCTTCTTCCGCGCCGGTGGCTTCGACCAGGTACAGCTCAACACCCCGCAGGACCTCGCGGCCCTGCGCGGCCTGGACCAGAAACTCTGGGCCGCGCTGGCCTGCCCGACCCGCAATCTGCAGATGGACCAGCGCCTGCTGGACTACCTGGACCCGGACAAGGACGGCCGCATTCGCGCCCCCGAGCTGCTGGACGTGGTGGACTGGACCCTGGCGCGCCTGGCCGACCCGGAACTGCTGTTCAACCAGAAGCCCCTGACGCTGGCCGCCTTCCGCGATGACGAAACCGGCCGGCGCCTGACCCAGACCGCGCGTCGCCTGCTGCGCATTCTCAATCGCGACGACAGCCAGGGCCTGGACGCGGCGGATACCGACAACCTGCAGACCCTGTTCCCGCCGGCGGAGCCCAACGGTGACGGGCTGGTGCCGGCGGCCCTGACCGATGACTCGCAGCTGCGGGAGGCTATTGCCGACATCATCGCCTGCCTGGGTGCGCAGATCGACCGCAGCGGCGAGCCGGCGCTGTCCGAGGCCGGCATCAACGAGTTCTTCGCCCAGGCGCAGCAGGTCTACGCCTGGCAGCGCCGCTCCATCGAGGCCAGCCTGCAGCCCTTCGGCGAACTGACCGATGCGGCGGTGGCCGCTATCAGCAGCCTGCGCGACAAGATCGAGGACTACTTCACCCGCGTGGAAATGGCCGCCTTCGACCCCCGAGCCGCCACGCTGATGAACGGCCAGGAGTCCGAGCTGGTGCGCCTGTCCTCCCTGAGCTTGGCCAGCGCCGTGGACGAGATCGCCACGCTGCCGCTGGCCGGCATCCAGCATGGCGAGCGGTTGCCGCTGAGCCAGGGCATCAACCCGGCCTGGCGCGGCGCCATGACCGCGCTGCGCGAGCACGTGGTCAAGCCGGTGCTGGGCGAGGTGGACGCCCTCGGCAAGGACGACTGGCGCGAGCTGGTGGCCAAGTGCGACGACTACTTCGCCTGGCAGGCGGCACGCCCGCAGGTGGTCATCCTGGAAAAGCTGAGCACCGAGCGCATCGTCTGGCTGGTGGAGCACGGCATCCAGGACCGTCTGCTGGCGCTGGTGGCCCAGGACAAGGAGGTGGCCGAGGCCGCCGACGGCCTGGTGGAGCTGGACCGTCTGCTGCGCCTGCGCCGCGGGCTGGTGCCGCTGCTGAAGAACTTCGTGTCCTTCGAGGCCTTCTACGGCCGG
>DATGNS010000087.1:0-4190 GCA_035306625.1 Pseudomonas sp. | reverse complement strand
CATCGCCGCCGTGCGCGAGCGCATCGCCGGCCGCGACCTGTCGCTGGTCTTCGAGCCGGGCCGCTCCATCGTGGCCAACGCCGGCGTGCTGCTGACCCGCGTGGAGTTCCTCAAGCGCACCGATCACAAGAACTTCGCCATTGTCGACGCGGCCATGAACGACCTGATCCGCCCGGCCCTCTACCAGGCCTGGATGGACATCGTGCCGGTGGCGCACGGCGATGCGCCGACCGACCGCTACGACATCGTCGGCCCCATCTGCGAGACCGGCGACTTCCTCGGCAAGGATCGCGACCTGGCCATCCGCGAGGGCGACCTGCTGGCGGTGCGCTCGGCCGGCGCCTACGGCTTCGTGATGAGCTCGAACTACAACACCCGCGGCCGTGCGGCCGAGGTCATCGTGGATGGCGATCAGGTCCATGAGGTGCGCCGACGCGAAACCCTGACCGAGCTGTTCGCCGGCGAAAGCCTGCTGCCCACCTGAGGTCCCCGCATGCTGCTGCGCTTTACCAAGATGCACGGCCTGGGCAATGACTTCATGGTTCTCGACCTGGTCAGCCAGCACGCGCATATTCAGCCCAGGCACGTGCAGGCCTGGGCCGACCGGCACACCGGGGTCGGCTTCGATCAGTTGCTGATCGTCGAGCCCCCCGGCAACCCGGACGTGGACTTTCGCTACCGGATTTTCAATGCCGACGGCTCCGAGGTGGAGCAGTGTGGCAATGGCGCCCGCTGCTTCGCCCGCTTCGTGCTGGACAAGCGGCTGACCGCCAAGCGGCGCATCCGCGTGGAAACCAGGGGCGGCATCATCGAGCTGCGCGTGCGCACCGACGGGCAGGTGAGCGTCGACATGGGCCCGCCGCGCCTGGCACCCGCGCAGATCCCCTTCCAGGCGGACAGCGAACAGCGCAGCTATCGCGTCGATGTGGACGGCCAGCAGGTGGAGCTGGCGGCGATATCCATGGGCAACCCGCACGCCGTGCTGCGGGTGGAGAACGTGGACAGCGCTCCGGTGCACGAACTGGGTCCCAGACTGGAACATCACCCGCGCTTCCCGCAGCGGGTCAATGTCGGCTTCCTGCAGGTCATCGATCGTCACCAGGCGCGCCTGCGTGTCTGGGAGAGGGGGGCGGGGGAAACCCGTGCCTGCGGCACTGGCGCCTGCGCCGCCGCCGTGGCCGCCATCCGCCAGGGCTGGATGGACTCGCCGGTGCAACTCGACCTGCCGGGCGGCCGTCTGAGCATCGAATGGACCGGCCCGGGCCGCCCGGTGATCATGACCGGCCCCGCCGTGCGCGTGTACGAAGGACAGATCCGCCTATGACCGAGCAGACCCAGGACACCCCGCTGGACGCCGATGCCGTGGCGCAGTACCTGCGCCAGCATCCGGAATTCTTTGTCGATTTCGAGGAACTGATCCCCGAGCTGCGCATTCCCCACCAGCCCGGCCAGGCCGTCTCGCTGGTGGAGCGCCAGGTGAAGCTGTTGCGCGAACGCAACATCGAGCTGCGCCAGCGCCTCAACCAGCTGATGGACGTGGCCCGTGACAACGATCGCCTGTTCGACAAGAGCAAGCGCCTGGTTCTCGCCCTGCTGGACGCCGGCGACCTGGAAGATCTGATCAGCGCGGTGGAAGACAGCCTGCGTCATGACTTCCAGGTACCGTTCGTCAGTCTCGTGCTGTTCCGCGACAACCCCTGCGATGTCGGCCGAGTGATGCCCCTGGGCCAGGCCCAGCAGGCCATCGGCGGACTGCTCGGCGCCGGGCGCGCCACCTGCGGCGCCCTGCGGCCCACCGAGCTGGAGTTCCTGTTCGGGGAAGACAGCAAGCAGATCGGCTCCGCCGCGGTCATCGGCCTGGGCAATCAGGGCCAGCTGGGCGTGCTGGCCATCGGCAGCCCCGACCCGCAGCACTACAAGAGCTCGCTGGGCACCCTGTTCCTGGGCTATATCGCCGAAGTGCTGGCCCGCGTGCTGCCGCGCCTGGCCTCGCCGCTGCGTCAGGTACGCTGAGCGACGCGCAGCACACCCACCTGCAGGAGTGGCTTCAGCCGCGACAGGGGACGCCGAGCGCCATATCGGGGATCCGCACGATACACTGCGCCCATGCAGACCGATCTCGACGCCTACCTCGAACAGCTGCGCAGCGAGCGACAGCTTTCACTCCATACCCTGGACGGCTATCGCCGCGACCTCGGCAAGGTGCTGGCCTGGTGCAGGCAGCAAGGCATCGCCGCCTGGGCCTCGCTGACGTCGCAGCAGTTGCGCCAACTGCTGGCCGAGCTGCACGGCCAGGGGCTGTCCGGGCGCAGCCTGGCCAGGCTGTTGTCGGCGCTGCGCGGACTGTACCGCCATCTGCTGCGTGAAGGACGCTGTCGACAGGATCCGACGGTCGGCCTGTCTCCGCCAAAGGGCGAGCGGCGCCTGCCCCGTACCCTGGATACCGACCGCGCCATGCAGCTGCTGGATACCCCGGCGACCGAGGAGGCCAGCGCCCGCCGCGACCATGCCATGCTCGAACTCCTGTACTCCTCCGGCCTGCGCCTGGGCGAGCTGGTGGGCCTGGATCTTGCCGACCTGGATCTGGACGCCGGGCTGGTGCGGGTCACCGGCAAGGGCAACAGGACCCGCGTCCTGCCGGTGGGCCGGCAGGCCCGGGAGGCGCTGCGCCTCTGGCTGCGCGAACGATCGCAGCTGGAGCCCCGGGACAATGCCCTGTTCATCGGCATGCGTGGCGCCCGCATCCATCCCCGCGTGGTTCGCCAGCGCATCCGTCTGGCCGGCATCCGGTCCCTCGGCCAGCACCTGCATCCGCACATGCTGCGCCACAGCTTCGCCAGTCATCTGCTGGAGTCCTCCCAGGATCTGCGCGCCGTGCAGGAACTGCTCGGCCACGCCAACATCGGCACCACGCAGATCTACACCCACCTGGATTTCCAGCATTTGGCCAGGGTCTACGACAGCAGCCACCCGCGCGCGAAACGGCGCAACACCGACCCGTCATGAGCATTCAACTGATCACCTTCGACCTCGACGACACCCTCTGGGAAGTCGCCCCGGTGCTGGAAAACGCCGAGACGGCGCTGCGCGAGTGGCTGCTGGATGCCGCGCCGCGCATCGGCACGGCAGGCGTGGAGCAGCTGTGGCGCATCCGCGCCGAACTGGTGGCCACCGAACCCGCCCTCAGGCATCGCATCAGCGAACTGCGCCGCCGCGTGCTGCTGCGCGCCCTGTGCGAAGCGGGCTATCCGGAAAAGCAGGCGCGAACCCTGGCCGAGCAGGCCTTCGAGGTGTTTCTGGCGGCCCGCCACCAGGTCAGCCTGTTTCCCGAAGTGCAGCCGACCCTGGAGGTACTGGCCAACCGTTATCAACTGGCGGTACTGACCAATGGCAATGCCGATGTGCGCCGCCTCGGCCTGGCTGATTATTTCCGGTTTGCCCTGTGCGCCGAGGAACTCGGCGTGGGCAAGCCCGACCCACTGCCGTTTCGCGAGGCACTGCGCCGCGCCGGGGTGGCCGCCCATCAGGCGGTACATGTTGGCGATCATCCGCGGGATGACATCCAGGGCGCCCGTGAAGCTGGCCTGCGGGCCGTCTGGTACAACCCCCGCGGCCTTCCCTGGCAGGGCAAACCGGAGCCCGACGCCCAGATCAGCCGCCTCGACCAGCTGCCGCAGACGCTGGCCCGGTGGTCGGCGATTTGACGGACGGTCACCTCGCCGCCGACCGTCCGGCGCCGCCTCGCTAAAGCACGGGTAGTGGCTGCCGATACGCTGAAACCAGAGGGGCGCACTCTTATCGTGCACAGCGCCATGCCATGCTCCAGCCTTCCGTCAACAGTCATGGCGTTTGGCTATTAGTCGGCGCTATGCTTGCCCCACGAGTTGAAGGAAGGGCCGATGAGCAGAGTCAGTGTTCTCATAGTGGATGACGCCGCATTCATCCGCGACCTGGTAAAGAAGGGCCTGCGCGTCCATTTCCCCGGGATTCGGGTCGAGGAGGCCGCCAACGGCCGCAAGGCTCAACAGTATCTCAGTCGCAACAGCGTCGATCTGATTCTCTGCGACTGGGAAATGCCGGAAATGTCGGGGCTCGACCTGCTCAACTGGTGCCGCGGGGAAGAGGGTCTGAAGAACACCCCCTTCATCATGGTGACCAGCCGGGGCGACAAGACCAACGTGGTGCAGGCC
>DATGNS010000086.1:0-3850 GCA_035306625.1 Pseudomonas sp. | reverse complement strand
TCCGATGTCGTTGTTCCAATTGCGCAATCTATCGATCAGCTGGCGTCTCGGGCTGATTCTGCTGGTCTCGCTGGCCATGCTGCTGGTCCTGGCCACCCTGATGCTGGTGAACAGCTATCGCAACCTGCACGACGGCAAGGTCGAGCAGCTGACCTGGGTCGTGGAGACGGCTGCCGGCGTGCTGAAGGAAGCCCATCAGCGGGAGCTGTCCGGCGAGCTGACCCGCGAGCAGGCGCAGCAGCAGGCACTGGCCACCCTGTCGGCCCTGCGCTACGCCGGAGAGGAATATTTCTTCGTCACCGACCTTGCCGGCCGGATGCTGGTCCATGCCGATGCGAAGCTGATCGGCCAGGATGTCAGCGGACTCAAGGACACCAACGGCGTTGCCTTCGTGAGTGAGATGACGCGCACGGCCCGAGAGCAGGGCAGCGGGACGGTTGCCTATCTCTGGCCCAAGCGCCCGGGTACCGAGCCGGTGGACAAGGTGACCTATGTGTCGCGCTTCGATCCCTGGGGCTGGATGCTGGCCACCGGCGTGTACATCGACGATATCAAGGAGCAGTTCCGTCGCGAGCTGGTGAACCTGACCCTGCTGGGCGTCTTCATGCTCGGCCTGATGGCAGCGGTGATCCTGCTGATCGCGCGCAGTATCAGCAAGCCGATGGAGGCCACCGTGGCGGCCATGGCCGACATCGCCGGCGGCGAGGCGGACCTGACCCGCCAACTGAGCACGGCGGGGCGCGACGAGCTGAGCACCCTGGCCGGGCACTTCAACACCTTCACCGCCAAGCTGCGCGAGGTGATCGGCGAAACCCAGCAGACCGCCCTGGCCCTGAGCGGCACGGCCCGGGAGCTGGGCGAGCAGGCCGGCGAGACGCAGGCCCGTGGCGAGCGCCAGTCGCAACAGGTGGAGCAGGTGGCCACAGCCATCAACGAGGTGGCCTACAGCGTCCAGGACGTGGCCCGGAACGCCGAACACACCGCCACCGAGGTGCGCAACGCCGAGGAGCGGGCCGAGCAGGGGCTGCGGGGCATCGATGAGGCGCTGGTGCAGGTGGAGCAGCTGTCCGCCACGGTGACCCAGGCCGTCCGGGTGGTCAGCGGCCTGGCCGAGGAAAGCAACCGCATCGGCGGGGTGCTGGAAGTCATCCAGACGGTGGCCGAGCAGACCAACCTGCTGGCGCTCAATGCCGCCATCGAGGCGGCGCGAGCCGGCGAGCAGGGGCGTGGCTTCGCTGTGGTGGCCGACGAGGTGCGCCTGCTGGCCCAGCGCACCCAGCAGTCCACCGCGGAAATTCGCACCATGATAGAGCAGCTGCAGACGCACTCCACCGCGGCGGTGAGGGCGATCGACGAGAGCAACCGGGTGACCCGGCTGACCATCGAGCAGGCCGGCGAGGCTGGCGCCAGCCTGCGCCAGATCGTCGACTCCCTGCGCAGCATCACCGCCTTGGCGGCCTCCATCGCCAGCGCCACCCTGGAGCAGTCGCACGTGGTGGACGAGATCAATGGCAACGTGGCACAGACCGCCGAGCTGGCCCACGAGAATGCTCGCAACGCGGAGCGGGCGGCCGAGGCCAGCCAGTCCCTGAGCCGGATGGCGGCGCGCCTGGATCAGCTGCTGGGGCGCTTCAGGGTCTGAGCGGAACGTTGCCGGCCGGCGGGCATCCAACGGGGGTGAGCCCGCCGGAGCGACGTTATGCAACGAGGAGGAGCGCTGCGAGTGGTTGCGGTGCTGGTCGCCGGTTGGCCGGCCGCGCTGCTGGCCGATTCCCTGTCCATCAAGGTCGAGAACGACCTGTTTGCCTACGAGAACGACGATGGCCACTACAGCGGCGGCCTGGAACTGTTCTGGTCCTTCGAACCCGACAACGGCCATTGGGCTCGCGGCCTGGCCGACGCCCTGCCGGGCTGGTCGGGCGACGAGGTGAAGACCCTGGCCTACCGCTTCGGCATGCAGGCCTATACCCCCGAGGACCTGCATCGGCGCGCCCTGGTCGAGGACGACCGACCCTACGCGGGCCTGCTGTTTCTCGGTGTGTCCCTGTATGCGGACCGCAACGGCGGCCCCTGGCGGGTCAACCGCCAGCTGCATCTGGATGCCGGCCTGGTGGGACCCGGCACCGGCGTGGGCAAGGTGCAGCACTGGATACACAAGCACCTGGACGACACCGAGCCGCGCGGCTGGTCGCATCAGTTGCGCAACGAGCCCTTCCTGAATCTGGCCTACGGGCAGAACTGGTGGCACGGCGGGCGCCTGCTGGGGCTGGAGCTGGAATATGGCCCGAGCGCGGGCCTGGCCCTGGGCAACCTGTACACCTACGGCTCGGCCGGCCTGCTGGTGCGCTTCGGTCGGCACCTGGATCGCAGCCTGGGCATTCCCTCCGTGACGCCCGGCCAGAGCGGCAGCCAGTACTTCACGCCGCGCGGCCGCTTCGCCTGGTATGGCTTCCTCGGCGTCGAGGGGCGCTACATGGCCTACAACATGCTGCTGGACGGCAACACCTTCAAGTCCAGCCACTCGGTGGACCGCAAGGAATGGGTGGGGGACGCCAAGGCCGGCCTGGCGCTGACCTGGAGCACCTGGCAGCTGACCTTCGCCAGCGTCTGGCGCACCCACGAGTTCGAAGGTCAGCAGGGCCATGACCAGTTCGGCTCGGTGACGCTGTCCTACGGCTTCTGAGCCGGCGCGCAATTCAGCGGCTGCTGCCGCCAGGTCGCCCAGGCAGCCTCCCAGCCTTCGTTGTGGCTGGCGGCCACCGTATGGATCCACAGGCAGTCGGCGCGTTTCAGGGCCTCGGCATAGCGCTGCGCCAGCAGCGGCGGCACCACCCGGTCGCTTGCCCCGGTGAGATGACGCTGGGGCAGGTGACGCAGCCGTTCGCGGTAGGCCAGCGGGTCCAGCGAACCGTTCAGCGGCGACAGCCGATGGTGGTCGATCCAGGCGCTGGGGTGCAGGTTGCCGGCCAGGGTCTGCACCTCGGCCACGTCGTCGCGCTCGGCCGCCAGCAGCAGGGCCAGGGTGCCGCCCCCCGAATAGCCCACCAGTTCCAGATGCGTGCTGCCGTAGCGCCGCTTCAGCCGATCGAGGGCATCGTGCAGGCTATCCAGCACCGGACGGCTGAAGCGCTGATCGGTCCACAGCAGCGGCTTGCAGTCGGCATGGCTGACGAACTGGCAGGGACGCGCCAGGTACACGGCGCCGCGCGGATCCTGGCTGGCCAGACGCGCCACCAGCAGGTCACGGGGGGTCGGGTCCAGGCTCGGCTGGAAGGGAGTGGCCCAGGCGTAGCCATCGCCCTCCAGATAGACGCGCAGGACGCGGCCTTCGATGCGGGCCGGCAGGACCGCCTGCAGCGGGAAGGGGGTGGTGGGCAGGACACGCAGGTCGCGGCTGCTCAGCTGCGCCTCGTCGGCAAGGTGCCTGAGCGGCTGGGCACAGCCGCCGAGCAGGGCCGCAAGCAACAGCAGGGGCAGCGCACGACGCATCGGGTCAGGCCTCCTGGTGAACCGGCCGGCCGGTGAGGCGCTCGATCAGCGCCAGCAGGATGCCGGGCAGGGCGTTCAGATCGCGGGCCAGGATGCGTCGCTCGCGCACCGCCCAGGGCTCGTCGAGCTGCACCGTGGCCAGGCGCATGGTACGGCTGTGCCGTTGGGCGGCCGACTCGGGGATGATGCCGATGCCCACCCCGGCCTCGATCATCCGGCAACTGGCCTCGAAACTGGAGACCTGGATGCGCAACAGGAGTTTCTGGCCGAGCTTCTCCACCTCGTCGCGCAGGAAGGTCAGCAGGGTGCTGCCCTCGTGCAGGCTGATGTGCGGGTAGGCCAGGGTCTGGGCCAGGGTCAC
>DATGNS010000085.1:0-16641 GCA_035306625.1 Pseudomonas sp. | reverse complement strand
TTCCGCAAGTTCACCCAGGTGGTGCGGGCGACGGTGAAGGGCAACCTGGTGGTGGCCGTGACCCAGGGTGCCCTGGGCGGCCTGATCTTCTGGTTCCTGGGGATTCCCAGTGTGCTGCTGTGGGCGGTGGTGATGACCTTCCTGTCCCTGCTGCCGGCGGTCGGCGCGGCACTGATCTGGACGCCGGTGGCCATCTACTTCCTGCTCAATGACCAAGTCTGGCAGGGCGTGCTGCTGATTCTCTACGGGGTCTGCGTGATCGGGCTGGTGGACAACCTGCTGCGGCCGATCCTGGTGGGCAAGGACACCAAGATGCCCGACTACATGGTGCTGATTTCCACCCTGGGCGGGCTGGCCCTGTTCGGGCTCAACGGCTTCGTGATCGGCCCGCTGGTGGCGGCGCTGTTCATGTCCAGCTGGGGGCTGTTCACCGAGCAGGAGGTCGATGAGGAGGAGAGCGCTCAGAAGCCGGCGGCCTGAGCCAGCACCAGCAGCGGCTGCGGATACACGCCCAGCACGAAGGACAGCACGGCGATGGCCAGCAGCATGATGCCGCCGGCCCGCTGGGGCCAGTTGATGGGGGGATCCCGGCGCTTCATGCCGGGCTCCACCAGATACAGGGTGACCATCACGCGCAGGTAGTAGTAGAGGCCGATGGCGCTGCCCACCACCAGCACGATGACCAGGGTCCACAGCTGGGCCTGCACGCCGGCAATCAGCACGTAGAACTTGCCGATGAAACCGGAGGTCAGGGGGATGCCGGCCAGCGAGAGCATCATCACCGTGAGCACCGCCGTCAGGTACGGCCTGCGCCAGAACAGTCCGCGGTACTCGAACAGGGCGTCGGCATCCCGGCCCTTGAAGGGACTGGACATCAGCGAGACCACGCCGAAGGCGCCCAGGGTGCTCAGCAGGTAGGCCGCCAGGTAGACCGCCACGGCCTCGGTGGCCAGGCCGTCGGTGGCGATCAGGGCGATCAGCAGGTAGCCGAAATGGGCGATGGAGGAGTAGCCGAGCAGGCGCTTGAGGTTGCTCTGGTTCAGCGCCAGCAGGTTGCCGATCAGGATCGAGGCGATGGCGATCACCGACAGCACCGGAGTGAGCCAGCCCCCGTAGGTGGCCGGCGACATCTGGTACAGGCGCAGCACCACGGCGAACACGGCGATCTTGCTGGTCGTGGCCAGGAAGGCCGCCACCGGTGCCGGCGCGCCCTGGTAGACATCCGGCGTCCACAGGTGGAAGGGCACCAGCGACAGCTTGAAGCCCAGGCCGACCAGCAGCATGGCGATGCCCACTTCGACCAGCGGCGCGCTGCCGAAGGTGCCCATGCTCAGCCCGATGCCGATGAATTCCAGCGATCCGGCCTCGGCATACAGCAGCGCCATGCCGAACAGCAGGAAGGCGCTGCCGGCGGCCGACAGCACCAGGTACTTGAGGGCGGCCTCCAGGGACTGGCGATGGAAGAAGGCATAGCCCACCAGGCCGTAGACCGGCACGGACAGCAGTTCCAGGCCGATGAACAGGGACGCCAGGTGCTGGCTGGTCACCAGCACAATGGCGCCGGAGGCCGACAGCAGCATGAGCAGGTACAGCTCCTCGCGATTGCCGGGGAAGCCGCCCTCGCCGGGCTTGCGGCCCAGGTAGGCATGGGCCAGCGTCACGCAGGCCAGGGTCGCGATCAGCACCAGGGCGCTGTAGAACAGCCCGAGGCGGTCGACGCGCATCAGGGTGGTGATCTCCAGCGGCGCCACTTCCAGCGCCGGGATGAGGGACAGCAGGGCCAGCACCAGCCCGAGCAACGACGCCAGGTAGGCGATCCGGTGGATCCGCTGCCAGGCGATCAGCAGCATGACCAGGATGGCGGTGGCGCCGGTGATCAGCAGCGGCAGCAGGGCGATGAAATGGGGCAGGGTGAGATTCATGGCGCGCTACCGGCCGAAAGGAGTGGGGAGAGGGCCGCGCCCAGCCATTGCTGGACGCCCTGCATGCTGGCCAGCGAGGTGTCCAGCACCGGCTGCGGGTAGATGCCCAGCAGCACCAGCAGCACCACCAGGCTCAGCACCATGCCGGCCTCGCGGGCATTCAGGCCCGCCAGCGGCGTGTCGGAGCGACTCGGTCCGTAATAGGCGCGGTGCACCATGGCCAGCGAATACACCGAAGACAGCACCAGGCCGGTGGTGGCAATCACCACAACCCACGGCTGGCGGGCGAAGGCCCCGAACAGCACCAGGAATTCGCCGATGAAGTTGCCGGTACCCGGCAGGCCCAGCGAGGCCACGGCAAAGAACAGGCCCAGCGCCGGCAGCCAGGCGATGCGCTTCCACAGGCCGCCCATCTGCGTCATGTCGCGGGTGTGCAGGCGCTCGTAGAGCTGACCGCAGAGGATGAACAGCGCGGCGGCCGAGATGCCGTGGGCCAGCATCAGCACGATGGCACCCTGCAGCGCCAGCTGGCTGCCGGAGTAGATGCCGATCAGCACGAAACCCATGTGGGAGATGCTCGAATAGGCCACCAGGCGCTTGATGTCGCTCTGCGCGAAGGACAGCAGGGCGCCGTAGAAGATGCCGATCAGGCCCAGGGCCATGGCGATGGGGGCGAACTCGGCCGAGGCGTTGGGGAACAGGGGCAGGGCGAAGCGGATCATGCCGTAGGCGGCGGTCTTCAGCAGGATGCCGGCCAGGTCCACGGAGCCGGCGGTCGGCGCCTGGGCATGGGCGTCCGGCAGCCAGGAATGGAACGGCACGATGGGAAACTTCACCGCAAAGGCGACGAAGAAGCCCAGCATCAGCAGGTACTCCGTGCCCGGGGGCATGTCGGTGACCAGCAGCTGCGCATAGTCGAAGGTCACCCGGCCGGTGTTCAGGTAGTGGACCAGCACCAGGCCGAGGATGGCGATCAGCATCAGCAGCCCGCTGGCCTGGGTGTAGATGAAGAACTTGGTGGCGGCGGTGATGCGGGTCTTCCTGCTGGTCTGGCTGTGACCCCAGAGGGCGATGAGGAAGTACATCGGCACCAGCATCATTTCCCAGAAGAAGAAGAACAGGAACAGGTCCATGGCCAGGAACACGCCGACCACGCCGCCGAGGATCCACAGCAGGTTCAGGTGGAAGAAGCCCACGTGATGCTGGATCTCGCTCCAGGAGCAGAGGACCGAGAGCACCCCCAGCAGACCGGTCAGCACCACCATCAGCAGCGACAGACCGTCCAGGGCCAGGTGCAGGTCGATGCCCAGGCGCGCGATCCACGGGTAGCGGAGTTCCAAGGCCCAGGCCTGGGGATCACCGGGGTGCGGCGCCAGGCTGTAATCTCCCTGGGTCCACAGCCACAGGCCCAGGGCCAGCAGCAGGCCCATGGCCGCCAGGGCGATCCAGCGGGGCAGCGCCTGGCCGAAGCGCTCCGCCAGCCAGCACAGCAGGCCGCCGAGGAAGGGAATCAGGATGAGCCAGGGAAGCGTCACGGTTGCGGTTCCTTGCGGGTTCAGATCATGACGATGCCGAGCACCACCGCGGCGCCGCCGACGATGGACAGGGCGTACCAGCGCGTCTGCCCGGTCTGGGCACGGGTGGCCAGGCGATTGCCGTGCTGGGCCGCCCAGGTGACGGCGCCGAAGCTCTGGTCGATCGGGTCGCGACCGAGCAGGCGGCACAGCCACAGGTAAGGCTGGACGAACAGCTTGTCGTAGAGCCAGTCGAAGCCCCAGGCCGCCTGCCACCAGGCGCCCAGCAGCCGACCGGGGGCCGAGGCGGCCAGGCGTTCGACCGTGCGCCGCTGGCCGAGGAACAGCAGGGCGGCGACCAGGATGCCGGCCACGGCGATCGCGGCGGAGACCATTTCCAGCATCGCGCGACCTTCGTCGCCGGCCTGTCCGGCAGCGGGCGGCAGCACGCCGGCCAGGGGCGGGGTGATCAGCGCGCCGAGGAAGGTGGAAAGCGCTGCCAGCACCAGCAGCGGCAGGTGATGGGCCAGGCCGCGCCCGGCATGCACCTCGGTCATCCGCGCCTGGCCGTGGAAGACGACGAAGATCAGGCGGAAGGTGTACAGGGAGGTCAGGAAGGCGCCGGCCAGGCCGGCATACAGCAGGCCGTCGTGGCCGCTGGCGAAGGCTCCCCAGAGAATCTCGTCCTTGGAGAAGAAGCCGGCGGTGGCCAGCGGCAGGGCGGCCAGGGCGCAGCCGCCCGCCAGGAAGCCGGCATAGGCCAGCGGCAGCCTCTTCCAGAGCCCGCCCATGCGGAAGATGTTCTGCTCGTGATGACAGGCATTGATCACCGAGCCGGCGGCCAGGAAGAGCAGGGCCTTGAAGAAGGCGTGGGTCATCAGGTGGAAGATCGCCGCGTCCCAGGCGCCGACGCCCAGGGCCAGGAACATGTAGCCGATCTGGCTCATGGTCGAGTAGGCCAGGATGCGCTTGATGTCGGTCTGCACCAGGGCGGCGCAGCCGGCCAGCAGCAGGGTGAGACCGCCAATGATGCC
Organism: Pseudomonas sp.; assembly: GCA_035306625.1. Taxonomy (GTDB): domain Bacteria; phylum Pseudomonadota; class Gammaproteobacteria; order Pseudomonadales; family Pseudomonadaceae; genus Serpens. Next base: position 12,171 of record DATGNS010000085.1, on the reverse strand, counting down.
CACCAGCTCCAGCACGTCCGGCGCCAGCAGGAACAGGCCGTGGGTGCGGGCGATCAGGTAGACGCCCGCGGTGACCATGGTGGCGGCGTGAATCAGGGCGGACACCGGCGTCGGACCGGCCATGGCATCGGCCAGCCAGGTCTGCAGCGGCAGTTGCGCGGACTTGCCCACCGCCCCCCCCAGCAGGGCCAGGGTGGCCAGGGTGATCCAGCGGTCGCCCTCGGCGAATTTCTGCGGTGCCAGGCTCATCAGCGCCTGGATGTCCAGGGTGCCGAGCTGCACGAACAGGATGAACAGGCCCAGGGCCATCAGCACGTCGCCCACCCGGGTGACCACGAAGGCCTTCATGGCGGCGTTGCAGTTCCCGCGTTCGCTGAAGTAGAAGCCGATCAGCATGTAGGAGCACAGGCCGACGCCTTCCCAGCCGAAGTACAACAGCAGCAGGTTGTCGCCCAGCACCAGCAGCAGCATGCTGAAGATGAACAGGTTGGTGTAGGCGAAGAAGCGCGCGTAGCCGTACTCGCCGCGCATGTACCAGCTGGCGAACAGGTGGATCAGGAAACCCACGCCGGTGACCACGCAGAGCATGGTCAGGGACAGGCCGTCCAGGTACAGCCCCATGGCGGCCTGCAGGCCGGCCACGTCCAGCCACTGCCAGAACTGCTGGGTGTAAGCGCCGCCCTCGGGCGGCGCGACCATGAACTGCAGGGCAATCCAGGCGCTGGTCAGCGCCGCCAGACCCACCGAGCCGACGCCCACCGTGGCGGCCAGATTCTCCGGGAAGCGACCACGGGAAAAGGCCAGGATCAGATAGCCCAGCAGCGGAAAGAGCAGGGTCAGGAAGAGCAGGTTCATCCGCGCATCTCGCTGGCAGCATCCACATCCAGGGTGTTGAAGCGGCGATAGAGCTGCAGCAGGATCGCCAGGCCGATGGCGGCCTCGGCGGCCGCCAGGGTGATGACCAGGATGAACATCACCTGTCCGTCCGGCTGGGCCCAGCGGCTGCCGGCGACCACGAAGGCCAGGCCGGCGGCATTCATCATCACTTCCAGGCTCATCAGCATGAACAGCAGGTTGCGGCGCACCATCAGCCCGGCCAGGCCCATGCAGAAGAGCAGGGCGGCGACGGCCAGACCATGTTCCATGGGAATCGAAGGCATGGGATCACTCCTGTGCTTCTCGCCGGCCGAGGTGGAAGGCGGCCACCAGTGCCGCCAGCAGCAGCATGGAGGCCAGCTCGACAGCCAGCAGATAGGGGCCGAACAGGGAAATTCCCACGGCCTTGGGGGAAACGCTTGCCCAGCCCAGCGGGGCCCCGGTGGGCTGGGCGAACAGACCCCACATCAGCTGGACGAACAGCACCGCGGCCAGCACGCCGGGCCCGAGCCATACCCCCGGCTTTATCCAGCCGCGCTCCTGCTGCGTCCCCTGGGGGCCCAGGTTGAGCATCATCACCACGAACACGAACAGCACCAGGATGGCGCCGGCGTAGACGATGATCTCCAGCGCCCCGGCAAAGGGGGCTCCCAGGGCGAAGAAGCACATGGCCACGGCCAGCAGGGAGGTGATCAGGTAGAGCAGCGCATGCACCGGGTTGGTTCCGGTGATCACGCGCAGGGTGGCCAGCACCGCCACCCCGGAGGACAGGTAGAAGAGAAATTCCATCAGGCGCACCCTCGCGTCATGGCAGCAGTCCCTTGAGGTTGACGGGTTCGGCCTCGTTCTCGGCCGCGCCCTTGGGTTTGCCGGCGATGGCCAGGCCGGAGACCCGGTAGAAGTTGTAGTCCGGGTACTTGCCGGGGCCGGAAATCAGCAGGTCGTCCTTCTCGTACACCAGATCCTGGCGTCGGTACTCGCCCAGCTCGAAATCGGGGGTCAGCTGGATGGCCGTGGTCGGGCAGGCCTCCTCGCAGAGGCCGCAGAAGATGCAGCGCGAAAAGTTGATGCGGAAGAACTCGGGGTACCAGCGGCCGTCCTCCGTTTCGGCCTTCTGCAGGGAGATGCAGGCCACCGGGCAGGCGACCGCGCACAGGTTGCAGGCCACGCAGCGCTCCTCGCCGTCGGGGTCGCGGGTCAGCACGATGCGCCCGCGGTAGCGGGGCGGCAGATAGACCGGCTCCTCGGGATACTGCAGGGTGTCGCGCCGGCGAAAGCCGTGACTGAAGATCATCGCCAGGCTGCGCACCTGGGTCCAGGCGCCATGGAGCACTTCGCCGATGTACCTGAACATGTCTCGCCTCCTTACCGGGTCGCCAGCACCAGGGTGCCGGTGACAAGCAGGTTGAGCAGGGTCAGTGGCAGGCAGAACTTCCAGCCGAAGGCCATCACCTGGTCATAGCGCGGCCGCGGCAGGGTCGCGCGCAGCAGGATGAACAGCATGATGAACAGGGCGGTCTTGAGCGCGAACCAGAAGAAGGACAGCCACGGCAGGGTATCCAGGAACGGGCCGTGCCAGCCGCCGAGGAACAGGGTGGTCAGCAGCGCCGACACCAGCACGATGCCGATGTATTCGCCGACGAAGAACATGCCCCATTTCATGCCCGCATATTCGATGTGGTAGCCGTCGGCCAGTTCCTGTTCGGCTTCCGGCTGGTCGAACGGATGCCGGTGGGTGACCGCCACGCCGGCGATGACGAAGGTACAGAAGCCGAGGAACTGCGGGATGATGAACCACAGGTGCTGCTGCTGGTATTCGACGATGTCGCGCAGGTTGAACGAGCCGGCCTGGGCCACGATGCCCATCAGCGACAGGCCGAGGAACACCTCGTAGGACAGGGTCTGGGCCGAGGCGCGCAGGGCGCCGAGCAGGGCGAACTTGTTGGCGCTCGACCAGCCGGCGAACAGCACGGCATAGACCGTCAGACCGGCCATGGCAAAGAAGAACAGGATGCCGATGTTCAGGTCGGCCACCCCCCAGGTCGGCGTGATGGGCACGATGGCGAAGGCGATCAGCAGCGCGCTCATGGCCACCACCGGGGCCAGGGTGAAGATCAGCCGGTCCGCGAAAAGCGGCGTCCAGTCCTCCTTGAAGAACATCTTCAGCATGTCGGCCGCCAGCTGGAACATGCCGAACGGCCCGACCCGGTTGGGACCGTGGCGGTCTTGCCACCAGCCCAGCAGGCGGCGTTCGATGAAGCTCAGCAGCGCGCCGGCGACCACCACCACCAGCATGATCACCAGGGCCTTGATGACCGCGATCAGGATGTCGATGACCTGTGGCGTGAGCCAGCTCATCGGGCGACCTCCAGGCCGGCGCTGCCGGCAGGCCGGAAGGCCGGCATGCCGGGCAGGTTGCGGGGCAGGCCGACCAGGCCGGGAGCGAGCGTGGCGCTGACGCGCGCGCCGACCCGCAGCCGTTCGCCATCCAGGGTCAGGGTCACGGGATCGCCCTGGCTGATCCGCAGGCGCTCGGCATCCGCGGCCGCCAGCAGGGCGTAGGGCGCCTCGATGCACGATTGCAGCGCCTCGGAACGGGCGCTCAGCTCGTCGCTGCCGTACAGGTGATACAGCGGCACCACGCTCAGGGCGTCGGCAGCGGGCCGGAACGGGTCCGGTACGTCGAACCAGGGCAAAGCCTGGCGTGGCGCGTCCAGCAGGCGAATGCCCGGGTCGCCGGCGCGCAGGTGACCGCCCACCTCGTCCTGGAACTTGTTCCAGGCCTGCGGCGAGTTCCAGCCCGGCGACCAGGCGAACGGCACCTGCTGGCGCGGCTCGGTGGCGCCGGCGTAGCCCTCCATGGAAAAGGCGAAGGGGGTGTCGGGATCCTGGGGCTGCCGGGGTTCGTGCACATCCAGGTTGGCGCGCATGGCGGTGCGCCCGCTGTAGCGATGCGGTTCTCGGGCCAGCCTGAGCCCCTTGATGCGGAACGCGGCATTCGGCGCCGCATCGACGATGGGCGCGAGGACCGGATGGGCGGCGGCGCAGGCGGCGGTGGCCTGGTCCAGCTGCGTCCAGTCCACCGGCCGCTGTTGCAGGGTGCATTGCAGCGCATGCAGCCAGCGCCAGCTTTCGCGGATGCGGCTGTCCGGGTCGTAGTAGGCGGGTTCGAACACCTGGAAGAAGCGCTGGGCGCGGCCTTCCTGGCTGACCAGGGTGCCGTCGGCCTCGGCGAAGCTGGCGGCGGACAGCACCAGCTGGGCACGTTCGACGGTTTCCGTGCGCTGGTGGTCGACGGCCACCAGGGCCTGGCAGCGTTGCAGCGCGGCCTCCACCCGGGGCCGGGGCAGGCGGCGGAACAGGTCGTTCTCCAGCACCACCAGGGCGTGCGCCTGGCCGGTTTCCAGGGCCTCCAGGGCGGCCTCCAGCGGCTGGCCGCCGAGCAGGGCGACGCCCAGGCTGTTGGCTTCGGGCACCACCAGGCTGACGGAGCCGGCCTTGTCGTGGTTGCTCAGCGCCTGGGCGATGTTGCCCAGGGCCTCGAGCAGCGCCTGGCTGCCGAGGGAGGCGCCGCCGATCAGCAACGGGCGACGGGCCTCGAGCAGCGCCCGGGCGATGTGTTCGGCCAGGGTCCGGGCCTCGCTGTCCAGGCCGGGGACGGCCGGCGCACCCGGGTCGATGGCGTGGGCCACGGCGAAGCCCAGGCGCGCCAGGTCGGTGGGCGCCGCCTGCACGGTTGCGGCGGCGATGTCGTCCAGCCGGGTCTCGGTGGGGCAGGCGATGAACACCGGATGCAGCGCATGCTGGGCGACATTCTGCACGGCGGCCTGGTGCCAGTCCTGGATCTTCATCGAGGCGGCGATCCCGGTGGCCTTGCCACGGGCAGCCTGGCGCACCGACAGGGCCAGACGGGGCGCTGTCCGGGTGAGGTCTTCACCGAGGATGAGCACAGCGTCGTGGGCTTCGATGTCGCGCATGGAGGCGACCGGCAGCGGACCCTGCTCCATGATCCTGCGAATCAGCTGGATACTGGCCAGCTCGTCGGCGGGGATGCCGCAGGAGAAGTTCTCGGCCCCCACCAGTTCCCGCAGGGCATGGTTGCTTTCCAGGCTGGCGCGGGGCGAGCCGATGCCGATCACCCGCTTGCCGCGCAGCAGTTCCGCAGCCTTGTCCAGGGCCTGGTCCACGCCCAGCTTCTCGTTGCCGAACAGCGGCTGACGCGGACGGTCCTTGCGGTTGACGAAGCCGTAGCCGAAGCGGCCGCGGTCGCACAGGAAGTAGTGGTTCACCGCGCCGTTGAAGCGGTTCTCGATGCGCCGGATCTCGCCGTAGCGCTCGCCGGGGCTGATGTTGCAGCCGGCCGAGCAGGCGTGGCAGATGCTCGGTGCGTACTGCATGTCCCACTTGCGGGTATAGCGTTCGGAGTGGGTCCGGTCGGTGAATACCCCGGTGGGGCACACCTCGGTGAGGTTGCCGGAGAACTCGCTTTCCAGCACGCCGTCCTCGACGCGGCCGAAATAGACGTTGTCATGGGCGCCGAACACGCCCAGGTCGGTGCCGCCGGCATAGTCCCCGTAGTAGCGCACGCAGCGGTAGCAGGCGATGCAGCGGTTCATCTCATGGGCGATGAAGGGGCCAAGGTACTGGTTCCGATGGGTACGCTTGGTGAAGCGGTAGCGGCGCCGGTTGTGGCCGGTCATCACCGTCATGTCCTGGAGATGGCAATGGCCCCCTTCCTCGCACACCGGGCAGTCATGGGGGTGGTTGATCATCAGCCATTCGATGACGCTGGCGCGGAAGGCACGGGCCTCCTCGTCGTCGATGGAGATCCAGGTATTGTCGGCCGCCGGCGTCATGCAGGACATCACCAGGCGCCCCCGGGTGTCGTTCTCGTCGCTGAACTGCCTGACGGCGCACTGGCGGCAGGCGCCCACGCTGTGCAGCGCCGGGTGCCAGCAGAAATAGGGGATGTCGAGGCCGAGGGACAGGCAGGCGTGCAGCAGGTTGTCCGCGCCGTCCACTTCGTAGGCCTTGCCGTCTACATGGATGGTGGCCATGGCACTGGTTCCCTCTTACGCATGGTTCAGTGTCCGGCGTTGGGCAACGCCGGCCTCGAATTCGTCGCGGAAGTAGCGGATGGCACTGCCCAGCGGTTCCACCGCCCCCGGCGCGTGGGCGCAGAAGGTCCTGCCCGGGCCGAGGAAGCTGACCAGGCCCTGCAGGATGTCGAGGTCTTCGGGCCGGCCCTCGCCGCGCTCCAGGGCGCGCAGGGTCTTCACGCTCCAGGGCAGGCCGTCGCGGCACGGGGTGCACCAGCCGCAGGATTCCCGGGCGAAGAATTCCTCCATGTTGCGCAGCAGCGACACCATGCTGACGGTGTGGTCGACCGCCAGTGCCAGGCCGGTGCCCATGCGGGTGCCGACCCTGGCGATGCCGGCGGCATGCATCTGGGCGTCGAGGTGCTCGGGCAGCAGGAAGCCGGTGCCGGCGCCACCGGGCTGCCAGCACTTGAGGCGATAGCCGTCCCGCATGCCGCCGGCGTGCTCCTCCAGCAGTTCCCGGGCGGTGATGCCGAACGGCAGCTCCCAGAGCCCCGGATTTCTCACCTTGCCGGAGAAGCCCATCAGCTTGGTGCCCATGTCCTCGCTGCCGGGGCGGCACAGCGACCTGTACCAGTCCACCCCGTGGGCAACGATGGCCGGCACGTTGCACAGGGTTTCCACGTTGTTCACGCAGGTCGGCTTGCCCCAGGCGCCCACGGCGGCGGGAAAGGGCGGCTTGGCGCGCGGAATGGCGCGGCGGCCCTCCAGCGAGTTGATCAGCGCGGTTTCCTCGCCACAGATGTAGCGGCCGGCGCCGGTGTGCAGGTACAGCTCGAAGTCGAAGCCGCTGCCCAGGATGTCGCGGCCCAGCAGGCCGGCGTCGCGCGCTTCCGCGATGGCGCGCGCGAGAACGCGGGCGGCGTCCACGTACTCGCCGCGCAGGAAGATGTAGCCGCGGTAGGCCTTCAGGGCCCGGGCGCTGATGATCATGCCTTCCACCAGCAGGTGCGGCAGCTGCTCCATGAGCAGGCGGTCCTTCCAGGTGTTGGGCTCCATTTCGTCCGCGTTGCACAGTAGATAGCGCAGGTTCAGGGTCTCGTCGGTGGGCATCAGGCTCCACTTCACCCCGGTGGGGAAACCGGCGCCGCCGCGCCCCTTGAGCCCGGAGTCCTTCACCCTCGCCACCAGATCGGCCGGGGACAGTTCCAGGGCCTGGCGCAGGGCGCTGTAGCCGTTCTTGCGACGGTATTCGTCCAGCCACACCGGCTCGCCGTCGTCGCGCAGGCGCCAGGTGAGCGGGTGGGTCTCTTCGCGGCGTGCCACCCGGTTGGCGGGGCCGAAGGAAGGCAGGCTCATGGGTAGGCCTCCAGCAGGCGGACCACCCCCTCGGGCGTGACGTCGCCATGGGTGTCGTCATCGATCATCAGGGCGGGTGCCTTGTCGCAGTTGCCCAGGCAGCACACCGGGATCAGGGTGAAGCGCTGGTCCGGGGTGGTCTGTCCCGGCTCGATGCCCAGGTGCTGGCGCAGGCTGTCCAGCAGTCGCTCGTGCCCGCCGATGTAGCAGGTCATGCTGTCGCAGACGCGGATGATGTGGCGACCCACCGGGACGCGGAAGATCTGGCTGTAGAAGGTGGCCACGCCCTCCACGTCGCTGGCGGGGATGCCGAGGAGCTCGCCGATGGCCGCGCAGGCACCGTCCGGCACCCAGCCGCGCGCCTTCTGCACGATCTTCAGGGCTTCGATGGCAACGGCGCGGGGATCCTCGAAATGCTGCATCTCGTGACGGATGGCCTCGCGTTCGGCATCGTCCAGGGTGAAGCGGTCGGTCTGGATCAGGTTGCGGCTCATGGTCAGCGGTCCACGTCGGCCATCACGAAGTCGATGCTGCCCAGGTAGGCGATCAGGTCGGCGATCATGCTGCCGTTGATCACCGAGGGAATCTGCTGCAGGTGCGGGAAACTGGGCGTGCGGATGCGCGTGCGGTAGCTCATGGTGCTGCCGTCGCTGGTCAGGTAGTAGCTGTTGATGCCCTTGGTGGCCTCGATCATCTGCAGGCTTTCGTTGGCCGGCATCACCGGACCCCACGAGACCTGCAGGAAGTGGGTGATCAGGGTTTCGATGTGCTGCAGCGTGCGTTCCTTGGGCGGCGGCGTGGTGAGCGGGTGGTCGGCCTTGTAGGGGCCCTCGGGCATGTTGTTCAGGCACTGTTCGATGATCTTCAGGCTTTCACGCATTTCCCCCAGCTTGACCAGGCAGCGGTCATAGGCGTCGCCGTTGGTGGCCAGGGGCACCTCGAACTCGAAGTGCTCATAGCCGGAATAGGGCCGCGCCTTGCGCAGGTCGAAGTCCAGGCCGGTGGCGCGCAGGCCGGCACCGGTCACGCCCCAGGCCAGCGCCTCGCGGGTGTTGTAGGCAGCCACACCCCGGGTGCGGCCGATCAGGATGCTGTTCTGCAGCGCCGCCTTTTCATACTCGTTCAGGCGCCGGGGCATCCAGGCGAGGAACTCGCGCACCAGCCGGTCCCAGCCACGGGGCAGGTCGTGGGCCACGCCGCCGATGCGGAACCAGGCGGGGTGCATGCGAAAGCCGGTGATGGCCTCGATCACCTGGTAGGCGCGCTGGCGGTCGGTGAAGGTGAAGAACACCGGCGTCATGGCGCCCACGTCCTGGATGTAGGTGCCCAGGTAGAGCAGGTGGTTGAGGATGCGGAAGAACTCCGCCAGCATCACGCGGATGCACTCCACCCGGGCCGGTACCCGGATGCCGGCCAGCTTCTCGACGGCCAGCACGTAGGGCAGGTTGTTCATCACCCCGCCCAGGTAATCGACGCGGTCCGTGTAGGGGATGTAGCTGTGCCAGCTCTGGCGCTCGGCCATCTTCTCGGCGCCCCGGTGGTGGTAGCCGATCTCCGGTACGCAATCGACGATTTCCTCGCCGTCCAGCTGCAGGATGATACGGAAGGCGCCGTGGGCGGAGGGATGGTTCGGGCCCAGGTTGAGGAACATGAAGTCCTCGTGGTCGCCGTGTCGCTTCATGCCCCAGTCCTCGGGGCGGAAGCGCAGCGCTTCCTGCTCCAGGTCCTGGCGGGCGGCGGTCAGGGCGTAGGGATCGAATTCGGTGGCGCGGGCCGGGTAGTCCTTGCGCAGCGGATGACCCTGCCAGGTGGGCGGCATCAGCAGGCGGGTCTGCAGCGGATGGCCGGTGAAGCTGATGCCGAACATGTCCCAGACTTCCCGCTCGTACCAGTTGGCGTTCGGCCAGATGCCGGTGGCGGTGGGCAGGTTCAGGTCCTGTTCGTCCAGGGCGACCTTGATCATGATGTCGCTGTTACGTTCCAGTGACATCAGCTGATAGAAGACACTGAAGTCCGCCGGCGGCAGGCCCTGGCGGTGGGTGCGCAGGCGCTCGTCCATGGCGTGCAGGTCGTAGAGCATCACGTAGGGCCTGTCGGTCTGGCGCAGGCAGGTGAGCACCTCGATCAGGCGTTCGCGCGGGACCCAGAGCACCGGCATGCCGGTCAGGGTGGGCTGGATGGTGAAGAGCTCCGCCCCGAAGCGGGCGACCAGCTCGGCGACGACGTCCGGGTCGTCGGGTCTGTAGGGCGGGATGTGCAGGCCGTCCGCTGTCATGATCGCTGTGTCATCCCCGTGGCTCGGCTGCGGCATGGGTCAGATCTCGTCCGGGCTGCGCAACTGGGTGACCTGGATGCGCCCGGCGCGGCGCTGCTCCCGCTGGGCGGGCATCTCGGCACGGTAGATACCCTGGTCGCCGACCACCCAGGAGAGCGGCCGGCGCTCCTGGCCTATGGAGTCCTGCAGCAGCATCAGGCCCTGCAGGAAGGCTTCCGGGCGGGGTGGGCAGCCCGGGATGTAGACATCCACGGGCAGGAACTTGTCCACGCCCTGCACCACCGAGTAGATGTCGTACATGCCCCCGGAATTGGCGCAGGCCCCCATGGAGATCACCCACCTGGGCTCGAGCATCTGCTCGTACAGACGCTGGATGACCGGTGCCATCTTGATGAAGGGTGTGCCGGCGATGACCATGAAGTCGGCCTGGCGGGGGGAGGCGCGAATCACCTCGGCGCCGAAGCGGGCGATGTCGTGGGGGGCGGTGAAGGCCGTGGTCATCTCCACGTAGCAGCACGACAGGCCGAAGTTGTAGGGCCAGAGGGAGTTCTTGCGGCCCCAGTTGACCGCATCGTGCAGCACCTTCTCGAGCCTGCCCATGAAGATGTGCCGATGGACCTGATCCTCGAGGGGGTCGCTGACCGTTTCCCGCCGGCCGGCGGGGTATCGCTCGTCGGATGCGGTCGGGTCGATGCGGACAAGTTGGTAGCGCATTTGCCAGAACCTCAGCGTCTCAGCTTCGCCTGCCGTTCCCGGCGGCCGGCCGGCGCCCAGTCGAGCGCCCCGACACGCCACAGGTAGACAAGGCCCGCCAGCAGGATTGCCGTGAAAAGGGTGGCTTCGACGAGACCGGCCCAGCCGCTCTCGCGTACCGATACTGCCCAGGCGAAGAGAAAGAGGGCTTCCACGTCGAAGATCACGAACAGCATCGCCACCAGATAGAACTTGGCGGACAGGCGCAGGCGACTGCTGCCGGTGGAGACGATGCCGGACTCGAAGGGGTCGTGCTTGCTGCGCCCCGAGGCCTTGCTGCCCAGCACGCTGGAAGCGCCGAGCATGAAGGCGCAGAGGGCGAAGACGCCCAGCACAAAGAGGGCGAATGCCCAGTCATGGGGCAGGTTGGCTGCGTCGGTCATGCCGGGTTCCCCCTGAAGGATCGGCCCTGACGGCGTGGCGCGCGTCACCCGGGCCGCTGGAACGGGCGGGATTCATCCCTGGCAAATACCTTAGTAGATCGGCTCGGAAAGGAGGTCGGGAGCGGGGGAAGGCAGTGGCGCTGATCGGGGTTTCGGACGAGTGACTCGCCGCAGACCGGCATTGCGCACCGATCAGCCGGAGGGAGTGGCGGACTGCGCAAACGAAAAAGCCCCGACATTGCTGTCGGGGCTTTCCGTTACACCAGTCGGTCGGGCGACCGGGAACCGTTCCTTAGTGGAACTGGTTCATGGTGTTGTCCTTGCCACCGGCCTTCAGAGCGGCTTCGCCAGCGAAGTACTCCTTGTGGTTGTCGCCGATGTCGGAGCCAGCCATGTTCTGGTGCTTGACGCAGGCGATACCCTGGCGGATTTCCTGACGCTGCACGCCCTTCACGTAGGCCAGCATGCCTTCTTCGGCGAAGTAGCCCTTGGCCAGGTTGTCGGTGGACAGGGCCGCGGTGTGGTAGGTCGGCAGGGTGATCAGGTGGTGGAAGATGCCAGCCTGAGCGGAACCGTCGCGCTGGAAGGTCTGGATGCGGCGGTCGGCTTCGATGGCCAGTTCGCTGTTGTCGTACTCGACGCTCATCAGCTTGGCGCGATCGTAGGCGGACACGTCCTTGCCTTCGGCAGCCCAGGCGTCGAACACCTGCTGACGGAAGTTCAGGGTCCAGTTGAAGGACGGGCTGTTGTTGTACACCAGCTTGGCGTTCGGGATGACTTCGCGGATGCGGTCAACCATGCCCTTGATCTGGCCAACGTGCGGCTTCTCGGTTTCGATCCACAGCAGGTCGGCGCCGTTCTGCAGGCTGGTGATGCAGTCCAGGACCACGCGGTCTTCGCCGGTGCCCGGCTTGAAGCAGAACAGGCCGGAGGGCAGGCGCTTGGGCTTCAGGAGCTTGCCCTGAGCCTTGATCACCACGTCGCCGTTGTCGATGTCGGCGGCGGAGTCGATGTACTCGCCGTCCAGGAAGCTGTTGTACAGGTCGCCCAGGTCGCCCGGCTCGTTGGTCACGGCGATCTGCTTGGTCAGGCCGGCGCCCAGGGAGTCGGTACGGGCAACGATCACGCCGTCGTCAACGCCCAGTTCCAGGAAGGCGTAGCGAACTGCGTTGATCTTGGCCAGGAAGTCGGCGTGCGGAACGGTTACCTTGCCATCCTGGTGACCGCACTGCTTCTCGTCGGAAACCTGGTTCTCGATCTGGATGCAGCAGGCACCCGCTTCGATCATCTTCTTGGCCAGCAGGTAGGTGGCTTCCTCGTTGCCGAAGCCGGCGTCGATGTCGGCGATGATCGGTACAACGTGGGTTTCGAAGTTGTCGATCTGGTTCAGGATCTCCTGTTCCTTGGCCTTGTCGCCGGCTTCGCGGGCTTCGTCCAGGGCGGAGAACAGCAGGTCCAGTTCGCGGGCGTCAGCCTGGCGCAGGAA
>DATGNS010000084.1:0-5289 GCA_035306625.1 Pseudomonas sp. | reverse complement strand
CAGCAGGCGCTCGATGCCGCGCGCCAGGCCGGTGGACACCGGGATCATCGACTGGAAGGCCGAGCGGGTGCGGCGCAGGTCGCTGTGGTGGTAGGCGTCGATCACCGGCTGGTCGTTCATCGCCGAGTGCAGGGTGGTGATGGAGACCTGTTCCAGGCCGAGCGTTTCGTGCAGCAGATGCAGCAGCGGCACGCTGCAGTTGGTGGTGCAGGAGGCGTTGGAGAGCAGGCGCTCGTCGCCGCGCAGCGTCTGGTGATTGATGCCGTAGACCAGCGTGGCGTCGATGTCCGCCTCGCTGTTCATCGGCTGGGAAAACAGCACCCGTGGCGCACCGGCGTCCAGGAAGCGCTCGCCGTCGGCGCGGGTGTGGTAGGCGCCGGAGCATTCCAGCACCAGGTCGAGGTCCAGGGCCGCCCAGTCGATGGCTTCCGGGGTGGCCTCGCGCAGCACCTTCACGCAGCGACCGTTGAGGTGCAGGCAGTCGCCCTGCACGCGCACCTCGCCGGGGAAGCGGCCGTGTGTGGAGTCGAAGCGGGTCAGGTACTCGATGCTGGCCTGATCGGCCAGATCGTTGAGGGCCACGATCTCCAGGCCGGTCTGCGCGCCACGTTCGTGCAGGGCGCGCAGTACGCAGCGGCCGATGCGGCCGTAGCCATTGAGCGCGAGACGGAAGGGACGATCAGACATAGGCGCCAGCCGCACGTTGCCGGCGGCAGGCCGGACGCCGGAGCGCCAGCAACCTGCCGCCCGCCGCCGACATCAGTCCTCCAGCAGCTCTTCGGCGGTGGCCACCACATTGTCCACGGTGAAGCCGAAGGCCTCGAACAGCTGGGCGGCCGGCGCGGATTCGCCGTAGGTGGTCATGCCGATGATGCGGCCTTCCAGGCCGACGTACTTGTACCAGAAGTCGCTGTGCGCGGCCTCGATGGCGATGCGTGCACTGACCTCCACCGGCAGCACGCGTTGCTTGTACTCGGCGTCCTGGGCATCAAACACGCTGGTGCAGGGCATGGACACCACGCGTACGCGGCGACCGGCGGCGGTCAGCTTGTCGGCGGCCTGCACGGCCAGGCCGACTTCCGAGCCGGTGGCGATCAGGATCAGTTCCGGCTCGCCGGCGCAATCCTTGAGGATGTAGCCGCCGCGTGCGATGGCCGCTTCGGTTTCCGCGTCGCGCAGGTGATGCGGCAGGTTCTGGCGGCTGAAGATCAGCGCGCTCGGGCCGTCCTTGCGCTCGATGGCGTACTTCCAGGCCACGGCGGATTCCACCGCGTCGGCCGGACGCCAGGTGTCCAGGTTCGGGGTGCTGCGCAGGCTGGTCAGCTGCTCGACCGGCTGGTGGGTCGGGCCGTCCTCGCCCAGGCCGATGGAGTCGTGGGTGAACACGTACAGCACGCGCTGCTTCATCAGGGCGGACATGCGCACCGCGTTGCGGGCGTATTCCATGAACATCAGGAAGGTGGCGCCGTAGGGGATGAAGCCGCCGTGCAGGGCCACGCCGTTCATGATGGCGGCCATGCCGAACTCGCGCACACCGTAGTGCACGTAGTTGCCGGACAGGTCGGTGTGGGTCAGCGACTTGCAGCCCTTCCACAGGGTCAGGTTGGAACCGGCCAGGTCGGCGGAGCCGCCCAGCAGTTCAGGCAGCAGCGGGCCGTAGGCGTTCAGGGCGTTCTGGCTGGCCTTGCGGCTGGCGATGGTCTCGGCCTTTTCCGCCACTTCACGGATGTAGGCCGATGCCTTGGCTGCGAAGTCGGCGGGCAGCTCGCCGGCCATGCGGCGCTTGAATTCGGCGGCCAGTTCCGGGTACTCGGCGGCGTAGGCGGCGAAGCGCTGGTTCCATTCGGTCTCGCGGGCGGCGCCAGTAGCCTTGGCGTCCCACTCGGCGTAGATCTCGTCGGGAACTTCGAACGGGCCATGGTTCCAGCCCAGCGCGGCGCGAGTGGCGGCGATTTCGTCATGGCCCAGCGGCGCGCCGTGGCACTCTTCCTTGCCGGCCTTGTTCGGCGAACCGAAGCCGATGGTGGTCTTGCAGCAGATCAGGGTCGGCTGGGTGGTGTTCTTGCGGGCGGTCTCGATGGCCTGCTTGATCTCGTCGGCGTCATGGCCGTTGACGTTGCGGATCACCTGCCAGCCGTAGGCCTCGAAGCGCTTCGGGGTGTCGTCGGTGAACCAGCCTTCCACCTCGCCGTCGATGGAGATGCCGTTGTCGTCGTAGAAGGCGATCAGCTTGCCCAGGCCCAGGGTGCCGGCCAGCGAGCAGACTTCATGGCTGATGCCTTCCATCATGCAGCCGTCGCCCAGGAACACGTAGGTGTGGTGGTCGACGATGCTGTGGCCGGGGCGGTTGAACTGCTCTGCCAGGATCTTTTCGGCCAGGGCGAAGCCCACGCCGTTGGCGATGCCCTGGCCCAGCGGGCCGGTGGTGGTCTCCACGCCCGGGGTGTAGCCGTACTCCGGATGGCCCGGGGTCTTGCTGTGCAGCTGGCGGAAGTTCTTCAGGTCGTCGATGGACAGGTCGTAGCCGGTCAGGTGCAGCAGCGAATAGATGAGCATCGAGCCGTGGCCGTTGGACAGCACGAAGCGGTCGCGGTCGGCCCACAGGGGGTTGCTCGGGTTGTGCTTGAGGTAATCGCGCCACAGCACTTCGGCGATGTCCGCCATGCCCATCGGGGCACCCGGATGGCCGCTGTTGGCTTTCTGCACGGCATCCATGCTCAGGGCACGAATGGCATTGGCTCGCTCACGACGGCTGGGCATCGCTGAATTCTCCTGCGGGGTAGTGCGGTTTAAAAAAGGCCGCCATTTTCGCCCACTGGCGCGCCGGGGGCAACGAGAGAAGACAGTCGGGGCAACGGAGCCGCAGGGCGGCCGGCGCATTTTCCGGTCGCCGTGGTGAAGTGCACCAAACCTGCGTTCGGTGGCCAACGCTTTCGCGTTGACCACCCTGCGGGACGCTGCGCGGATCGGCAGGGCGGTCGGTGTATTCCCGACCGCCGCCAGGGCGCGATCGCTACCGCCCCGAACAGTGCCCGCCGGAGGCGGCCTGGCCGCTGCCGTAGGCGAACGGCGCGGGTTCCACGCGCACGCCGGCGGTGCTGGCGGTATCCAGGATCACCAGGCCCAGCGCCACCAGCCAGAACAGCAGGGTGAGGGTCAGATAGGCTTGCTTGCTCATGTCAGGTCGCTCCTCCTCAGGCCAGGCGCTTGCGCAGGCGCACGCCGTAGATCGAGCCGATGAAGGCCATCACGAACCACACCCAGCCGTGCAGGCTGGCCGAGGCGATGCCGCCCAGGTAGGCGCCGACGTTGCAGCCGAACGCCAGGCGCGAGCTGTAGCCCAGCACCAGACCGGCGATGGCAGCGATGATCAGGCGTCGGGCCGAGGGCGAGACGATGTTCGGCGTGCCGTTCCAGCGCGAGGCCATTAGCGCGCCGTAGATCAGGCCGATGTTGGTGGTCGAGGTCACGTCCGCCAGCAGCGGTTCGGCCAGGCGCACCGCATGGGGCGCGACACCCCAGAAGGCGTCGCCTTCCGGACTCCAGCCCAGCGCGGTGGCGATCTTCGCACCCCACAGGCCAACACCGTAGACGATGCCCCACGGTTGCCCGGCGACCAGCAGGTGCAGCACATAGAGGCCGACCAGCAGCAGGGCGCCCAGCCACCAGCGGCGCGCCCACCGGGCGGCCGGCTTCGGATAGTTGACCGCTGCGGCGCCCACCGACCAGGTGACATCGAGGCCGCGGGGTTCGGGCTGCGGCGCGCGCCGCGCCAGCCAGCCCGCCAGCAGGGCGACGGCCGCGCAGCCGGCCACGGTGATGATCACTGCGGCCGGTACGCCGAACTGCAGCAGGTCCACCGCCGGCAGCCCGCCGAGGGAAATCCACGCCGGCTGGTGCGAGGCGCCCAGGAAGCTGCCGAGCACGAAGGTGGGCAGCACGGCCAGGGACATGGGCGCGCCGGCGCCCACCTTGTACAGGGTGCCCGAGCCACAGCCATCGGTGATCTGCATGGCCAGGCCGAACAGGAAGGCGCCGATCAGCAGGCTGATGGTCAGCGGTGCCACGGCGCCCACCAGCTCGCCGCCGCTGCCGGCGATCAGCGGCAGGGTCAGGGCGCCGGCCAGGCCGAGCAGCAGCATCTGCGCCCACAGGCCCTGTGGGTTGCGGGATTCGATGAAGTCGCGCCAGCCGGTAGTGAAGCCGAAGCGGGCGCCCTGCAGCACCAGGCCGAAACCGATGCCCAGCAGTACCAGCAGGCCCTGGCGCACGCCGGCGGCATAGGCCACGGCCAGCGCACCGGCCAGACCGCCGAGCACGAACAACAGACGGTTAAGAAACAGCATGAATAGGGTCCCCGTTACTTCTTGAGGGCGTTGCTCAGGTCCTGCAGCAGCGCGCCGAAGCGCGACGGCTGATTTTCCATGGGCAGTTCGCTGCGGCTCCACTCCACCATGGAGGCCGGATACAGGCGCGCGGCCTGGTTGCCGGCGATCTCGGAGATCACGAACCAGTTGGTGGCGGCCCAGTGGCCGGTGTTGCAGAAGGACACGGTGTCGCCCTGATGGGCGCCGGACTGCTGCACCAGCGCCAGCAGCTCCTCGGTGGGCTTGAGGCGGAAACCGTCGGCGGCGAAGAACTGCCCGTTGTCGAGGGAGTCGGCGCCCGGCAGGGTACCGTAGCGGGCGGCGGTGGCCGGCTTCACGGCGCCCTGGAAGAAGGGCGCGGGGCGGGCGTCCAGCAGACGCGGGGTTTCCTCCTGGCCGACGATGCGCGCCAGCTCCTCGGTGGTGACGATCTGGCTCTGGTCGTACACGTAGGTGAACTCGCTCGGCTCCGCCTGGGTGGGCTCGGTACTCAGTTCACCACCGATTTCCTTCCAGGCGCGCAGGCCGCCGTCCACCACGGACAGGCGGGTCAGACCGCCGACCTTCAGGGTCCAGTACACACGGGCCGCGGCGCCGAATTCGGTGCTGTTGCTGCCGCCATGCAGCACCACCACATGCTGGTCGGCGGTGACACCGGCGCGGCGCAGCACCTGGGTCAGCTGTTTGGCGGTGGGCAGCTTGCCGGGGTTGTCGGCCGGGCCGCGGTACTGGCCGTAGGGTGTGTTCACCGCGCCGGGGACATGGCCGGCGGCATAGTCCTGCGGGGCGCGGATATCCAGCAGGCGCACATCGGAGCGGCCCACCAGGGGCTTGAGGTCTTCCGCGCCGAGCAGCGCGGCGGGTTGCTCCAGCGCGTGGGCCAGCGGACCAGCCAGCAGGCCTGCGGCCAGGAGCAGCAGAG
>DATGNS010000083.1:0-5893 GCA_035306625.1 Pseudomonas sp. | reverse complement strand
GGCCGCCAAGCGCGCCCTGCTGGTGGCCGCCGCCGGCGCCCACAACCTGCTGTTCAGCGGCCCGCCCGGCACCGGCAAGACCCTGCTGGCCAGCCGCCTGCCCGGCCTGCTGCCGCCCCTGGAGGAAGCCGAGGCCCTGGAGGTGGCCGCCATCCACTCGGTGGCCGCCCATACACCGCTCAGCCACTGGCCGCAACGGCCGTTCCGCAACCCCCACCACAGCGCCTCGGGCCCGGCCCTGGTCGGCGGCGGCAGCCGGCCGCGCCCCGGCGAGATCACCCTGGCCCACCAGGGCGTGCTGTTCCTCGACGAGCTGCCCGAGTTCGATCGCAAGGTGCTGGAGGTGTTGCGCGAGCCGCTGGAAAGCGGCGAGATCGTCATCGCCCGGGCCGCGGAAAAGCTGCGCTTTCCGGCACGCTTCCAGCTGGTCGCCGCCATGAACCCCTGCCCATGCGGTTACCTGGGCGATGCCGCCGGGCGCTGCCGCTGCACCCCGGAGCAGGTGCAGCGCTACCGCAACAAGCTGTCCGGCCCCCTGCTGGACCGTATCGACCTGCATGTGACGGTGGCCCGCGAAATCACCCAGCTGGCCCCGGCGCAGGCCGAACCCCTGACCAGCCGCCACGCCGCCGAGCAGGTGGCGCGCGCCCGCCAGCGTCAGCACGCGCGTCAGGGTTGCGCCAACGCCTTTCTGGACCTGCCCGGGCTGCGCCGCCACTGCGCGCTGGCCGACGACGACCGTCAGTGGCTGGAAACCGCCTGCGAGCGCCTGGGCCTGTCCCTGCGCGCCGCCCACCGCCTGCTCAAGGTGGCGCGCACCCTGGCGGACCTGGAGGACAGCGAGCGGATCGCGCGCCAGCACCTGGCCGAGGCGCTGCAGTACCGGCAGGGGCAGGGCTGAAGGCCCGCCCCGCGCGGATACGAGGCTACTCCAGCGCCATCCACTGCTCGCTCAGGTTGCGGGTATGGCGGTCGATGGCCAGCGGCGCGAAGGGGCGGCCCGACTGGCTGACCAGGGCGTTGCTCTGGCTGTTCATGTCGATGAAGGCGCTGCGCAGGTAGTTCCAGCGGATCTTCAGCCTGTCGCCCAGCTCGGGGTTCTGCGCGGCCAGGCTGTCCACCTCCTGGTCGATGGCCGGCACCAGCACACGCTCGTCCTGGCCCAGGTAGGTGTTGGGCTGCTCGCGGGCGATCTCGAAGTTGCCGAAATAGGCGCGGCTCAGGTACTGCACCGAGAGGTACTCGATCTTGGCCGCCAGCTCGGCGGGCGTGGCGTCCGGGTGGGCGCGCAGGGCCGTGAGAAAGTCGCGCAGCGCCTGGCTCAGGGCTTCGGGATAGCGCCAGGGCATGTTTTCCTCGCCGGGGCCGAACGCCACTCCCTGGCGCAGCTGGTCGACCAGCGCCTGATGGCGCAGGCGCAGGGATTCGTCCGGGGCCAGCGCCCGTACGGCCTGATCGAGGGCCCGCAGGTCTTCTTCGAGGCGCTGCAGATGCGCCTTCTGGAAGCCCTCCCCCCGTACCAGCATCAGGCTGCTGGTGGCGCGGGTGGCCTGGATCTGGGCGCGCTCGATGAGCGTGGGGGCGGCAAAGAGGTGGGCGGGCAGACTGGCCAGCACTATCAGGACGGCGCCGAGCCCTCGGCGCAACGGGGCAAAGCGATGCATGGGGGGTGCTCCTGTAATTGTTGTTGTGAGCAGTTGACGGCTGTCGGTGACAGCCTACCCCCCATGCGCGCGCAGCGTCATCCCTGGCGCCGGTTTTGTGAGCGCGACCTCGCCCTCAGCCAAGATGCGCCGGCACGGCGGCCTTGGGCTTGAAGTACAGGGTCTGGCCGCGGGCCAGGTCGGCCAGGCTGACATCGTCCTTGGCCACTTCGGCCTCGATCGGCTCGTCCTGACCTTCCACCTTCAGGGTGACGCGGGTGATGGCGCCCAGCGGACGAATGTCGCGCACCTCGCCGGCACGGTGCTCCTCGGTCGCGATGCGCGACAGGGAAATCTCGTGCGGGCGGAACAGGATCTGCTTCTCCCCGCCCAGGTTCAGGCGGTTGGCATCCCCCAGAAAGTGGTAGACGAAGGGGCTGGCCGGGTTCTCGTACACCTCGGCCGGCGAGCCGATCTGCTCGATCACGCCCTTGTTCATCACCACGATGCGGTCGGCCACTTCCATGGCCTCCTCCTGGTCGTGGGTCACGAACAC
This sequence comes from Pseudomonas sp., assembly GCA_035306625.1. GTDB lineage: Bacteria > Pseudomonadota > Gammaproteobacteria > Pseudomonadales > Pseudomonadaceae > Serpens. The sequence continues at coordinate 3,694 of DATGNS010000083.1, read as the reverse complement.
GCTGGTCAGGTTGATCTCCTCGTGCAGGCGCGCCAGCCAGCGGCGCAGCTCCTTGCGCACCTTGGCGTCCAGGGCGCCGAAGGGTTCGTCGAGCAGAAGGATCTTCGGCTCCACCGCCAGGGCGCGGGCCAGAGCGATGCGCTGGCGCTGACCACCGGACAGTTGCTCCGGATAACGATCGCCCAGCCAGTCCAGTTGCACCATCTCCAGCAGCTCCTTGACCCGACGGGCGATGGTGGCCTCGTCCGGACGTTCGGAACGCGGCTTCATGCGCAGGCCGAAGGCGACGTTGTCGAAGATGGTCATGTGGCGGAACAGCGCGTAGTGCTGGAACACGAACCCGACGTTGCGATCACGCACGTCGCGGGTCGACACGTCCTCGCCGTGGAACACGATGGAGCCGGTGTCCGGCGTCTCCAGGCCGGCGATGATGCGCAGCAGCGTGGTCTTGCCGCAGCCGGACGGACCGAGCAGGGCCACCAGCTCGCCGCTGTGGATATCCAGGTTGATGTCGTTCAGCGCGCGGAAGGCGCCGAACTGCTTGTTCACGTTACGGACTTCGATACTCACAGGTTATTCCTCCGCGCCACTGTGGCGTAGGCGGTTGATGCGCGATTCGCTCCATTGCTTGAGCAGCAGGATGACCAGGGCCAGTGCCAGCAGCAGGCTGGCGACGCTGAACGCGGCGACGTGGTTGTATTCGTTGTAGAGAATCTCGACATGCAGCGGCAGGGTGTTGGTCAGGCCGCGAATGTGCCCGGACACCACCGACACGGCGCCGAACTCACCCATGGCGCGAGCCGTGCAGAGTACCACGCCATAGATCAGGCCCCAGCGGATATTCGGCAGGGTGACATGCCAGAACATCTGCCAGCCGCTGGCGCCGAGCAGGCGGGCGGCCTCCTCTTCCTGGGTGCCCTGCTCCTGCATCAGCGGGATCAGCTCGCGGGCCACGAAGGGCACGGTGACGAACAGGGTGGCCAGCACGATGCCCGGCACGGCGAAGATGATCTGGATGTCGTGCTCCATCAGCCACTCGCCGAACAGGCCCTGGGCGCCGAACAGCAGCACGTAGATCAGGCCGGCGATCACCGGCGACACCGAGAACGGCAGGTCGATCAGGGTGACCAGCACGCTCTTGCTGCGGAATTCGTACTTGCTCACGCACCAGGCGGCGGCCACGCCGAACACCAGGTTGAGCGGCACGGAGATGGCCACGGCCAGCAGGGTCAGGCGCAGCGCGGCGATGGCATCGGGCTCCAGCAGGGCGCCGACGAAGGTGCCCAGGCCGGCCTTCAGCGCCTCGGTCAGCACGATGACCAGCGGCAGTAGCAGGAAGAAGGCGAACACCACCCAGGCGCTGCCGATCAGGGTCAGGCGGCCCCAGTGGCGTGGAGCCTGGCGGGTAACGGCCGGCAGGGGCGCGGCCACGGAAATGACGCTCATGGACAGGCCTCCTAGCGATTCCGAACGTAGCGCTGCAGCAGGTTGATCAGCAGCAGCAGGATGAAGGCCACCACCAGCATCAGCACGCCGATGGCGGTGGCGCCGGCGTAGTCGTACTGGTCCAGCTTGACCATGATCAGCAGCGGCAGGATCTCGGTCTTCAGCGGCATGTTGCCGGCGATGAAGATCACCGAGCCGTACTCACCGACGCCACGGGCGAAGGCCAGGGCGAAGCCGGTCAGCCAGGCGGGCAGCAGGGCCGGCACCAGCACATGACGGAACACCTGGAACGGCCTGGCGCCCAGGCAGCTGGCGGCCTCCTCGACCTCGCGGGGGATGTCGGCCAGCACCGGCTGCAGGGTGCGCACCACGAACGGCAGGGTGACGAAGGTCAGCGCCAGGGTGATGCCCAGCGGGCTGTAGGCGATCTTCAGGCCCACGGCGGTGGCGAACTGGCCGATCAGACCGTTCGGCGCATACAGGGCGGTGAGCGCGATGCCGGCCACGGCGGTGGGCAGGGCGAACGGCAGGTCGATCAGCGCGTCGATCAGCTTGCGGCCCGGAAAACGGTAACGCACCAGCACCCAGGCCAGCAGGGTACCGATGATGCCGTTCAGCACGGCGGCGCCGAAGGCGGTGGCGAAGCTGAGTTTCAGCGCGGCCAGCACACGCGCCGAGGTGGTGATGGCGACGAACTGGTCCCAGGTCAGCTCGGTGGTCTTCACGAACAGGGCCGCCAGCGGGATCAGCACCAGAAAGCTGAGGTAGCAGAGGGTGTAGCCGAGTGTCAGTCCGAAGCCGGGTATGACAGGTGAAGTACGGCGTGACATGAAAACCTCGTGATTGGCGTAGGGCGGCTTTTTTCCTGACCGCCAAAACGGTGGCCGGGAGTCCCGGCCACCTTGGGCGCTTAGTGGGCCTGGTAGATCTGGTCGAAGATGCCGCCGTCACCGAAGAACTTCGGCTGCGCTTCCTTCCAGCCGTTGAAGGCCTCGTCGATGGTCACCAGCTCCAGTTCGGGGAACTGGTCGCGGAACTCGGCGGCCACCTTGGCGTTGCGCGGACGGTAGAAGTTCTTCGCGGCGATGCGCTGACCTTCCTCGCTGTACAGGTAGTTCAGGTAGGCGGTGGCCAGCTCGCGGGTGCCGTTGCGCTCGACGTTGCGGTCCACCACGGTGACCGGCGGTTCGGCCAGGATGGACAGCGAAGGCACCACGATCTCCAGGGCGTCGCCGCCTTCTTCCTTCAGGGCCAGGAAGGCTTCGTTTTCCCAGGCCAGCAGCACGTCGCCGATCTTGTTGTTCACGAAGGTGATGGTCGAGCCGCGGGCGCCGGTGTCCAGTACCGGGACCTGCTTGTACAGCTGGGCCACGTATTCCTGGGCCTTCTCGTCGCTGCCGTACTGCTTCCTGGCCCAGGCCCAGGCGGCCAGCAGGTTCCAGCGGGCACCGCCGGAAGTCTTCGGGTTCGGAGTGATGACCTGCACGTCCGGCCTTACCAGATCGCCCCAGTCCTTGAGGTTCTTGGGGTTGCCCTTGCGCACCAGGAACACGATGGTGGAGGTGTAGGGGGTGCTGGCGTCCGGCAGGCGGGACTGCCAGTCGGCCGGGATCAGCTTGCCGAGGCGGTGCAGTTCGTCGATGTCACCGGCCAGGGCCAGGGTCACCACGTCGGCGCGCAGGCCGTCGATCACGGCGCGGGCCTGCTTGCCCGAGCCGCCATGGGATTGCTGGATGGTGATGTCACCCTTGCCTTGTGCCTTCCAGTGCTTGATGAAGGCGGTGTTGAATTCCTGGTACAGCTCGCGGGTCGGGTCGTAGGACACGTTGAGCAGCTTGTCGGCCGCGAAGGCCTGGGTGGTGAGCAGCGCGCCGGCGAGGGCAGCGAATGCGAAACGGCGAATGGACATGATCTGGCTCCGGAATGTTGGACTGCTTTCTTCTTCTGTTGCTGTCTTGGCGAATCGGTCAGTTACACATTCGCGGCTGACAGTGGTGGTGCGTCGTCATCAGTGCTTCCTCGATGCGCGCCCTCCGGTTGTCCAGTCGGGCCTTGGTCGTTTCAGTTCGTTCTGCGGGGCTCGGTCAGGCGGTACTTTTCCTTGCGTTCGATCTGCACGACGCGACTGTCGTGCACGGTGATCTCCACCGAGCCGTAGCGCAGATCGCGCAGGGCGTTGTGGATCTCGCGCAGCAAGGAAGCGTCATCGGCCTGCGTGTCGAGCGTGCGGGGCGTTGCGCTCATGGGT
>DATGNS010000082.1:0-2315 GCA_035306625.1 Pseudomonas sp. | reverse complement strand
TGACCGAAGGGCGGCGCTGGGCCTCGATCCGCTTGACGGCCTCGGGCGAGGTCATTCCCGACAGGGCGCCGATGAAGTCGATATTGAACAGCGCCTGGCCCACGGCGCGATGGCTCGAGACCACTCCCTTGGGCCGCGAGGTCGCCCCCGAGGTGAACAGGATCAGCGCCGGCGAGTCGGGGTCGGCCTTCACCTCTGGAAGCCGAGGCTCGGGCCAGGCCGAAAGCGCCGACTCGAAGCTTTCGGCCTCGCCAAGGGGCAGGCCCTGGTCGTTGCCGGCTACCACCAGCCGGCAGCCGGGCACGCCGGTCTGACCGCCCAGCCGGTCGAGGCGCTCGCGGTCACAGCAGAGCACCGCAGGCTCCAGGTAGGCCAGCGCCTGGCGCAGCTCGTCGCCCTGGCCGAAGCTGTTCAGGGGAGCCGGCAAGGCCCCGATCCGCACCGCCGCCATGAAGGCCACCGCCCACTCGGGGCGATTGCGCATGGCGATGGCCACGCGATCCCCGGCTACCACTCCCTGCGCCAGCAGCCAGGCCGCCAGGGAGTCGACGCCACGGGTGAAGTCGGCAAAGGTCCAGAGGCTATCGAGGTATTTGATGAAGGGGGCATCGCCGTGGCCGCGCGCCTCCTCCAGCACCTGCAGCAGTGTCTCCGGGGCATGACGATAGACGGCCAGCCGGTGGCCATTCAGCGCCAGGGAGTCAAGGGCAAAGGGGCTGGCATCGGCCAGCAGCCGCTGCTGTATCGCGGCGTAAGTCGCCTCATCCGCCATCATGTTGCTCCTGTTTGTTGTCGTGTTGTTCTGTATCACCCTTGGGGTAACAGGGCGGGCAGCTCACCCTCCCCGCCAGAGTACCGGTAGGCGCCATCCTCCCCCAGCCCCCGGCACAGCAGATCCCGCCGGGATAGCCAGTTAAGGTGCGCCAGGGTCTCGCCAAAGGCGAGAAACTGCTCGGTGGGGGGCAGCTCGCGGGGAAATAGCACCCTCATGGCTTCCACCACGGCGAAGCCGTCGTCGCCGCGCGCCATGGCCAACAGCTGCTCGAGGTGCCGATGATGATGCGCCTGGAGCTGTTCGATGCGCGCCGGCAAGCCGCGAAAGGGCTGGCCGTGGGACGGCAGCACCAGCGTCTCGGCATCGAGTTCGCTCAAGCGCTCGAGGGAGCTGAACCAGCCGCCCAGCGGATCCGCCTCCGGTTCCACATCGCTCACCAGAATGTTCGGGCTGATCTCCGGCAGCAGCTGGTCGCCGGCGATCAGCAGCGCCTCCTGCTCGCAGTAGAGGCAGAGATGCTCCGGCGAGTGTCCCTCTCCCACGATGATCCGCCACTCACGCCCTCCGATCTCGAGGAGGTGGCCGTCGCGCAGCCTTCGAAAGCTGGTGGGGTGCTGTGGCATGAAGCGGTCGCGGCCGAAGGCGGCCAGCAGCGCCTCGCACTGATCGTCGGCGAAGCCGCCGGCGCGAAAGTAGGCCTGCATCTGGCGTCGCTGGGCCTCGTCCCCCACCCCGCCCAGGCCGCGCATTGCAAAGAATTCCCCGTGGCTCATATAGAGCGGCACCTCGAAGCGCTCCATCAGCCAGCTGGCCAGGCCCGTATGATCGTAATGAAAATGGGTGCAGAGCAGCGCCTTGAAGGGCAGCCCCTCCAGCGGCTGTGCGGCCAGCGCCTCCCAGATGCCGCGGATCTCCGCCAGGTTCAGCCCGGTATCCACCAGCCACCAGCCGTCCGTGTCTCTCAGCAGGTAGACGTTGACGTGATCCAGCGCCATGGGCATGGGCAGTCGTGCCCAGAAAATCCCGTCTGCCACTTCCACCGGCGCCGTCGCCGATTCTGGCCTTGCCAGAGGAAATGTCAGCTCCGCTCGCTCTTTTCGTCGCCGCTCCCGGCGCACCGCCGCTTCTGCCGCCATCACGCTTTCTCCTGCTCGGCCAGTCTGCTACCGGCCGTAACGACGGCGACCGCGCTTGTGCGTCCAATCTAGTCAGCTACACACCCCCTCAATACGTCCAAAAGGACGATGCCCCACCATACCTCCATCGTCCGAATAGAGTATGACCCAGCGCCAGGCCTTTCCCAGAATCGAGCCGACACGCCCACACGAGAGGACAACAACATGGCGACATCACAGGAGTACCGGCTCGGCGAATTCACCTTCCCGCGGGGATGGTTCATGATCGCCACCTCCGAAGAGGTCAACAGCCACAAGCCGCTGGCGCTGCGCTTCTTCGGCAAGGACTTCGCGCTCTATCGCGGCCAGGAAACCGGCCGGATCGTGCTGCTGGACGCCTACTGCCCCCATATGAAGACCCACCT
>DATGNS010000081.1:0-4475 GCA_035306625.1 Pseudomonas sp. | reverse complement strand
CGCCAGGGGCGCAGCTGGCCGTGGTCGGGGGCGCGCAACGCGGCGCGGAACAGCAGCTGACGCTGCGCCTCGTCCGGCGCCGGATCGTGCAGGCGCGGTACGGAAACGCGGGTCAGCAAGGCGTCGAGAGCCTCCATGGGCCACCTCCAGAATCGATACAGGCAGCCATTCTAGTGGTCTGCCATTCGAAAGGGCGAATTTCAGGCCACCCGGTCCGGTGACAGATCCGGCTCCTGAGGCGGTGTCAGCGGCGGCAGACCGTGGGCCGCGCGGGCGGCGTCGCAGCGGGGATTGTGCTGGCCGTCCACCCAGGAGGCCTCGAACTCGCGGCAGGCGCTGGAGCGCTGTTCGTACATGGTGCAGCGCACCGAGCAGCCGACATCGCCGAGCAGGGCCACGCAGCGCGCCGGCTTGCGGTCGGTGCCGATCATGGCGGCATGATGGGGGGAAATCTGCACCACCCGCTCATCCGGTACGATTCCGCCGGCGGAGCGGCATTCGCCCCAGTAGAAGGACACACGAAAATACGCGCAGCAGGCGCCACACGTGAGGCAGGGATTCTGTTGAGACATGGAAGGAGAGGCTCGGAAGCCGGCGGGCGCCGGCGCTGGGCCGCAATTTTTAATGCAACGAAGCGGGGCTGTGAAGAGGGAGCGAAGCACTTTTTTCGCCACCTTTGCCCGCTGCGTTTACAGCCGGCCCGGGAGGGTTAGAATGCGCGCCTCACTTGCCCGTGCGAGCCAACCCATGGCCCTGCCGACACTGCGCATCATCGGTTTCATTCTCGGGATCTTCCTCATCACCCTGGCCGCCAGCATGCTTCTGCCGCTGTTCGCCCAGCTGTGGTACGGACGCACCGACGAGCTGGAGCCCTTTCTCTGGTCGAGCCTGATCACCTGTGCCTGCGGCCTGGCCCTGGTATTGCCCGGCCGGCCCGCCGAGGAGCACCTGCGTCCCCGCGACATGTATCTGCTGACCACCGCCAGCTGGCTGGTGGTGGCCCTGTTCGCCGCCCTGCCCATGCTGATGATCCGCGACCTCAGCTACACGGATGCCTTCTTCGAAAGCATGTCGGGCATCACCACCACCGGCGGCACGGTGCTCACCGACCTGGATGACGCCTCCCCGGGACTGCTGCTGTGGCGGTCGCTGCTGCAGTGGCTGGGCGGCATCGGCTTCATCGCCATGGCGGTGGCGATCCTGCCGCTGCTGCGCGTCGGTGGCATGCGCCTGTTCCAGACCGAATCCTCCGACTGGTCGGAAAAGGTGCTGCCGCGCTCCCACATGGTGGCCAAGTACATCATCGGCGTGTATCTGCTGTTCACCCTGTGCGGCACCCTGGCCTACCACTGGGCTGGCATGGGCTGGTTCGACGCGCTGAACCACGCCATGACCTCGATCGCCACCGCCGGCTTCTCCACCTCGGATGCTTCCCTGGCCAGCTTTCCCCCCGCCACCCACTGGGTGGCGATCCTGCTGATGGTCATGGGCAGCCTGCCGTTCATGCTCTACGTGTCCACCCTGCGCGGCAACTACAAGGCGCTGGTGCGCGACCAGCAGGTGCGCGGCTTCCTGATGCTGCTGACGGCGACCTGCCTGCTGCTCAGCGCCTGGCTGTGGCTGAACTCCGACTACGCCTGGGCAGATGCGCTGCGCATCGGCTCGGTGAACGCGGTGTCCATCATCAGCACCACCGGCTTTGCGCTGGGCGACTACACCCAGTGGGGCGGCTTCGCGGTCATGGTGTTCTTCTACCTGACCTTCATCGGCGGCTGTTCCGGGTCATCCACCGGCGGCCTGAAGATCTTCCGCTTCCAGGTGGCCTACACCCTGCTGCGCGCCAACATGCAGCAGCTGATCCACCCGCGCGCGGTGATCCAGCAGAAGTACAACGGCCACCCCTTGGACGAGGAAATCGTCCGCTCGATCCTGACCTTCTCCTTCTTCTTCACCATCACCATCGGCGTGGTGGCCCTGGGCCTGGCCCTGCTGGGCCTGGATCCGCTCACCGCGCTGTCCGGCGCGGCCACGGCGGTGTGCAACGTGGGGCCGGGGCTGGGCTCGATCATCGGCCCGGCCGGCAACTTCGCCAGCCTGCCGGATGCCGCCAAGTGGCTGCTGTCGGCCGGCATGCTGCTGGGCCGGCTGGAAATCATCACCGTGCTGGTGCTGTTCACCCATACCTTCTGGCGTCACTGAGGATCTCGTCGCGCACCAGGCGCAGCAGCGCCAGCAGGGTGGCGAACGAGGCCGGGGTCACGGCATACAGCACCAGCCCGGCCAGCGCGGGCACCAGGGCGACAGCGGCCAGCCGGCGCCCCCACCGGCCGGGCAGGACGAAAGCCAGCAGCGCGGGTGGCAGCGCCAGCCAGGCCAGCACCCGCACATGGATGGCCCAGCCCAGCCCGGCGCGCACCCGGCAGGCCAGCGCGGCGGGCGTGTCGGCGCACCAGCCCAGCCAGCGTTCTTGCTCCAGGAAGCCGAAGCGCAGCGCGCAGCAGGCCAGTACCCAGACCAGCAGGGCCAGCCACACACCCACCTTGCGTGCCGGTATCGAACTCATCGGTTGCGCTCCCCCGCACGGTCTGGGCCGAAGAATAGCCGCTGCGCTCACGCCCGGGGCATACTTCGCTCGCTGCGTTGTCCAAGCGTCGTACCCCCCGCACTCGACTCGAGCCGATCATGCCGTACCCACTACCTGTTGCCTGCCTGCTCGGCCTGCTGGCCTGCGCTCCGACCCTGGCTGCCGACCTGTCCGCCGAGGCCTACGGCTTTCCGCTGGAAAACCCCTTCGAGGCGACCATTGCCGGCACGCCGCCCGATCTGCGCCCGGAGCTGCCCGCGGATGACGAGATTCGCCAGGACGACCACAGCCTGCTGCTGCGTCCGGAGCGCGAGCATCGCCTGCCGGCCAACTTCTGGGCAGTGAAGAAGCTGCGCTACCGGCTGGCCCGTCAGGACGGTCCGGCGCCGCTGATCTTCATCATCGCCGGTACCGGTGCCCATTACGCCGCGGCCAACATGGAGCTGCTCAAGAAGGTGTTCTACCAGGGCGGCTTTCATGTGGTACAGCTCTCCTCCCCTACCAGCTACGACTTCATGGCCGCCGCCTCGCGCTCGGCCACCCCGGGGCTGTCCAGCGAGGACGCCGATGACCTCTACCGGGTGATGCAGGCGATAATGGCCAACCATCCGCGCCTGGAGGTCAGCGGCTATCACCTGACCGGCTACAGCCTCGGCGGCCTGCATGCGGCCTTTGTCAGCCATCTGGACGAGCAACGCCGGCACTTCAACTTCCGTCGCGTGCTGATGATCAACCCGCCGGTGAACCTCTACACCTCGGTGACCAACCTGGACCGCCTGGTGCAGACCCAGGTGGCCGACGTTCATGACGTCGAGTCCTTCTACGAGCGGATGTTCGACAAGATCACCCGCTATTTCCAGCAGAAGGGCAGCATGGACCTGAATGCGGCGCTGCTGTTCGATTTCCAGCAATCAGGCCAGCGTCTGAGCGACGAGGAGATGGCCATGCTGATCGGCACCTCCTTCCGCTTCTCCGCCGCCGACATCGTCTTCACCTCGGACCTGATCAACCGCCGCGGCCTCATCACACCACCCGACTATCCGATCAGCGAAGGCACTCGCATCACCCCCTTCTTCCAGCAGGCCCTGATGTGCGACTTCGACTGCTACATGGCCGAACAGCTGGTTCCCCTGTGGCGCAAGCGATTCGATGGTGGCAGCCTGCCGCAACTGGTGCACGCGGTGAGCCTCTACGCCCTTGAGGACTACCTGCGCGGCAGTGACAAGATCGCGGCGATGCACAACGCCGACGACATCATTCTCGGCCCCGGCGACCTGGGCTTCCTGCGCCGCACCCTGGGCGAACGGCTGACCCTGTACCCGCGCGGCGGCCACTGCGGCAACATGGACTACCGGGTGAATACCCAGGCCATGCTGGACTTCATGCGTCAGTAGGAACCTTCGCCATGCTCCGATCGCGCCTCACCCTGCTGACCCTGCTCCTGCTGGCCGCCGTGCTGCCCCAGCCGCCGGCCCAGGCGCAGCCGACGGTGGCCGACGAGGATGGCTTCACCCGCCCGCTGGAACGCCTGACCTTCAACCCCAGCCTGGACCAGCGCGAGTTCGAACGCTCGACGCTGCTGGCACTGGCCATCCCCGACCCGCTGGAACCCTGGAACCGCCGGGTCTACCACTTCAACCTGCGCTTCGACGAATGCGTGCTCCTGCCGGTGGTGAACACCTACCAGGCGGTGACGCCACGGGTGGTGCGTACCGGCGTCAGTAACTTCTTCAACAACCTCGCCGATGTGGGCAGCCTGGCCAACAGCCTGCTGCAGCTCAAGGGCATGCGCTCCATGGAGACCACCGCCCGCGTGCTGTTCAACAGCACCTTCGGGCTGCTCGGCTTCTGGGACGTGGCCAGCCACATGGGGCTGCCGCGCCACCGGGAG
>DATGNS010000080.1:0-25915 GCA_035306625.1 Pseudomonas sp. | reverse complement strand
CGCCGCGCCGCCGGCCAACCGGAGAAACTCCAGTGAGGTCCCCATGGACTTCGAACCGAGTGACGAACAACGGCTGCTGATCGACAGCGCCCGCGCCTTCGCCAGCCACGAGCTGGCGCCCCATGCCGCCGACTGGGACCGTGAGCACCACTTCCCGGTCGAGGTCCTGCGCCGCGCCGCCAGCCAGGGCTACCTTGCCCTGTACCTGGACGCCGCGGACGGCGGCCTGGGCCTGTCGCGACTGTCCGCCTCGCTGATCTTCGAGCAACTGGCGGCCGGCTGCGTGGCCACGGCCGCCTACATGACCATCCACAACATGGTCGGCTGGGTGCTCGCCAGCTTCGCCGCCCCGACGCTCAAGGCCGCCTGGCTGCCGCGCCTGATCAGCGGCGAGCTGCTGGCCTCCTACTGTCTGACCGAACCGCAAGTCGGCTCGGACGCCGCGCACCTGCAGACCCGCGCCCGGCGCGACGGCGGCCACTACCTGCTCAGCGGCAGCAAGTGCTTCATCTCCGGCGCCGGCGCCACCCAGCTGCTGCTGGTCATGGCGCGCACCGGCGAGGCGGGCGCGCGGGGCATTTCCTGCTTCCTGGTCGAGGCCGACGCACCCGGCATCCGCTACGGACGCAACGAGATCAAGATGGGCTGGCGTGCCCAGCCGACCCGCACCATCCACTTCGACAACGTGCGCGTGCCGGCCGGCCAGCTGGTCGGCACCGAAGGCCAGGGCTTCTCCTACGCCATGCGCGCCCTGGATGGCGGACGCATCAACATTGCCAGCTGTTCATTGGGCGCCGCCCAGGCCGCCCTGGAGCAGACCTGCCGCTACCTGGGCGAGCGCCAGCAGTTCGGCCGCCCCCTGGCCGACTTCCAGGCCCTGCAGTTTCGCCTGGCCGACATGCTCACCGCCCTGGTCGCCAGCCGGCAGATGGTGCGTCTGGCCGCCGACCGCCTGGACCGCGGCCACCCCGAAGCCGGCCTGTACTGTGCCATGGCCAAGCGCTTCGCCACCGACCAGTGCTTCGAGCTCTGCAACCAGGCCCTGCAGTTGCACGGCGGCTATGGTTACCTCAATGACTACCCCCTGGAGCGCTGGGTGCGCGACACCCGTGTGCACCAGATCCTGGAAGGCACCAACGAAATCATGCGGGTCATCATCGCTCGTCGCCTGCTGGCCCGTGACGGACCGCTCGATTCGCTGTAACCGGAGGACGCCGTACACCATGACCCATGCCGTGGAACCCTACCAGTCCATTCCCCTGGAGCTGACCCACAAGCTCACCGTGGAAAAGATCGGCCATACCGCGCTGATCACCATCAACCATCCGCCCGCCAACACCTGGGACCGCGATTCGCTGATCGGCCTGAAGCTGCTGATGGACCACCTGAATCGCGACGATGACATCTACGCTTTGGTGATCACCGGCCAGGGCGAGCGCTTCTTCAGCGCCGGTGCCGACCTGAAACTGTTTGCCGACGGCGACAAGGCCCGCGCCCGCGACATGGCCCGGTTGTTCGGCGAGGCCTTCGAGGCCCTGCGCGACTTTCGCGGGGTGTCCATCGCCGCCATCAACGGCTACGCCATGGGCGGCGGCCTGGAATGCGCTCTGGCCTGCGACATCCGCATCGCCGAACGCCAGGCGCAGCTGGCCCTGCCCGAGGCCTCGGTGGGCCTGCTGCCCTGTGCCGGCGGCACCCAGGCGCTGCCCTGGCTGGTGGGCGAAGGCTGGGCCAAGCGCATGATCCTCTGCGGCGAACGCATCGATGCGCAGACCGCCCTGCGCATCGGCCTGATCGAGGAGCTGGTGGACGAGGGCGAGGCCCGCAACCGGGCGTTGCTGCTGGCGGCACGGGTGGAGCGGCAGAGCCCGGTGGCGGTGCGCACCATCAAGCCGCTGATCCAGGGCGCCCGGGAGCGGGCCCCGAACAGCTGGCTGAGCGCCGAGCGCGAGCGCTTCGTCGATCTGTTCGACGCCGCCGACACCCGCGAGGGCGTCAACGCCTTCCTGGAAAAGCGCGAACCGCGCTGGCGCAACGCATGAACGCGCCGGTACGTTTCGAGGAGCGCCGCGGCCTGGACGGCCAGCGCATCGGCGTGGCCACCCTGGCCGCGCCCCAGAGCCTCAATGCCCTGAGCCTGCCGATGATCGAGGCGCTCAGGGAGCGGCTGGAGGCCTGGGCGGAGGATCCCGACATCGCCTGCGTGCTGCTGCGCGGCAGCGGCGAGAAGGCGTTCTGCGCGGGCGGCGACGTCCGCCAGCTGGTGGACGCCTGCCGCCAGCACCCCGGCGAGGTGCCGCCGCTGGCGGCGCGCTTCTTCGCCGACGAATACCGGCTCGACTACCGCCTGCACACCTTCCCCAAGCCCCTGCTGTGCTGGGGACACGGCTACGTGATGGGCGGCGGCATGGGCCTGCTGCAGGGCGCGGGCATTCGCATCGTCACCCCCTCGTCGCGATTGTGCATGCCGGAAATCTCCATCGGCCTGTACCCCGACGTGGGCGCCGGCTGGTTCCTGTCCCGCCTGCCGGGGCGCGTCGGCCTGTTCCTGGCCCTGGGCGGCGTGCAGCTGTCCGCCGCGGACGCCCTGTACCTGGGGCTGGCCGACCGGGTGCTGCTGGATGACCAGCAGGAGGCCCTGCTGGATGGCCTGGCCCAGCTGAACTGGCAGCGCCAGCCTGAGCACCAGCTGCTGAGCCTGCTCAAGGCGCTGGAACAGGAGGCCCGCCGACAACTGCCCGAGTGCCGCTGGGCGGCTCTGCGCCCGCGCATCGACGCCCTGTTGGACGTGGCCGACCTGCCAGCGGCCTGGCAAGCCATGAGCAGCCTGTGTGAGGAGGAGGAGCCGCTGTTCAGTCGTGCCGGCCAGACCCTGCGCGAAGGCTGCCCGCTGACCGCGCACCTGGTCTGGGAGCAGCTCAGGCGCAGCCGCCACCTGTCGCTGGCCGAGGTGTTCCGCCTGGAATACACCCTGAGCCTGAACTGCTGTCGCCACCCGGAGTTCGCCGAAGGCGTGCGCGCCCGCCTGATCGACCGCGACAACCGGCCCCGCTGGCACTGGCCCGACGTGCAGCAGGTGCCGCAGGCCGTCGTCGCCGCACACTTTCAACCCTGCTGGGAGGGCCCGCACCCGCTCGCCGACCTATAGTGCTTGAGACGCCATTTCCGGGGGAGGAAACGCCATGGCCCGCATCGCCTTCATTGGTCTCGGCAACATGGGCCTGCCCATGGCCCGCAACCTGGTCAGGGCCGGGCATGCGGTGGCCGGCTTCGATCTGGTCGGCGCCACCGTCACCCAGCTGGCCAGCGAGGGCGCCCGCGCCGCCAGCTCCGCCGAGGACGCGACGCGCGACGCCGAGGCGGTGATCAGCATGCTGCCGGCCAGCAGCCAGGTGGAGGAGCTGTACCTGGGCGAACATGGCCTGCTCACCCAACTGGCCGCCGGAACCCTGATCCTGGAGTGCTCCACCATTTCCCCGCGCTCGGCCCGCCAGGTGCACCGGGCCGCCGCCGCCCGCGGACTGGACATGCTGGACGCGCCGGTGTCCGGCGGCACCACCGGGGCCGCCGCCGGCAGCCTGACCTTCATGGTCGGCGGGTCCGCCACCGCCCTGGAGCGGGCCAGGCCGATTTTCGAGGCCATGGGCCACAACATCTTCCATGCCGGCTTCGAGGGCGCCGGGCAGCTCGCCAAGCTGTGCAACAACCTGCTGCTGGCGGTGCAGATGATCGGCACCGCCGAGGCCATGGCGCTGGGCACCCGCTGCGGCCTGGATGCCAGCGTGCTGGCCGAGATCATGCGCCAGAGCTCCGGCGGCAACTGGGTTCTGGAGCGCTACAACCCCTGGCCGGGCGTGCAGCCCAACAGCCCGGCCTCGCACGGCTACCAGCCGGGATTCCTGGCCGGGCTGATGGCCAAGGACCTGGGCCTGGCCCAGGAAACCGCCCTGAAGGCCGGCGCCGCCATACCGATGGGCAGCCTGGCCCTCAACCTCTACCGGCTGCTGGAGCAGCGCGGCCTGGCCGGCCAGGACTTTTCCGCGATCCAGAAACTGTTCACTGATCAGCAGTAAACGGACGGCGAGCGGTCAGGCAAGGCGACATGCGGCTCGGATCGCGTGTCTGGCTGGCCGCAGCGGAGCCCCCTGCGGCACGGAACGACCGGGCCAACGCCTGCGGTACGAAATCTAGCGCTCGCGGAAAGCTTCGCTGCGCGCCCGCACGATGGGCTTGAGCAGATAGCTGAGGATGCTCTTGCGACCGGTGACGATGTCCACCGAGGCGATCATGCCGGGGATGATCAGCAACGGCTCCTCCTCGCTGCCCAGATGACTGCGATCGGTGCGCAGCTGCACCAGGTAGAAGCTGTTGCCGTTCTCGTCGCTGATGGTGTCCGCGCCGATCTGCTCCAGCCGCGCCGGCAGGCCGCCGTAGATGGTGTAGTCGTAAGCGGTGAAGCGCACCATGGCCGGCTGGCCCGGGTGCAGAAAGGCGATGTCCTGCGGACGAACCCGTGCCTCGATCAGCAGGTGGTCATCCAGAGGCACCACTTCCACCAGATCGCTGCCCGGCTGGATCACACCGCCGATGGTATTCACCTGCAGGCGTTTCACCACCCCGCGCACCGGCGAGGTGACCAGGGTGCGCCGCAGTCGGTCCTCCAGTCCCCGGCCGGTGGCATTCAGCCGGTTCAGTTCGGCACGCGCCTCGTTCAGTCGCG
Organism: Pseudomonas sp.; assembly: GCA_035306625.1. Lineage (GTDB taxonomy): Bacteria > Pseudomonadota > Gammaproteobacteria > Pseudomonadales > Pseudomonadaceae > Serpens. Next base: position 21,195 of record DATGNS010000080.1, on the reverse strand, counting down.
TCAGCGCCTCGTTGCGAAACCGCGAGCGGGTCTCGTCGATCTTGCGCTCCACCTCGCGGATCGCCGCCTCGGCCCGAGGGATCGCCAGGCGGGTGGCCTCCAGCTGCCCGCGGGTCTCCAGCTCGGCCCGCTGCAGGCGCAGGATCTCCACCTGGGACACCGCGCCCTCGGCCACCAGCGGTTCGGACATGCGGATCTCCCGGGCCTGCAGCGCCAGGGTGGCAGTGTACTGCTCGCGGCGCGCCAGGAAGTCGCGCAGCTCCTGCTGGCGCTGCTCCAGCTGTGCCTCCAGGCCGGCGATCTCCTCGCGCAACTGCCGCTGGCGTCCGGCGTGCAGGGCCAGCTCGTTGCGCGCCAGCACCGGCACCACCCGCTCCAGTTCGGCGGGAAAGTGGGGTTCGCGATCCTGTACCTCGGCTTCCAGACGCTCGATGCGCAGCAGCAGGGCCTGCCGATCCGCCTCGGCCTCCTCCATGCTGGAGGCGAAACGGGTCTCGTCCAGCCGCACCAGAGGCGCGCCGGCGTCCACCAGCTGTCCCTCCCGCACGAACAGTTCGGCCACGATGCCGCCCTCCAGGTTCTGGATCTTCTGCAGGCGCGACGAGGGAATTGCCTTGCCATCGGCACGGGTCACCTCGTCCACGACGGCGAAATGCGCCCAGAGGATGGCGAAGGCGAAGAAGCCCAGCAGGCTCCAGAGCGTCAGCCGGGCCACGCGCGGCAGGTCCCCCGGCTCGCCTCCGTAGGTATCAGCCAACATGCAGGCGTCCTTCGCGCAGGGCGGCGAGCACCGCCTCCCGCGGTCCGTCGGCCACCAGGCGACCGCGATCGACCACCAGCACCCGGTCCACCAGACTCAGCAATGAGGGTCGGTGGGTAACCAGCACCAGGGTCTTGTCGGCCAGCAACGGCCCTAGCTGGCGGATCAGTCGCTCCTCGCTGCCTGCGTCCATGGCACTGGTGGGCTCGTCCAGCACCAGCAGCGGCGGGTCCAGGAGCAGCGCACGGGCCAGGGCCACCTGCTGACGCTGGCCGCCGGACAGCTGCTGTCCCCGCTCACCCACCGGCAGGTCGTAGCCCTGGGGGTGCTGCTGGGCGAAGCCGTGCACGCCGGTCAGCTCCGCCACCTGCAGCATGCGCTCGTCGCTGACCTGGCGGGCCCCGGTCGTCAGGTTGTCGCGCAGCGTGCCGCTGAACAGCTGGATGTCCTGGGGCACATAGCCGACCTGGCGTCGCACCTCGACCAGATCCAGCTGGCGCAGATCCAGGCCGTCGAGCAGCAGGCTGCCCTTCTCCGGCTGGTAGAGGCCGACCAGCAGGCGCGCCAGGGAACTCTTGCCCGAACCGCTGCGGCCGAGAACAGCCACGCGCTCGCCCGCGGCGATCTGCAGGTTCAGGTCGCGCAGTGCCGGCTCGGGCTGGCCGGGATAGCGGAAGGTCAGTCCGCGGCATTCGATCTCGCCGCGCAGGCCGCTGGGGGCGAAGCGCGCCCCGCCCTGCTGCGTCTCCTGCGGCAGGGCCATCATCTGGTCGACGTTGCGCCGGGTCAGGCGCGCCTGCTGATAACGGGTCAGCAGGCCGGACAACTGGCCCAGGGGCGCCAGGGCGCGACCGTTGAGCATGTAGCAGGCGATCAGGCCGCCCATGCTCAGCGCCCCTCCGGCAATCAGGTAGACCCCCCAGACGATCAGCACCACCCCGCTCAGGTGCTGTACCGCCTGTCCCAGGTGGAGCACCAGGCTGGACAGCTGGCGGGTACGCAGCTCCAGCCGCCCCAGCGTGCCGACGGTCTGCTCCCAGAGATACTGACGTTCGCCCTGGGCATTGTTGGCCTTCAGCGCATCCAGGCCGCCGAGGGTCTCGATCAGCGTCGACTGCCGCTCGGCGGCCAGCGTCATGGTGCGTTCCAGGCTGGCCTTCAGGGGCGCCTGCAACAGCCATCCCAGCCCCAGCGTCAGGGGGAAGGCCAGCAGCGGCACCCAGACCAGCGGGCCGCCCAGCCAGGCGATGGCCATCAGCACCAGCAGGCAGAACGGCAGGTCGATCAGGCTGGTGAGGGTCAGCGAGGACAGAAAGTCGCGCAGTCCCTGGAAGTCGTGGATGTTCTGGGCGAAGCTGCCGATCCGCGCAGGGCGCAGGGCCAGGGGCATGCCGAGGATGCGCTCGAACAGCGTCGCCGAGACGATCAGGTCGGTCCGGCGTCCGGCCAGGTCCAGGCACAGCCCGCGCAGGCTCTTGAGCAGCAGGTCGAACAGGTAGGCACCGACGATGCCGATGGCCAGCACCCAGAGGGTGGCCAGCGCCTGGTTGGGGATCACCCGGTCATAGACGTTCATCACGAACAGCGGCGCGAACAGGCCGATCAGGTTGATCAGCAGGCTGGCCGCCAGGGCATCGGCATACAGCCAGCGCGAGCGCCACAGGGTGTCGCGCAACCAGGCCCGGGTACGCGGGACCGGCGATTCCGGATGCAGGTCGAAGGCATGGTGCGGCAGGGCGAAGAACACCCGGCCGCTGTAGCGGGCCTCGAGCTCGTGCAGTTCCAGGCAGGCCTCGCCGCCGCCCGCCTCGACCACCAGCACCCGCGCGCGGCACTCGCCCCGCTCCAGCAGGACCAGCGCCCCGCCGCCGCGCACCAGCAGCAGCGCCGGCAGGGCATGCTGCGGTATCTCCGCCAGGGTGCGGTTCAGCCAGCGCCCCTGCAGGCCGGCCCGTGCGGCGGCACGGGGCAGCAGTTCCTCGGTCAGACGCTGGGCCGGGACCGGCAGGCCGGCCAGCAGACGCGAGCGGCTCGATGCACGCCCGCGCAGGCGGCACAGCAGCAGCAACCCGTCGAGCAGCGGATCGTCCGCGGCGAACTCGGACAGCACCTGGCCTGGCCGTTCGGCCTGCATGCCCACGGTCGTCACCCGTCAGTTCAGGCTTGGCAGCAGATCGTCCCGCCGTAGCGCCGGCCGGCTGAGCGCCACCGCCTCCATCGGCGGAACCACACCCAGGCTCTGCAGGAGCTCGCCCTCGGCGGCCTTGATGCGGTACTGGCTGTACAGCTCGGTGTAGGTCAGATCCACCAGCCGCCGCTGGGCAGCGAACAGCTCGTTCTCGTTGTCCAGCAGGTCGAGCAGGGTACGGTCGCCGAGACTGAACTGCTTCTGGTAGGCCTCCTTGACCCGTTCGCTGTAGCGCACGTAGTCATAGGCCACCGCCTTCTGCTCCCGGGCATTGTGCAGGGCGTTCCAGGCCAGACCCAGATCCTCGCTGAGCAGGCGCAGGGTATTGATGCGCACATCCCACGCCTGGGCCACCTGATAGGAGCGGGCCTCCCGCTCGGCACGGTCGCTGCCGCCGGCCAGCAGGCTGTAGCGCATGCGCAGCATGGCCTGCCATTCGTTCACATGGCCGCGCTGGCCGTCCAGATTGTTGTCGGCGCTGCGCGACAGCTCGATGTTCAGCTGCGGGTAGAACGGCGCCCTGGCCGCCTCGTACAGGCTCTCCGCGGCGCGGATGTCGGCGTCTGCGGCGCGCAGCAGCGGGTTGTTGTCGATCATGCGCAGGCGCGCCTGTTCCAGGCTGGGCGGCAGGTGCCCGGGCAGGCCCGGCGGCAGCGTCAGCTCCTGCGGCGGGCGTCCCACCAGGCTGAAGAAGCGAACCCTGGCATCCTCCAGATTGGTCTGCTCGGTGGTCAGGTTGTTGCGCGCCTGGGCCAGGCGCGCATCCGCCTGGTCGCGGTCCGAGGCGCTGCCCACACCGCGCTCGCTGCGCAGGCGAATCTGGTCGTAGACGCGCTGGTGGGCGCGCACGTTGTCCTTGGCGATGCGCACCAGCTCCTCGCGACGCAGCACGTCCAGGTAGGCCTCCACCACCTGCAGGGCGGTGCGTTCGGAGGTGGCCAGCAGGGCATGCGCCTGGGCGTCCACGGTTGCCTTGCGGCGCTGTACCTCGTTGTCGGTGGCGAAACCGTCGAACACCAGCTGCTGGATGCGCAGGCTGGATTCGCTGCGCGTCAGACTGGTCCAGTGATCGTCGCCGCGCCGGGTGCCGGGTTCGTCGCTGCCTTCCCGACCGTAGCCGGCGAACAGATCCACCTTCGGCCAGTAGGCGCCTCGGGCTGCCTTGAGCTGGAAGTCGGCGGCCAGCCGACCATTCACCCCGGCGCGCACCTCCGGATGCACCTCCAGCGCCTGTTGCACCGCCTGCGGCAGGCTCTGCGCCTGGACCGGCGCGGTGAGCCCCAATACACAGGGCAGAACCACAAGAAGAGACTTGCGCATGGTGAGACGATCCTTGTTCACGAGAGGGCTTTCCACTGGACGTAGCGGTGCGGGGCGGCGATCCCTTCGCCCGGCCGAAGCCCCCGCACGGATGCCAAAGGCATAGACAAGACATTGGCGACATGTCAAGGAAGCGCCACTCACTCCGCCAGACTCGACTATAAGTGTGGGGCTGCGGTTCACACCGCCGGGATGCCCACCACAGGATCAAGGAGAGATCTGCCCATGGCCTCCGTCTATGCCACCGTCCACACCGTGATCGGGCAGGTGTACGCCCGTTCGCCCGACGGCCTGCGCCGCCTGCTTGCCAAGGGCGCGCAGGTCCACGAAGGGGAACAGATCGTCAGCCTGACCGGCGAGGACATGATCAGCCTCACCCTCGCCGACGGCCGCATGCTGGACCTCGGCCGTGACAGCCAGTGGACCCAGCCCCGGGGCCCGCGCAACCCGGACCATGTGGGCGAGGCCGTGCAGGAGGTGCGCGAGATCCGCTACCCGCTGCTGGCAGGCGTCGACCCGTCACGGCTGTTCGAGCCCCCCAGCGGCGGCCCCGCCACACCCGACGAGCCCGGCCGGCCCGCGGGCGGTCGGCGCAGTTTCGTGATTCTCGATACCGTGGGTGGCGAGGTGGATGCCGCCGGCGAGTTCGGCATGGCCGACCTGGAGCACCGTCCGCCAACCATGGCGTTCGAGGAGGATCGCCAGCTGGCCGCGACAGAGACTTTGCTGGCCGACGTGCAGGCCAGCGGACTGGAGGATCGCCCGCTGGAGGGCCGCCTGTTTGCCGCCGACAGCGGGCTGCGCCTGCTGGATTTCCGCATCGACGGAACCCTGCATGCCGCCGGCAGCCGGGTGGAGCTGGCCCAGGGCAGCCTGATCCTGCACGCCGACGGGCGTTATGAGTTCGTGCCGAACGCGGACTGGAACGGCGTCCTGCCGGATATCCGCTTCCGGGTCGATGATGCGGGCAGGGTTCTCGAGGCCGAACTGCGTATCGACATCCTGCCGGCCAACGACGCGCCCACCTCGGACGACGTGACGGTCAGCCTCGACATGAACCAGACCTACCTGTTCAGCCCCGAGGACTTCCCGTTCCAGGATGCCCGCGACGCCGCCCATGGCCAGCATCACCAACCGCTGCAACTGATCGTCGACAGCCTGCCCGAGTGCGGCCGCCTGCTGCTGGATGGCCAGCCGGTGGCGGCCGGACAGGCCATCGATTTTGCCGACATCGCCGCCGGTCGCCTGTCCTTCCAGCCTGGCGGCGGCGAGGCCAGCTTCCAGTTCCGCATTCGCGACAACGGCGGCCTGCCCGATGCCGACACCTCCGCCCCGCAGCGCTTCACCCTGAGCGAGGGCCGCCTGGTGGTTCCCGAGAACCCCAACTGCGACAACGAACTGCCCGGCGGTGGCGGCAACGATATCCTGCTGGGCGACAGCGGTGGCATCGAGCGCGTCTGGCAGCCGGGCCAGGACTACAACATCGCCCTGCTCATCGACATTTCCGGCAGCATGGCGGCGGGCGTCCCCCAGACGGAGCGGTCACGCATCGAGATGGTGCGCGATGCGCTGATCAATCTCGCCGAGCAACTGCGCGGACATGACGGCGTCATCAACCTGGCGGTGATCGGCTTCGCCTCCCACGTGACACTGCAGATCAGCCAGGCCGACCTGGACAGCGACGGCATCGACCGGCTGCTCGCCCAACTGGCCGAGCTGGGCCCCGAGCACTTCGACTACAGCGGCGGCACCAACTATCAGGCAGGCTTCGAGGCGGCCAGCGCCTGGTTTTCCGGACAGCCGAGCCAGGGCCACGAGAACCTGACCTTCTTCCTTACCGATGGCAATCCGACCCAGTACTATTCGCCGGCCGGACACCTGACCGGCAGCAGCATCCCCACGGCCGAGGCCCTGCAGCAGGCCATCGCCAGCTTCGCAGCGCTGGCCGCCCAGAGCACCGTGCATGCCATCGGCATGGGTCAGGGCGTGAACGCCGAGCACCTGGCGTTCTTCGACACCAGCACTTCGACCAGCGAGCGTGGCGTCTGGCTGGCGGACGCCGATGGCGTTGCGCGCTGGGTCAGCGGTCCCGCCGGCGAGGCCACGGTGGTGGACCGGGGCGAGGATCTGCAGGCTGCCCTGCGCCCCGGACAGAGCCTCGCCAGGCCGGTACCGGCAGGCGACGACAGGCTCTTAGGAGGCGCCGGCGATGACATCCTGTTCGGCGATGTCATCAACACCGACCGGCTGCCCTGGGGCGTCGATGGCAATCCGGCCCGCCCGGACACACTGCCGGACGGCTCCGGACTTGCCGCCCTGGAAACCTTCATCAGCCTGCGCCAGGGCGCACCTGCCACCCAGGCGCAACTCTATGAATACCTGCGCCAGCACCATGGCGAACTCAATCTGCCGGGCGATCCGCGAGGAGGAAATGACTATCTGGACGGCGGCGCCGGCAACGATGTGCTCTACGGCCAGGGGGGCAATGACGTCCTGCGCGGTGGCAGCGGCAGCGACCAGCTGTTCGGCGGCAGCGGCGCGGATCTGTTCGTCTGGCGCCGAGGGGACGCCGGCCAACCGGGCGCGGCGGACCTGGACCGCATCCATGACTTCAATGCCGCGGAAGGCGACCGCCTGGATCTGCGCGACCTGCTGCAGGGAGAGCATGCCGGGAACATCGACAACTACCTGCGCCTGCTGGCCGACGGCAGCGATACGGTCCTGCTGGTCAGCTCCGGGGGGCACCTGAACGATGTGGCCGATCCCCAGGCCCGCGCCGACCTGCAGATCCGCCTGGAGGGAGTGGATGTGGCGGGCCGTACCCTGGACAGCCTGATCGCCGGCGCCGACCCGCTGATCCGGGTGGATCAGGCCTGACGGGCCAGGGGCACCGGTGGTCGCACCGCTGCCCAGGGCTCGGGCTCGCCGAACAACCGTCCCATTACGCCCTGGAAGCCCAGTACCCGCAGCGCCTGAAGCTCCGCCTCGGTTTCCACCCGCTCGGCAATCAGCGGCACATCGATGCTGGCTGCCGCCTGCTGCAGGGCGGCCAGGAAGCGACGCTTGTCTTCCTGCTGATCGAGATGCTGGACATAGCTGCCGTCGACCTTCAGCCAGGCCAGCCCCAGGCTCGACAGGTTGCCCAGCACACCGAAGCGGCCGCCGAAGTGCTGCAGGCCGAGCGAGAACCCCAGGCGGCGCAGGCTGTGCGCCAGGGATTCCAGCCGGGCTGCGGGCAACGGCTGGCTGCCGCTCAGCTCGAGGGTCAGCCGGGTGCTCAGCGCCGTATGCCGGCGCAGCACTGCCAGCAACTCCGCCTGGGCCTGGGCCGACTCCAGACTGGCGCCGGACAGGCTCAGGGCCAGGGGCAGACGATGAGCCCCCATCTGCTCCAGGACGAGCGTCAGCATCAGGCGATCGAAGCGAGCCAGCCAGCCGAAGCGCTCCAGCCAGGGCAGGAAGCGACCCGCCGGCAGGAAGCGGCCCTGACCGTCGGGCAGGCGGGCCACCACCTTGTAGTGCAGCAGGTTGTCCGGGTCCCGCGCCTCTACCACCGGCTGGAAATGCAGCTGGAACAAGCGCTGTTCGAGGGCCCGCTCAAGGCGGGCCAGCCAGAGATGACGCTCTTCCAGGGTATCGTCGAAGCCGGCCCGTTGCAGACGCAGCCAGGGGCTGGCGCTGCCGGCCAGCGCCTCGTCGGCGAGGTGCATCAGGGTCGGCAGGTCGTCTCCGCCGGCAAAGGGCACCAGGGCCAGGCGCGCCAGCGGCTCCTCGCGCGTGGCGGCATGCAGCTCGGCCAGGTCCTCCAGCAGCGCCTCTGCCAGGTGCTCGGCCTCTTCGCCAAGCAGGCCCGGCAGCAGCAGGACGAACTCGCCGCCACGCACCCGAGCCGCCAGGGCGCCCTGGGGCAGCGCTGGGCTGCGGTCCCGCAGCAGCCCGGCCAGATGGCAGATCAGCCCGTCCACCGCCTCGCCGCCCAGGCGGCGATTGAGTTCACTCAGGTCCCGCAGACGCAGCACCGCCAGAAAGCCGTGCCGCGCCGCCTCCTCGTCCACCAGGGTGGCGCGCAGGCTCATCTCGAAGCTGCGCCGGTTGGCCAGCCCGGTCAGGGCATCGACATAGGCCTCGCTGCGCAGCGCCTCGACCCGCCGCGCATGCTCCGCAAACTGCTCGCGCAGCCGCTCCACCAGACGATTCATGGCTACAACCGCACGCCGCAGCTCCTGGCTGAACGGCAGCCGCGGCTGCAAGATGAACTCGCGACGTTCCAGCGCCTCGGCTTGCCGGGCCATGGCCGCCAGCGGACGCAGTTGCCGGCGCAGCAGCCAGCCGCCCAGCGCGGCGCCGATCAGGCCACAGATGAGCAACCAGACCAGGTTGCCCAGTGCCATGTTCCAGAGCGCGGCCAGGGCAAAACGCGGGGTGCCGTCCACCTGTACCCGGGCAGCCTGCTGCCTGCCATGGCTGACCAGCGCCTCCGCCTGCACCGCCGGCAGGTCGATCAGGCCCACGAACCAGGCCGGTACGCGACTCGCGCCGGCCGTTGCGCTGCGCTCGGCCAGAACCTGTCCGGCAGCGGGGTCGACCACCCGGATGCGTTCGAAATAACCGCTGTCGAACATGGCGCTGACCAGCAGCCCGGCCATCTGCGGGTCGTCCAGATGATCACCGAGCGACAGGCCAAGCGCCGTGGCGGCGTCCTGGGCATGGGATTGCAGTTGCGCCAGCTGTTGCGCCCGGGAACTTTCCAGGCTCACCAGAAAGATCCCCGCGTAGGCCAGGGTAAGAAGCAGGCCGATGGCCAGCAGCAATTGCTTGAACAGTGACATCCCTGTCTCCGTGGCCCGGCAGCCGAGCCGTGAATCGAGCGTGGTGCATTATCCGCCACAGCGTAGTCGGCAACGGCCATTCGCGCCCGCCGGGCGAGCGCCAGCCTCGTACCTGGTGCCTCGCCAGACAGCTGCGGCCTGCCCTCACTCCAGGGGCACGCGCACCCAACGATAGTGGCTGATCTGTCCCCGCCCTTCGTAGCCGCGCGCCTGGATCAGGCGATACTCGCCGGCCGGCGGGTCACGGAAGTCGGGCTGCAGGGGACGGAAGTGAGTGAACTGCGCCTTGGCGCCGTAACGGGCCAATGCCGAATCCGTGGCGGGTGGGGTCGAGACGGCGCAGGCGGTCAGCAACGCAACGACGGGAAGCAGGGCTGATAGACGCGCTTGCATGGGCGTGTCCTCGCAATCGTGAACGGGACAGAAATGGGACCCGTGCAGCCGCAAGATGTTGCAACAGCCGCGCTCACGACTTCATTTTTCCGATGCCTTCTGGTAAAAATGCACCCGTTGCGGGCGTCGTATAATGGCCATTACCTGAGCTTCCCAAGCTCATGACGTGGGTTCGATTCCCATCGCCCGCTCCATCTTCTCCTTCTCGGCCGTTCCTCGGCCACGCATCAATTCTCCCTTCACGTCGCAGACGCATCCTGTCCGGATGCAGGATGATGCCTGTCTCGGTGCGTGGCTCGTTGCCCTGGTGACTGTCCGATCGCTGGGCTCAAGCGCCGGCCGGCGCCTGAGCGGAAAGTCTCGCAAGAGACGCGTGTCAGCCCTGCACACCCCAGACACCGGCCAGGCTCTGCAGCAACGGCGCGCTGACTCCCTTGCCACCGAAGTACTGCAGCAGCAGGTTGGAGAAGACACCCACCATGCTGCTGTCCATGCCCAGGGCCGAGAAGGCCTGGTTGACGCCCGCCATGCTGCCCGTGCTGTTCAGCGCCTCGCCCAGGCGGGACTCGCCATAGGCGTTCCCCAGCAGCCCGAGGCTCTGCAGCGGGGCCATGGCATTGCTGCCGGTGAGCTGGGTCAGGCCCGGCACCTGCTGGGCCAGCTGTGCATACTGGTTACCACCCAGCTGGCTCTGCGCCAGCCCCAGCAGCGCGGCGGTGCCACCCACCGCCTGCTGGCCGGTAACAGGCGTGCCGGCGAACAGGCCGATCAGCTCCGTGATGGTGGAACGCGTGCCCGGCTGGGCCGCAGTCGACTGGGACGCGATGGCCGACGCCACCTGGGCGGCTTCATTCATGCCTGCGCCGGAATTGGCACAACCGGCCAGGGTCAGCACCAGCCCCGCAACAACGAGGTGTCTCATCAAGGGTTCCTCAAAGGAATGGGAAATGAACGGATCGAGTATCGACCGCTTTCACCAGGCTGCCAGTGAAACCGGTGTCAGGAGGGAAATCAGCCGGCGGCCAGGTCGAGCTGCAGCTGGATGCGGTCGCGGGTGGCCAGCAGGCGCTGCTCGACGGCCTCCAGCTGCTGACGGTGCTGCTCCTGCATCTCCAGATGCGCGGAGCAGACACTGAGGGCGGCCAGCAGCAGCAGCTCGTCCGAGCGCAGGGTGGGCCGCTTGTGCTGGATGTCAGCGATATGAGCACGCAACAACGCAGCCGATTCCTCGAGAAGCTTCTGCTTCCCGCTCGGAGCCTTGAGGGTATAGTCGCGGCCGAAGAAGTTCAGAACCGAGACTGCGTTATCGTTGCTCATGCGCTGGCGATGACATTACCTGTGCCGGTTGCCGGGGCGGCTACCTGCTTGCCGGCCCGCTGCAGCATGGCCTGCAGACGGGCCACCACAATACCCTGTTTTTCTTCCATTTCCATGACCTGCAATTGCAGGGTGTCGTTCTCTTCCTTGATCTGCGCCAGGGCTTCGGTCAACTCGGCCTGACTGGCCAGCAATTGCTGATTCTGGGTGAGCAGATCACCAATAAGTTGCTCCATTTGCGCGAGGGTTTCTTCCAACATCATGACTTCCAGGCGGATCAAAGGTGACACTACGATAATGTAAACACGCCTCGACTGGCCAGCGGCAAAAGGTTGAGCGGACGACAGGTGACGGCGCCCCTCGGGACTCGCCGCCTTGCGGCCGAATCGCTATCTTCTTTCCTCGCGCCGTCAGGGCGTTGCCGGGTTCTCGATCACGCTAGCAACAAGCGGACCCGCAGGCTGTTTTTCATTACCCGGCATATAATTCCAGCAGGCCCGTCGAGAAGCCGTCTCGCATTAGGACCCGTTACTTTTCCAACCGATGCCTTCGGCATCTTTATTCGTCAACCGTACTGAAGACAGGAAATCGTGACCAAAGAAGAACTTCGTGCCGAACTTGAACGCCAAGCCAGCCGCTATAAGGAAGTCTATGGCGGGGAAATCATCACTTACGCCGCGCAGCCCGATCCGGGCCGCAAACCCTGGCGAAAGAAATCCACTTATTCCGACGAAGTGTTCCAGCGCGAACTCGAGCGCATGGCCAAGGATCTTGCCAAGGCTGCCGAAGCGCGCAGCGACAGCAAGATGAACTGAAGGCCCTTCAGCGTCTTCGTTCCCCTGCACGCAGCGAGCCCAGCAGGCCCCGCACCAGCTGCCGCCCCAACTGGCTGGCCGCCTGACGGACGGCGGCCTGCATGGTGCGCTGCAGGAAGTCACCGAAGGGTCCGACACCTTCCACCGGGGCTGGCGCTATCGCCGCCGCGCTGTCTGCGGCGCGCGCCGCCAGCAGCTCGTAGGCCGATACGCGATCCACGGACTGCTCGTAGCGCCCGGCCAGAGCCGAGTCGCGCAGCACCCTCGCCCGCTCTTTCTCGGCAAGCGGCCCGATGCGCGATTGCGGCGGCGCGATCGCCACGCGCCGCACCGGTGACGGCGTGCCCTTTTCGTCCAGCGTGCCGATCAGCGCCTCGCCGATGCCCAGCTCGGTAAGGGCAACCAGGGTGTCGATCTCGGGGTTGGGCCGAAATCCCTGGGCCACCGCTCGCAGCGCCTTCTGCTCGCGCACCGTGTAGGCGCGCAGCGCGTGCTGGATGCGCAGCCCCAGCTGGGCCAGCACTGCATCCGGCAGATCGGTGGGCGACTGGGTGACGAAGTACACCCCCACCCCACGCGAGCGGATCAGCCGCACCACCTGCTCCAGGCGCTCTCGCAGGGCCTGGGGCGTACCCTTGAACAGCAGGTGTGCCTCGTCGAAGAACAGGGTCAGTAGCGGGCGCTCGGCATCGCCGCGCTCGGGCAGCTGCTCGAACAGCTCGGCCAGCAGCCAGAGCAGGAAGGTCGCATAGACCCGCGGTGCATCGTGCACCAGCCCGCGGGCGTCGAGCAGGTGGATCATGCCGCGCCCATCGCTGGCCGGGCGCAGCAGATCCTCCAGCTGCAACGCCGGTTCGCCGAACAGCGCCTCCGCGCCCTGCTGCTCCAGATTCGCCAGCCGGCGCCGCAGGGCCTGGGCGGAAGCCCAGGTGAACAGCGCGGTATCCTCACCCAGCACCTGAGGCTGGTTGCCGAGGTGGTCGAGCAGCGCCTTGAGGTCCTTGAGATCGAGTAGCAGCAGGCCCTCCCGGTCGGCTACCCGATAGGCTGCATGGAGTGCCGCCTGTTGACTGTCGGTCAGCTCCAGCAGACTACTCAGCAGCAGCGGCCCGATTTCGCTCAGGGTGGTGCGCAGCGGATGGCCCGAGCGCCCATGGATATCCCACAGGGTCAGCGGATAGGCCTGCGGACGGTGCGCCAGCCAGGGCATGCCGGCGATGCGCTCGGCCACCTTGCCGCTCGGCTGGCCGACCGCGCCCAGGCCGCACAGGTCGCCCTTGACGTCGGCAGCGAACACCGACACGCCGGCATCGCTGAAGTTTTCCACGAGCCGCTGCAGGGTGACGGTCTTGCCGGTGCCGGTGGCGCCGGCGATCAGGCCATGGCGATTGGTCAGGCGCAGCGGATGGGTGACCGGCCGGCCGGCCGGATCGCTGCCGAGGATGAAGGGAGTCGGATCGGACATGGCGGGTGCTCGCGGCGGTGCATTCGCTACTGAACGTAGCCCACCGGCGGCGACACCGCGCCAAAAGGAAAGCCCCGCACAAGGCGGGGCTTCCGGTACAGCTCTGGGCCGGTCGGCTTACATCATGCCGCCCATGCCGCCCATGTCGGGCATGGCCGGAGCAGCCGGCTTGTCTTCCGGCAGATCGGTCACCACGGCTTCGGTGGTGATCATCAGGCCGGCGATGGAAGCGGCGGCCTGCAGCGCACTGCGGGTCACCTTGGCCGGGTCGAGGATACCCATTTCCATCATGTCGCCGTATTCGCCGGTAGCGGCGTTGTAACCGAAGTTGCCGGAACCCTGCTTCACCTTGTCCAGCACCACGGACGCTTCTTCACCGGCGTTGGTGACGATCTGGCGCAGCGGAGCCTCGATGGCGCGACGCAGGATATTGATACCGGCGTCCTGCTCCTGGTTGGCGCCCTTCAGGTCGGTGATGGCGTTCAGGCAGCGTACCAGGGCGACACCACCGCCAGGCACCACGCCTTCTTCCACGGCAGCGCGGGTGGCGTGCAGGGCGTCTTCGACGCGAGCCTTCTTCTCCTTCATTTCCACTTCGGTGGCCGCGCCGACCTTGATCACCGCAACACCGCCGGCCAGCTTGGCCAGGCGCTCCTGCAGCTTCTCCTTGTCGTAGTCGGAGGTGGTTTCCTCGATCTGCTTGCGGATCTGGGCCACGCGAGCCTCGATGTCGGCCTGGGCGCCGGCGCCATCGATGATCGTGGTGTTTTCCTTGGTCAGGACCACGCGCTTGGCGTTACCCAGGTGCTCCATGGTGGCGCCTTCCAGGTTCAGGCCCACTTCTTCGCTGATCACGGTACCGCCGGTCAGGATGGCGATGTCCTGCAGCATGGCCTTGCGGCGATCGCCGAAGCCCGGGGCCTTGACGGCGGCGACCTTGACGATGCCGCGCATGTTGTTGACCACCAGGGTGGCCAGGGCTTCGCCTTCCACGTCCTCGGCCACGATCAGCAGCGGACGACCGGCCTTGGCAACGGCTTCCAGCACCGGCAGCAGTTCGCGGATGTTGGAGACCTTCTTGTCAACCAGCAGCAGCAGCGGGTTGTCCAGCTCGGCCACCATGGTGTCCGGCTTGTTGATGAAGTAGGGCGACAGGTAGCCGCGGTCGAACTGCATGCCTTCCACGACGGACAGTTCGTTCTCCAGGCCCGAACCTTCCTCGACGGTGATCACGCCTTCCTTGCCAACCTTGTCCATGGCTTCGGCAATGATGTTGCCGATGGACTCGTCGGAGTTGGCGGAGATGGTGCCCACCTGGGCGATGGCCTTGCTGTCGGCGCAGGGCTTGGCCAGGTTCTTCAGCTCGGCGACCACGGCGGCGGTGGCCTTGTCGATGCCGCGCTTGAGGTCCATCGGGTTCAGGCCGGCGGCCACGGACTTCAGGCCTTCGGTGACGATGGCCTGGGCCAGCACGGTGGCGGTGGTGGTGCCGTCACCGGCCTGGTCGTTGGCACGGGAGGCCACGTCCTTCACCAGCTGGGCACCGATGTTTTCCAGCTTGTCCTTGAGCTCGATTTCCTTGGCGACGGACACGCCGTCCTTGGTGATCAGCGGTGCACCGAAGCTGCGGTCCAGCACCACGTTGCGCCCCTTCGGGCCCAGGGTGGCCTTCACGGCGTCGGCCAGGGTGTTGACACCGGTCAGCATCTTCTTGCGGGCGGAATCACCGAACTTAACGTCTTTGGCAGCCATGTTCTTTCCTCGAATTCGTTGGGGTTGATTGAGTAACCGGGAATCAGTCTTCGATGATGGCGAGGATCTCGTTCTCGCTCATCACCAGCAGTTCTTCGCCATCAACCTTGATGGTGTTGCTGCCGGAGTAGGGGCCGAACACCACCTTGTCACCCACCTTCACGGTGAGCGGACGAACGTCACCATTGTCCAGAATGCGACCGGCGCCCACGGCAACGACTTCACCGCGGTTCGGCTTTTCGGCGGCCGAGCCCGGCAGCACGATGCCGCCTGCGGTTTTGCTTTCTTCTTCGCTGCGACGGATGACGACGCGGTCATTCAGAGGACGAAGTGCCATTGTCGATTTCTCCCAAGTAGTGGTTGTCGCCGGTGAATGCCACCGGCCTGTTAGTGATTCCGGCGAGGCCGGAGCGGCGCGCATGGTGCGAGCCGCGAAAACTGCTCTGCCGAGGCAGAAACCTTGCGGTGACAGCTAGTTGGGGACAGGCCGGCGCATTTCAAGGGGCAGCCCGAAGAAAATTTTCCCCATCGCTCAGTGATCGTGGCGCTTGTATTCGCCGTCAATCACATTCGGGCGCTGGGACTGGCGCGCCGCCAGGTCGTCGGCGAAGGCGCGCTGGCGACGCACCTGCTCCTCGGCCTTCTGGCGCAACTTGCGCAGCAGCAGATGGCGGGTCATGGGCAGCAGGCAGACCAGCGCCAGCAGATCGCTGATGAACCCGGGGAACAGCAGCAGCAGGCCGCCGACGGCCAGCAGCAGGCCCTCGAGCATCGCGCCTTCCGGCATCTCGCCTCGCGCCAGGCGCTCGCGGGCGCGCAGGGCCATGGCCGGTCCGGCCACGCGGATCAGCATGACGCCGACGATGCCCGCCCCGATGATCAGCAGCAGCACGGCCAGCACCCCGATGGCGCTGCCAACCTTGATCATCACGGCCAGCTCGAGTAGCGGAAACAGCAGGAACAACAACAGTAGGGCAGGCATGAACGGCTTCCAGGAAAGGAGGAGCGGTGGCTCCGTATACCCGTTAGATGGCGGCGCCGGGAATGGAATTCAACCGCCCCGCTCGTCCCGCGACGGCCACTGGGCGGCCCGGGCCAGTTGTACCAGGGCCTGCCGCACTTCCCGCGGACTGTTACAGGATGTTGGAAACGGCAGCCAGTGCAGGCGCGTGCCGAGGCGCAGATGGAATCCCTCGCTGTCGATACCCACCATTTCGGCCGCGTCGCCCTCTATTCCAGCGAGGCGCAGGTAGTGGGCGATCGCCGCGCCATGGTCCCGGTTCATGTGCGCCAGCATGCCCGCTTCCACCTCGCCGGCGAAGGGATTGGCCAACGCGACCTCTTCCAGCCAGTGGATCGCACCGAAACCACCGATGAAACGCCAGCGCACCGGCTGCAGCACCCAGAAGTCGAAGTCGTGGATGCGGTGGAAATCCCGTGACTGGGGGAAATAGCGGTAATAGCGGGCGGCCGCGGCCTCGACAGCGGCGTCGTCATCCAGCTGGTGCGCCTCGGCCAGCAGGGTCAGGCGACCGGCGGCCTGCACGTCCTCGGCGTCGCGCTCGCCGACCAGCAGCGAACAGCGCGGATCGGCACGCAGATTGCGGGTGTGCTGGGCAATGCGGCTGATCAGCAGCAGCGGCCGACCCTGCCCGTCCAGGCAGTAGGGCACCACGGAACCGAACGGGAAGCCCGGCATCTTTTGTGAGTGAGTGGCCAACATGCCACGGTATTCCTTGAGCAGCAGTTCTCGGGCATGCTTCGCGGCCATGGCGCTCATTTCGACTCCTCGCTGAACCCGTGGGAAAACGGATGGAGGCCCAGCATAGCCGCTGGGTCCCCTGGCGAGGCAACTACCCGCAGTACCTCAAGGGGCACACAACATGGAACTCAAGGACAAAGTCATCATCATCACCGGCGGCGGCCAGGGCCTGGGGCGCGCCATGGGCGAATACCTGGCGGCCCGGGGGGCGCGCCTGGCGCTGGTGGATCTCAACCAGGAGAAGCTCGACGAAGCCGTGGCGGCCTGCAAGGACGCCGGCGGCGAGGCCCGCGCCTACATCTGCAACGTGGCCAGCGAGGAGCAGGTCATTGATATGGTCAACCGCGTGGCGGCGGACTTCGGCGCCCTGCACGGTCTGGTGAACAACGCCGGCATCCTGCGCGACGGCCTGACCATCAAGGTCAAGGATGGCGAGCTGAGCAAGATGAGCCTGGCCCAGTGGCAGGCGGTGATCGACGTGAACCTGACCGGCGTGTTCCTGTGCACCCGCGAGGTGGCGGCCAAGATGATCGAGCTCAAGTGCCAGGGTGCCATCGTCAACATCTCGTCCATCTCCCGGGCCGGCAACATGGGCCAGGCCAACTACTCGGCCGCCAAGGCCGGCGTGGCCGCCGACACCGTGGTCTGGGCCAGGGAGCTGGCACGCTACGGCATCCGCGTCGGCGGTGTCGCGCCCGGCTTCATCGAGACCGACATGGTGGCCAGCATGAAGCCCGAGGCCCTGGCCAAGATGACCGCCGGCATTCCCCTGCAGCGTCTGGGCCAGCCGAAGGAGATCGCCCATTCGGTAGCCTACATCCTGGAGAACGACTACTTCACCGGGCGCATCCTGGAACTGGACGGCGGCCTGCGCCTGTAGGCTCGCCGGGCGACCCCGGCGCCCGCCGGGGTCCTACCAGCCCACCCCGACGCCGAACAGGTAGCGCTGTTCGTTCAGGTTGGCGTTGTCCTTGCCGCCCTTGACCAGATCCTTCTCGGCGCGCAGGTTCAGCCAGGCCCAGTCGGTCACCCGGTAACGCACGCCCGCTTCGGCATCCAGCGAGTAGTCGGCGACATTGTTCAGGGGCTTGCCGACCTCGCCATTGCTGTACAGCTCGAAGCGCTTGCCCACCAGGTAACGGTTGTACTGCCATTTCAGCGCCATGGACATGAACTCTTCCTGGCCACCGTCGGCATAGTCGTAGCCGGTCCGGTTGATCAGCGAGGCCAGGGAGAAGGCGCCCAGCTCGTTGTCCCAGAACTGATAACCGGGGCCGCTGCCCAGCTGGCGCTGCCGCTCCACCTCGCCGATGTTGTCGCGCCGGTAGTCGAAGCGACCCTGCCAGAACCACTGGTCGCTGATGAAGTGGTCCAGCGCGTAGTCCAGGTCGTAGTTGTCCTCGACCTCCACGTCATTGCTCAGCTCGCGGTTGTATTCCACGCCGACATTGTGCCGCCAGCGGCCGTGCCGGGCCGAGGTGGCGAGCTTGGCGTTGTGGTCTTCCGTCTCGCTGGCGCCATCCTTGTACTGGAAGGCCACGTCGACCGAGCCCTTCCAGCTCATGTCGCGGACCAGCGGCTTGGGCCGCAGGATCTGGTGGATGCTGTCGAGGGACACGGTACGGGGTCGCTCGCCGTTGGCAAGCGTGACATGGCCCTCCTCGGCGCTTTGCAGGGAGCGCGCCACCTCGCCTTCGTACTGATTCTGCTTGATCATCAGCGCCTGGTCGCTTTCCAGGGTGGCCACGCTGGACCAGCTGATCGACATCTCGCCCGCATAGGGAGTCTGCAGCACCAGCTTGCCCCCATCGAACGCCTTGATGGTGCCGGTCAGGCGATCGCCATTCTTCAGCCAGACCGTATCGGCCAGCGCCGGGAGTGCGCAGCTCGTGGCCAGCGCGCACACTACACTTCGCAACAACTTCATAGAAACTGACTTCACTGCTTCCATCAAAACCGCGCATTATCCGGCTGCAAGCCCGGCGGTGCACCCCGCCGCCGACAGACGTGCCCTTTTTCGTTCAATTGCGAGTACCGTCCCGCATGACTCCCGACAGTCCCCAGGCGCGCCGCGAAGCCCTGTACGCCGTCCTTGCCCGAGTCCCAGCCGGTCGGGTGGTGACCTACGGCCACCTGGCCCAGCTGGCCGGACTGGGGCGTGCCGCCCGCTGGGTCGGGCGCACCCTGGCGCAACTGCCCGATGAAACCCGTCTGCCCTGGCATCGCGTCCTGGCCGCCGGCGGCCGCCTCAGCCTGCCCGCCGGCAGCCCGGCCGGCGATGAACAGCGCGCCCGCCTGCGCAGCGAAGGCCTGCTGCTGGACGGTGATCGGGTGGACTTGCGTCGGCACGGCTGGCATCCCGAGGAAAACTACGGTTAGATGCTGACTTCTTGCCCGATAACGCTTCTTCCATGACCAAACGCACCTGGCGCGACGCCCTCGCCGCCTATGCCAGTCCCGCCACCCTGGCACTGCTGCTGCTGGGCTTCGCGGCCGGCCTGCCGTACATGCTGGTGTTCGCCACCCTGTCGGTATGGCTGCGCGAGGCCGGCGTCTCGCTGCAGGCCATCGGTTTCGCCAGCCTGATCGGCCTGGCCTATGCCTTCAAATGGGTCTGGGCGCCCATGCTCGACCAGTGGCGCCTGCCGCTGCTCGGCCGTCTGGGCCGGCGTCGCTCCTGGCTCGTGCTGTCCCAGAGCCTGGTGATCCTCGGCCTGGTCGGCATGGCGCTGTTCGACCCGCAGCAGCACCTGGCATGGCTGATCGCCCTGGCCGTGCTGGTGGCCTTCGCCTCGGCGACCCAGGACATCGCCATCGATGCCTATCGTCTGGAAGTGGCCGAGGACAGCCGCCAGGCGGCCCTGGCCGCCAGCTACATGGCCGGCTATCGGGTGGCCGCCCTGCTGGCCACTGCCGGCGCCCTGTACTTTGCCAGCTGGTTCGGCTCCACCGGTGGCGTCTACAACTTCGCCGCCTGGAGTGGTACCTACCTGCTGTTCGCCGCGCTGATGCTGCCCGGCCTGATCACCAGCCTGACCATCCGGGAACCCCGCCAGCTGGAACCCCAACAGACGGCCAGCCAGTATGGCCTGCTGCGCCAGCTGCTCTC
Source organism: Pseudomonas sp. (assembly GCA_035306625.1). GTDB lineage: Bacteria > Pseudomonadota > Gammaproteobacteria > Pseudomonadales > Pseudomonadaceae > Serpens. The sequence goes on along the minus strand of DATGNS010000080.1, from coordinate 1,485 downwards.
CGTGCTGGTGCTGATCGTGTTGCTGGTCTCGGTGCCGGCGCTGTTCACCCAGTTGTACGACACCCGCTTCTCGCTGCTGGCCAGCCAGCCCCTGGACCTGCTTACCGAGGACCGCGCCTTCCTGCGCGCCCTGCTCTATGCCGTGCTGATCGCCGGCTGCCTGTCCGCCTTCGGCCGCCGTAGCCTGGCCCCCGTGCTCACCCCGGTCAGCGATTTCGTGCTGCGCTACCGCTGGCAGGCGCTGCTGATGCTGGGGCTGATCGCCACCTATCGCATGTCGGATACGGTGATGGGGGTGATGGCCAATGTGTTCTACATCGACCTGGGCTTCAGCAAGGAAGAGATCGCCAGCATCAGCAAGCTGTTCGGTCTGGTCATGACCCTGCTCGGCGCCGGCGCCGGCGGTCTGCTGATCGTGCGCTTCGGCATCCTGCCGATCCTCTTCGTCGGCGGCGTCGCCTCGGCGGCCACCAACCTGATGTTCGCCCTGCTCAGCAATATCGGCCCCGACCTGTCCATGCTGATCGTCACCATCAGCTGCGACAACTTCAGCGGCGGCCTGGCCACCGCCGCCTTCGTCGCCTACCTGTCGAGCCTCACCAACCTGAGGTTCTCGGCGACCCAGTACGCCCTGCTCAGCTCCATCATGCTGCTGCTGCCGCGCCTGGTGGGCGGCTACTCGGGGGCCGTGGTGGAAAGCCAGGGCTACCAGAACTTCTTCGTGATCACCGCCCTGCTGGGCATCCCCACGCTGATCCTCATCGGCCTGCAGTGGGGGCGCGACCGCCACCAGCCGCGGGCGGTGCCGATCACCGAGCCGGACAGCCGGCCATGAAAAAGGGCCGCTTGATGCGGCCCTTTTCGATCAGTCGCGGAAATTGGTGAACTGCAGGGGCATGTCGAAGCTCTGCGCCCGCAGCGAGGCGATGACTTCCTGCAGGTCGTCGCGCTTCTTGCCGGTGACCCGCACCTGCTCGCCCTGGATGGCGGCCTGTACCTTGAGCTTGGCATCCTTGATGTGGGCGACGATCTTCTTGGCCAGCTCCTTGTCGATGCCTTCGCGGAACACCACTTCCTGCTTCATCACCTTGCCGGACGCGTAGGGCTCCTTCACTTCCATGCACTGCACGTCGATCTTGCGCTTCACCAGGCTGCCGCGAACGATGTCCAGCACCTGCTCGAGCATGAATTCGGCCTCGGCGGTGATGGTCAGCTCCTTGCCCTTGCCTTCGATGCTGCACTTGCCGCGCAGGTCGAAGCGGCGCTCCACCTCCTTGACGGCGTTATCCACGGCATTGGTCAGTTCATGCTTGTCCAGTTCGGAAACCACGTCGAACGAGGGCATGGGAATCCTCCAAAAGGTTGTCGCGACCGGCTTCACGGAACGAAACGCGGCTGGCTTGACGGTTGAAAAGGGCCGGTCATTATAGCCGCACAAACCGGCCCCCGTGCCGTACCGCCAACGAGCCTGCCGATGCCCAATCC
>DATGNS010000079.1:0-2871 GCA_035306625.1 Pseudomonas sp. | reverse complement strand
AATGTACAGGCCGTAGGCCGCGCCCCGGCCACCGTAGTTGGCGACCTGGACGCCGGGCACATGGGTCAGCAGCTCCTGCACGCTGGCCGGGCGCAGGCGCTCGATATCGGCGCGGGTGAACACGCTGACCGAGGCACTGGTGTCGCTGCCGGCTTCGGCGGTGCGTGACGCCGTCACCACCACGTTCGGCAGTTTCAGCTGGTGATCGAAACGGGGTGTGTCATCGGCGGCGAAGGCCGCGGGGGAGGCCAGGGCGATGGCCAGGGCGAGACGGGAAGATTTCATCAGGGATTCCTCAAAAGTCGATCCTTTTGAGGAGGGCAGAATCACAAGCGCGAATACGGAGACAGCGCTTGACGGTGCCGCCCTCCGCAACACCAGTCGCTTCTCGTCGGCCGGTCTCCGGACTCATGACCCTGACGATTCCGCCTTCCCAGGAATGGTCCCAGTGGCTGTTGGAATCGCCGCCCGAGGGCGGTCATTCACCGTTGCGGGGGCAGTGCCGGGATGGCTCGTGAAGAGCGCCACCGGCTTCCCGTTTAACGCAAAGAAGCTTGCGCACCGACAAGAAAAACGCGCGCACCATAACGGGCTTCGCGCGTGGAGGCAATGATCAGGGTAGGAAATGGGCGCCGGGCAGGCGCCCCGGCGGTCTGGCGTGGCGAGTGATCGGTGCCCTTGCGGCTGGCCGGAAGCGGAGTCCGGGCAGATGGCTTCTAGCCCAGCCGCAACAGCTCCCCATGGCCGACCGGGCGGCGGAAGGCCTCGTCCAGTGATTCGCCAAGGACCAGATGATGCAGCGCGCGGATCGGCCCGGCGTGGGTGATCAGCAGCGCATCGCCGCCTTCGATGCTGGCGAGAAAGGCCCGCAGGCGGGTCAACAGCTCGGTCAGGGCTTCGCCGCCGGGCGGGGCGGCCGTCTGCCAGTGATCGCCCCAGTGGCGCGCCTCGGGTGAGTCCAGTTCGGCCCAGCGACGGCCTTCCCATGCCCCGAAGTGCAGCTCCATCAGGCGCGCGTCGATGCGGTAGGGCTCGCCCAGCGCGTCGGCCAGGGCCCGGCAGCGCAGGCTGGGGCTGCTCCATACCGGCGGCAGGCCGTCGGGAAACCGCTGCGCCAGGGTTTCCCGTACCGCTTGTGCCTCGGCGGCGAAGCTCTCGGCCAGCGGCACGTCCAGCTGGCCGTAGCACAGGCCCGGCGTGCAGCCCACGCGGGTGTGGCGGATCAGATAAAGCGGCACAGCGCCAGGGCTCCGAGCAGGAACGTCAGCTCGCTCAGCTGCTGCAGCGCGCCCAGGCAGTCGCCGGTGAAGCCGCCGATCCACTTGCGCAGCCAGCGGGCGAACCACAGGCGCAGGGGAATCAGCGGCAACACCGCCAGCCACAGCAGCGGCGGCAGTTCGAGCCACAGGAAGGGTGCCAGGGCCAGGGCGGCGGCGATCAGCAGACCGGGCAGGGAAATGCGCACCGCCAGCGGCTTGGCCTTGCCTTCCGGGCGCGCGTAGGACTCGGTGAGCATCATGGTCGCCGCGTTCAGGCGGCTGATGGCGTGGGCAAGGATCATCAGCGGGATCACCAGCGCGGCGGGCAGGGAAACCAGCAGCAGGAACTTGCCGCCCAGCGCCGCCAGCAGGGTGGCGGCGCCGTAGGTGCCCAGCCGCGAGTCCTGCATGATGGTGAGGATGCGCTCGCGGCTCCAGCCACCGCCCATGCCGTCCATGCAGTCGGCCAGGCCGTCCTCGTGGAAGCAGCCGGTGAGCAGCAGACCGAACACCATGCTCAGCAGGATGGCCACCGGCTCGGGCCAGAGAAGGGCGGCACCCTGGTAGACCAGCGCACAGGCCGTGCCGATCAGGGTGCCGATCAGCGGGAAGTAGACCACCGCCCGGTTCAGTTCCTCTTCCGAATAGGGCACCCGTGCCGGAATCGGCACGCGGGTGAAGAACTGCAGCGACAACAGGAAGCGGTCGGTCTCCCGGCGCAGGGCGGAGCGCTCGCTCATCGGTCGGACACCCCCGCGGACTCGAACGAGGCCATCTCGTTGAGGAAGCCGCAGGCCGCCTGGAGCAGCGGCCAGGCCAGTACCGCGCCGCTGCCTTCGCCCAGACGCAGGTCCAGCTGCAGCAGGGGCGAGGCGTTCAGGTGGGCCAGCAGCAGCGGGTGGCCGCCTTCCTGGGAGCGATGACCGAACACCGCGTAGTCGCGCACCGCCGGGGCGATCCGCATGGCGGTCAGCAGGGCGGCGGTGGCGATGAAGCCGTCCACCAGGATCAGCGCGCCCTTCTCGGCGGCGCCGAGCATGGCGCCGGTCATCATGGCCACCTCGAAACCACCGACTTCCGCCAGCGCGGTCAGGGCATCGTGCGGGCCCGGGCCGACCCGCTCGGCGACCGCCTGCAGGGTGGCCACCTTGCGCGCCAGGCCGTCGTCGTCCAGGCCGGTGCCGCGCCCGGTACAGGCGGCGATGGGCAGGTCGGCCAGCAGGTGGCTGAGCAGGGTGGCGGTCGAGGTATTGCCGATGCCCATCTCGCCGAAGGCCAGCACGTTGCTGCCCCGGGCCGCTTCCTCATGGGCGATGCGCCGGCCGGTTTCCAGGCAACGCAGAGCCTGCTCGCGGCTCATGGCCGGACCCTCCAGGCAGTTGGCGGTGCCGTGGGCGATCTTCTCGTGGCGCAGCGGCAGGTCGGCCGGAAAGTCGTAGTTCACTCCGGCATCCACCACCTGGAAGGCGAAGCCGTGCTGGCGCGCGAAGCTGTTGGTGGCGGCGCCGCCGGCGAGGAAGTTGAACACCATCTGCGGGGTGACCTCGGCGGGGTAGGCGCTCACCCCGGCGCGGGCCAGGCCGTGATCGGCGGCGAAGATGGTCAGGCTCGG
>DATGNS010000078.1:0-7327 GCA_035306625.1 Pseudomonas sp. | reverse complement strand
TCAGGCAGTGTTATCATCGCCGGCCCTGCCCCGAAGGGGTCTTGGAACAGCCCACCATGGACTTACCCAGTAGTTACTCGAATTCGTTTGCCCTGTCGCGTATCGACTAAAGGCCCCCTGTGGCGCGCTCCGCCGGTGGGGGTTGGAGTGCGTCAATGACCGAAGTAGAAGTCAAGAAAGCCCAGGAAAGCCTTCAGGATCGCCTGGCCCAGGTGGTCGAGCTGCTGCAGCGTGGCCGCCTGGTCGAATATCTGAGCCGGCACCCGGAGGCCGCCGACCAGGGGCCCGTCGACGACGACGCGCGCCGCCAGGACCTGACCGAACTGCAGCACAAGCTCGACGAGCTGCACCCGGCGGACATCGCCTACATCCTCGAAGCCCTTCCGCTCGATGAGCGCCTGACCGTCTGGCAGCTGGTCCGCTCCGACCGCGACGGCGACATCCTCCTCGAAGTGTCCGACGCGGTCCGGGAAACCCTGATCGCCGACATGGAAGATCACGAGCTGCTCGCCGCGGCCCGGGAGATGGATGTCGACGAGCTGGCGGATCTGGCCCCCGAACTGCCCCGCGACGTGGTGCTGGAGCTCATGGAGAGCCTGGATGCCCAGCAGCGCGAGCGCATGCGTTCGGTGCTCTCCTACGAGGAGGACCAGGTCGGCGCGCTGATGGACTTCGAGATGGTCACCATCCGCGAGGACGTCAGCCTGGAGGTGGTGCTGCGCTACCTGCGCCGCCTGAAGGAGCTGCCAGGGCAGACCGACAAGCTGTTCGTGGTCGATCATGAGGGACGTCTCACCGGGGTGCTGCCGCTCAAGCGCCTGCTGGTCAACGATCCGGAGCGCCAGGTCGGCGAGGTGATGGCCGAGGATCCGGTGACCTTCAATCCCGACGAGGACGCCTACGACGCCGCCCAGGCCTTCGAGCGCTATGACCTGGTGTCCGCGCCGGTGGTGGACAAGAGCGGCAAGCTGATCGGTCGTCTGACCATTGACGAGATGGTCGACCTGATCCGTGAGGAGAGCGAGAGCGAAGTCCTCAACATGGCTGGTCTGCGCGAAGAGGAAGACATCTTCGCCTCGGTGTGGAAATCGGTACGCAACCGCTGGGCCTGGCTGGCGGTGAACCTGGTCACCGCCTTCATCGCCTCGCGGGTCATCGGCCTGTTCGACGGTGCCATCGAAAAGCTGGTCGCCCTGGCGGCGCTGATGCCGATCGTTGCCGGCATCGGTGGCAATTCCGGCAATCAGACCATCACCATGATCGTGCGCGCCATGGCCCTCGATCAGCTGGGCTCGGGGAACACGGCCTGGCTGCTGCGCAAGGAGCTGGGTGTGGGTCTGGTCAACGGCCTGCTGTGGGGCGGGGTGATCGGCGCCGTGGCCTGGTGGCTGTATGACAGCTGGTCCCTGGGCGTGGTGATGACCGCCGCCATGACCCTCAACCTGCTGCTGGCAGCGCTCATGGGCGTGCTGATTCCGCTGACCCTGGCGCGCATGGGACGCGACCCGGCGATGGGGTCGAGCGTGATGATCACCGCAGTTACCGACAGTGGCGGCTTCTTTATCTTCCTCGGATTGGCCAGCCTGTTCCTCATGTAACTAAGGGCAAATAAAAAACCGGCTCAGGGAGCCGGTTTTTTATTTATTGGACAATGTTGCTCAATGTGATTGAGCGTTCGCCATTTCCATATCATTGGCAATCAGCGCCACCAGTGCATTCTGCTGGCGGCGGGTCAACTGGCGGAAGCACTGCAGCAATTCGCGTTCGGCCAGGGTGAGTTCGGGGCTGTCCAGGCGCAGGGCCAGGTCGTCGCCCAGGGACGCTTCCTGCTGCATGCTCTGTTCGAGACGGGCGATGATCTCGGAGTTCATGCTGCGATGGTGCTGGCGCGCCACCTCGGCGATGCGATCACGCATGCCGTCGGGCAAACGGACAACGAACTTGTCAGCAGTACGGCTGGAATAGGTAGCCTGTTTCATGGGTCGCATGTGTGTCACCGATCTAGTTCTTGGGAATGGATGTTGAAGAGTCAAAATCGCCAATATGGACAATGGCTTTTTTTAAAGGTTCCTCAACAAACTTCATTCATTGGCGTGGGCAAGTTGTGAGATTGCGCACGTCATGCAAGGCACAAATATTCTGGTACAGCTAAAGGCTTTTTGCCAGCACCGATAATCAATTCTTGCGACTGCCGCCGCAAACCGAGGCCGTTTTGTGGACCAGTAGTCAGGTCAGCGGCGGGCGCTGAGCAGGCTGCGAAACTGTTCCGAGGACAGCGGCTCGCTGAACAGGTAGCCCTGGTAGAGATGGCAGTTCTCGGCGCGCAGGAAATCCAGCTGCTCGGAGCGCTCCACGCCCTCGGCAATGATCTGCAGGCCCAGGCTGTTGGCCATTGCGATGATGGCGCGGATGATCTCGCTGTCGTTGCCGTTGAGGGGCACGTCGCGCACGAACGACTGGTCGATCTTCAGCACGTCCACCGGCAGGCGCTTGAGCTGGGTGAGGGAAGAGTAGCCGGTGCCGAAGTCATCCATGGCAAAACCGATGCCCAGCCGCTTGAGGCGCTGCATCTTGCTGACGGTGTCCTCGACGTTGCGGATGGCCACGCTCTCGGTGATCTCCAGCTTGAGCATGCGCGCCGGCAGGCGGCTTTCCAGCAGGCAGCGTTCGATGCCCTCATGGAACTCCGGGTGGCGGAACTGGCGCGGGCTGATGTTGACGCAGAGGCTGAAGCGATCAGCATGCACCAGGGCGTCGCGCAGCAGGTCGGCGCAGGTGAGGCAGGCCTGGTTGAGCACCCACAGCCCCACATCGTGGATCAGGCCACTTTCTTCCAGCACCTGGATGAAGGCGTCGGGCGACTGCATGCCGTAGGTGGGGTGATTCCAGCGCAGCAGCGCCTCGGCGCCGACGATCCGTCCGGTGTGGGCGTCTGCCTGGGGCTGGAAGCGCACCTCGAACTGCTGTCGCAGCAGGGCCTGGCGCAGGTCGTTCTCGATGCGCAGGCGCTCGCTGACCTGCTCCTGCATGCGGCTGCGGAACATGTGCAGGCGGTTGCGCCCGGAGTCCTTGGCCCGGTACAGGGCAATGTCCGCGCGTTTGAGCAGGTCGTCGGGGCTGGCGCCGTGATCGGGGATCAGGGCGATGCCGATGCTGGCGGTGACATGCAGGGAATGGCCTTCCACTTCCATGGGTTCGGCCAGGTGCGCGCGCAGCTGTTCGGCCACCTGGCGCACCTGGCGGATCACCTGGGCGCGCTTGCCTTCCAGGCCGGAGAGCAGCACCACGAACTCGTCGCCGCCCAGGCGCGCCACCGTGTCCTCCAGGCGCACGTTGGCCTCCAGGCGCGCGGTGAGCATGCGCAGCACGGTGTCGCCCACCGGGTGGCCCAGCGAGTCGTTGATGTGCTTGAAGTGGTCCAGGTCGATGAACAGCACGGCGCCGCGCAGGTTGTGGCGGTTGAGCAGGGCGACCTGCTGGGTCAGGCGGTCCAGCAGCAGGGCGCGATTGGGCAGGTTGGTCAGCGAGTCGTGATAGGCGAGGTGCTGGATCTGCGCCTGGGCGGCCTTCAGCTGGCTGATGTCGCGGGCGGTGATCAGCAGGTATTCGGCGCCGTCCAGCAGCAGGGTTTCCACCGAGACCTCGGCATACTTCTCGTGTCCGTCGCGGTCCAGCAGCTGCACCTCGGTACGCGGCAGCCGTCCGTTGCGCGACAGGGTGTCGAGCATCGCCTCGCGCTGTTCGGCGTCGACATGCAGCTGCAGCTCCTCCAGGCGGCGCCCGGTGACTTCCTCCGGCGTGTAGCCGGTCAGGCGGCGGAAGCCGTCGTTGGCCTCCACGAAGCGCAGCTCCCGGCGTTGCAGCAGGCAGATGGCGTCCGGGCTGGAATGAAAGGCCTTGGCGAACTTCTCCTCGCTGGCCTGCAGGGCGCGGGTGGCCTGTTGCAGGCGGGTGATGTCGTGGAACGATGTGGCCACGTAGCGCTCGCCATGCACTTGCAGGAAGCGGCAGGAAATCAGGCAGCTGATGCGCCGGCCGTCCTTGCTGAGGAAGCGGGCCAGTGCCCCGTCCAGGGCCTGGTGACGCTCCAGCTCGCCGAACAGGCGGGTGCGTTGCTGAGGGTCTTCCCAGAAGCCCAGCTCCAGCGAGATCTTGCCGACGATCTCTCCGGGCTGATAGCCGAACACCTCGCTGAAGCTGGGGTTGATGTCCACGAAGCGGCCGGTGTCCGCCTCGGATACCGAGATGGGCACCGGGCTGCTCTGGAACAGGGTGGAAAACTTCTCCTCCGAGGCGAGCAGCTGCTGCTCGTAGAGCACCCGCTCGGTGATGTCGTTGAGGATGCCGGTCATGCGCAGCGGCTGGCCGTCCGCGTCCCGATACAGCCGCGCGGTGCTTTCCAGATAGCGCACCTCGTTGTCGGCGGTGCGCGCCCGATAGCTCAGGCGGCACTCGCTTTCCGTGCCGCCGAGCAGGGCGCGGTAGGCCTTGCGCAGGGTTTCCCGGTCGTCCTCGTGGACGGTACGGAAGAAGGTGCGAAAGTCGCAGACCGTTTCCTCCACCGGCAGACCGTGCAGGGCAAAGGCCCGGGAGGTGCCCTGCAGCTGGTCGCTGGGGATGTGCCATTCCCAGGTGCCCAGTTGGGCGGAATCCAGGGCCAGGGCCAGGCGGTCGCGGCTGTCGCGCAGGGCGACTTCCTGGGCGCGCAGCTGGGAAACGTCGCGCACCGTGGTCACCAGGCAGGCGGTGCCATGCAGGCTGACGGGGGTGGAGTGGAAGCGGTAGGTGCCGATGGAGCCGTCGCGGTGGCGCAGGCGCGCCTCGAAATCGTTCAGGGCGCCATGCATGGCCAACTGGTCCAGCATGCGCAGGCGGTCGTGGGGATCGACCCACAGGCCCAGCTCCCCGGAGGTGTTGCCTACCGCCTGCTCCTTGCTCCAGCCGAAGGCGGTGACGAAGCCCTTGTTGATCTTCAGGAAGCGGTCGGCCTCCAGATCGGTGATGGCGATGGGGTCTGGCGATTCGCGGAACGCCTTGGTGAAGACGTCCTCGTTCTGCTCCACGTTGAGGGAGACGTCGCGGGCCACCCCGGCCAGCTGGCGGCGGCCGTCGGCGAGGACATGCAGGCGGCCGCCGATCTCCAGCCACTGGTGGACGCCGTCCGGCCAGCGGATGTGCTGGGTCATCGGCGGCAGGTGCTCGCCCTCGAGCAGGCGGCGGAAGTAGCGCAGCACCCGGAGCCGATCGCCGGCGGGTATCAGGCGCAGGTAGTGGCGGGCGAAGGTGGGGGGTGCCTGATGCAGCCCGAACGGGTGGTGCGTGCCGTGGGCCCAGCTGACCCGGCCGGACACCGGGTCCCACAGCCAGAGGCCGAGTCGGGCGCAGTCCAGCGCAGCCTCCAGCGCACCGTTGTCACGAGGCAGTTGATCGGGTACCGCTTGCTCCCGGATTGGCATCCTGTCTCTACTCTTTGTCGACCCCATCCTGCTTCATGTTCCTCGTTTCCCGGCCGGCGTGCCCGGAACGGTTATGCATTTCACCTGGTTCGGGGCACTGCCGGAGCGGTTGGCGGCGCGTGGCGGGCCTCGTCCAGCAGGGCCATGAAGGCCCGTGCAGCGTTCGACAGGGTCCGTTCGGTGTGCAGGACATAGCCCAGCCGGCGACTGAGCTGCGGGCCGGGCAGGGACAGCCGAACCACCTGATCGTCCAGCATGGTGCGCGGCAGCAGGCTCCAGGCCAGGCCGATGGAGACCAGCATCTTGATCGTCTCCAGGTAGTTGGTGCTCATCACCACCTGGGGCGTCAGGCCCGCCGCCTCGAACAGTTTATGCACGATCCGGTGAGTGAACGTGTGAGCGCCGGGAAAAACCGCCGGATGGGCGGCCACGTCGGCCAGGGTCAGGCTGCCGTTGCGTGCCAGGGGGTGTTCGGGAGCGGCCACGAAATCCAGCGGGTCCTCCCACACCGGCGTGGTGCGCAGTGGCGTGCGGGCCTCGCTGCTGCGCGCCTCCGGGGCGAGGGTGATGACCGCCAGTTCGGCGCGCCCCTGCAGCACCTCGTCATGGGCCACCTCGGAGTCGAGGAAGCGGATGTCCAGGCTGACATCCGGATGGCGGCGGCTGAATTCGCGCAGCACCGGCGGCAGGCGATGCAGGCCGATGTGGTGACTGGTGGCCAGGGTCAGGCGACCGCTCACCTGGCCGTTCAGGTTGGCCAGGGCGCGGCGGGTGTCATCCAGCTCGCCGAGGATGCGATAGGCGCGGGGCAGCAGGGCGCGGCCCGCCTCGGTGAGGCTGGTTTCCCGCCCCAGGCGATCGAACAGGCGCACACCCAGTTGCTCCTCCAGGGAAAAGATGCGCTTGCTGACGGCGGGCTGGGTCAGGTGCAGACGTTCACCGGCCAGGGAGAAGCTGCCGCTTTCCGCCACGGCGATGAAGGCGTTGAGGTTGGCGAGATCCATTGCGAGATACCAGGAGAAGTCGTGAGTGGGCCAATTGTATTCCGGAATGGAATTCGGTCGATGAAAAATATGAATTTGAGTAATTGATGGGGACTGCATAGGATCGACCCCACAAATGCAAGGGGCACTGCACCCTTCGCAAGAGCAACCGATGAGGAAGAGTCCGATGGCCGGCAAAACGCTGTATGACAAGCTCTGGGAGATGCACGAGGTCAAGCGCCGTGACGATGGTTCGTCGCTGATCTACATCGACCGCCACATCCTCCATGAAGTGACTTCGCCCCAGGCCTTCGAGGGCCTGCGCCTGGCTGGCCGCCAGCCCTGGCGCATCGACGCCAACATCGCCACCCCCGACCACAACGTGCCGACCACCCGCGCCGAGCGCCAGGGCGGTCTGGACGCCATTGCCGACGAGGTCTCGCGCATCCAGGTCAAGACCCTGGACGAGAACTGTGATCACTTCGGCATCCTCGAATTCAAGATGAACGACGTCCGTCAGGGCATCGTCCACGTGGTCGGTCCGGAGCAGGGCGCCACCCTGCCGGGCATGACCGTGGTCTGCGGCGACTCGCACACCTCCACCCACGGCGCCTTCGGCGCGCTGGCCCACGGCATCGGCACCTCCGAGGTGGAGCATGTGCTGGCCACCCAGTGCCTGGTCGCCAAGAAGATGAAGAACATGCAGGTGCGCGTCGAAGGCAAGCTGCCGGTCGGCGTCACCGCCAAGGACATCGTGCTGGCCGTGATCGGCAGGATCGGCACCGCGGGCGGCAACGGTCATGCCCTGGAATTTGCCGGCAGCGCCATCCGCGACCTGTCCATGGAAGGCCGCATGACCATCTGCAACATGGCCATCGAGGCCGGCGC
>DATGNS010000077.1:0-2377 GCA_035306625.1 Pseudomonas sp. | reverse complement strand
CAAGGACCACGGCGAGGGCGGCACCCTGGTGGGCGCGCCGCTGCAGGGCCGCGTGCTGATCATCGACGACGTGATCACTGCCGGCACCGCCATTCGCGAGGTGATGCAGATCATCAACGCCCAGGGTGCCACGCCGGCCGGAGTGCTGATCGCCCTGAACCGCCAGGAACGCGGCCAGGGCGAGCTGTCGGCGATCCAGGAAGTGGAGCGCGACTTCGGCATGCCGGTGGTCAGCATCGTCTCCTTGGAGCAGGTGCTCGAGTACCTGGCGGGTGATGCGCAGCTCAGGCAGTACCTGCCGGCCGTGGAGGCCTATCGGGCGCAGTACGGCGTCTGATTTTCCGGGATGGCATTGCCATCCATCCGAAAGACGGTACGGGCCGGGCCACTGGCCCGCACCGCCTCGTCACTGCTTGAGCCGCTCTGCGACGCGGTTTGCCGGTGATGAACAGGAAGCTGGAACAAGACAAGTAAGCATAAGGTAGGGGGCGAGTGCCGGCTCGCCGCCTTGGTAGTGTGCGCGCCGTTTTTTCCTGACCGCAACGCGCACTCCCATGACCGACGAGAACCAGAGCTATCAGGCGCTCCATCGCCCCAGCAAGCAGTTCGTCAACCGTGCCAGCTATCTGGAGCACGAGCTGACCATCATGTCGCCACGGCGCTGGCGACCCAACCTGCCGCTGCGCGACTACCGCTTCGAGTACGAGGACTGGGTGCCGGCCATGGCCGCCACCATCGGCAAGATCGTCATGGTGGCCGCGGTGGTGGCCGCCTTTGCCGGACCGCTGGGGCTGTCCAACGCCTTCGTCATCGAGAACGTGCGCTACGAGATGCTGATCGCGGCCGTGCTGTTCGTCATCCTGTTCTCCGGCTTCCTGGTGCCTACCGCCAACCTGGCCGGCACCCACGGGCCGCTGATTCCGCTGATCCCCCTGATCGTGGCCAGCGGCGGCCATCCCATGGCGTTGGGTCTGATGGTCGGTGCGCTGGGCTTCCTGCTGGGCGTGCTGCGCGGCGGCAGCCTGCTGGCGCGGCTGACCAGCGACGGGGTGTGCGGCGGGCTGCTGCTGTACCTGGGCTTCATCGGCATGACCTCGCAGATCAAGGCGCTGTTCGCCTGGGCCAACGGCTTCGACATGGGCTACCTGGCCTTCGTGGTGGTGCTGGCCACCATCGTGCTGTACGCCTACCTGGAGCACCTGCGTGCCCGTTGGCTGGCCATTCCGCTGGGCTGCGCGATGGCCGCGCTGATCGCCTTCGCCCTCGGTGCGCCGTTCGAGTTCGTCACCGAACCCGGCATCCCCAACCTCAATCCGCTGTACTGGTGGGGCGAGGACACCGGCTGGCAGCTGGGCCTGCCGGACCTGCAGCATTTCATCGCCGTGGCGCCCTTCGCGGTGCTGGCGGTGGCCATGTGGTCGCCGGACTTCCTCGGCCATCGCATCTTCCAGCAGCTCAACTACCCGCCCAGGGCGCAGAAGGTGCTGATGAACATCGACGACACCATGTGCGTGGCGGCGGCGCGCCAGGCGGTGGGCACCGCCCTGGGCGGCGGCAACCTGGCATCGTCCTGGGGGACCTACATGGTGCCGGCGGCCATCGCCAAGCGGCCGATTCCGGCCGGCGCGATCCTCACCGGCGTGCTGTGCATCGTGGCGGCGCTGTGGGGCTATCCGATGGACCTGGCGATCTGGCCGCCGGTACTGGGCGTGGCGCTGATGGTGGGTGTGTTCCTGCCGCTGCTCGAGGCAGGCATGCAGATGACCCGCGAGGGCAAGACCTCGCAGTCCGCCGCCATCGTCATCTTCTCCTCGGCGCTGGTGAACCCGGTGTTCGGCTGGTCGCTCACCGTGCTGCTGGACAACCTGGGGCTGATCGGCGACCGCGAGCGGGGCAAGGGCCTGTGCCACCTGCAGCGCTGGATCATTCCGCTGGGCATGTTCGCCCTGCTCTGTGCGGTGATGGCCGCCATCGGCATGTTCCCGGGCGTGCCGGCGCTGCTGGAGTCGTTCCGCGGCCTGGGCGAATAGAGCCCGTTCCGTAGGGCGGCCAGTGCCGTTGGCCGCCGGGCGCGCCGTGCCGGCGCGTTGGTGGACAGGAAAGCGTTGCCCACCCTACCGGGCAGGCCTCGTGTGCAAGCCGAAGTGCAAGGCTTGCGCATGACCCGAACGCTCCAGATGAAAAAGGGGAGCTCGGCTCCCCTTCTGCATGCGCGCCGCGCTCAGGCGGGGCGGGTGTTGGTGATCAGCGTGCCGACGCCGGTGTCGGTGAAGATCTCCAGCAGCACCGCGTTGGGCACGCGGCCGTCGATGATGTGGGCGCTGTTCACGCCGCCCTGCACGGCTTCCAGGGCGCAGCGGATCTTCGGCAGCATGCC
>DATGNS010000076.1:0-14062 GCA_035306625.1 Pseudomonas sp. | reverse complement strand
AGTCGGCACAGCGGGCCGTGGCCACCAAGCGCGGCGTGCCCCGCTCCCGCTCGGCCGCCAGCCGCGGGGAAAAGACCCGCGCTCAGCTCATGGAGGAAGCGCGGGCCAAGGATATCCGCGGCCGCTCGACCATGCGCAAGGCGGAGCTGATCGAGGCGCTGAAGAAAGCCAGTTAGCTGGGCGTCGCACCGGGCCGGCCGGACGGTCGGCCGAGCGGAGCTGGGGCGCCCTCGGTGGCCAAGGCTTACGCCTTGACCTCCTGGCGCACGGCTGTGGCGGTACGGCCGAGGAAGGCACCGGAATAGACCGCCGACAGCAGAATCATCACATCGCCCAGCAGCTCGGACATTTCCTCCCAGAACACATGGTAGGGAACACTGCCGAACACCTGCTTCTCGAAGACATCGCCCAGCAGCAGGAAGCCGCAGCCGCTCAGCAGCAGCAGCCCGGACTGCGAACGCGCAAAGTTCAGTCCCAGGCGAATCTGCTCACGCATACCGGCGAACAGGGCAGCAAGGCACAGCAGGATCAGGCCGGCGGCCAGCGACAGGTTCCGGCCGGTACCCGAGCCCAGCATGATGAGCAGGTCGGGAATGTCGAAGGTTTCCACATCCACCTCGCGCAGCACGAAGCCATAGCACAGCAGCGAGCAGAACAGGATCACCAGGCGACCCTCGCCCTTTTCCCAGATGGCGCTGCTCAGGAACAGGATGCATGCCAAGGCCAGGAGAACGGCCTGGGCGGTTTCCAGGATGCCGTTTTCGGCATAGACGTTCGTGTTGTTTTCGACGAACAGCAGATAGCAGGCCAGGGAACTGAAACCCAGCCAGGCCCCCAGGATCGCTGACGTGGCGTTTTTTTCGTCGAACCTCTTCTCAAACATCTGACACCTCTGTGATTACTCCAGGGAGTACCCTGCACGTTGGTTGGCATTATATTGGGCATGCTGCTGCGGATAATCTCAGTCGAATGCTAAAGTGCGTTGCGAATTTGCAACGGAGCGACCATGAGTGATCTGAGCGACCTGGAGTTCTTTGCCCTGACGGTCCGCCACGGCGGCTTCAGTGCCGCCTCGCGGGCGACCGGTATCGAGAAGTCCCGGCTGAGTCGCCGGGTGACAGCCTTGGAAAAGCGCCTGGGTGTCAGTCTTCTGCATCGCACCACCCGCACGGTGGTGCTGACGGAAGCCGGCGAGCATTTCTACCGGCATTGCGAATCCACGCTGGAAAGCCTGCGTGCGACCTACGAATGCCTGGCCCAGCTTCAGACCGAGCCGGCCGGCACGGTGCGCCTGAGTGCCCCCCCACTGCTGGCGGAGTGCTTTCTGGCACCGATCATTCCCACCTATTTGCGCGCCCATCCAAAGGTGATGGTGGAAATCGAGACCCGCGACGGTCCCGTGGATCTGATGGCGGAGCGACTCGACATCGCCCTGCTGGGCATCCAGCCGGGCAGCGCGAGTGAGCCGAGCGGCCTGGTCATCCGGCAGCTGGGGGAATCCGCTCCCATGCTGGTGGCCAGTCCCGACCTGCTGGCACGCCATGGCCAGCCTCGCCAGATCGAGGACCTGGGCTTGCTGCCGACCCTTTGCCGCCCCGAGGACGTCTCGCAAGGTGCGGCGCACTGGGAGCTGTTTCGGGGGGCGACGGCGGTGCGGGTGCGGCATGTCCCGGCGCTGGTGACTCGCAACATCCGGGTCCAGCTGGAGGCAGCGATTCAGGGTACCGGCGTCGCCCTGATCCACGGCCCGGTGGCGCGCTCGGCCATTCGCCAGGGATTGCTGACCCGCCTGCTGCCCGAGTGGAGCGGTCAGACCAGCCGGCTGGGCCTGGCCTACCTCAGCCCTCGCGGCATGCTGCCGTCTGTGCGCAGTCTGATCGACCACATGCTGCGCGGCCTTCCGGACCTTCTGGAGCAGGACTTCTTCGCCCAGGGCGGGCTCTAGCGCAGCAGTTTCTGCCCGCCAGCCGGCATGGTGGGCACGGCCTCCGCCTGTTCGCCCAGGGCCAGCCCACCGAACGACGCCGTGGCGTCCACGTAGCGCAGCGCCGACTTCATGTCCTTCCAGCCCACGTACTCCATCAGCGCCTTCATGTCCCAGCCGCTGGCGGCGGCCCAGGTGGCGAAGCCGCGGCGCAGGGAGTGGCTGCTGTAACCGTCCGCCGGCACGCCGGCCTGTTCGAGGATGCGGCGCAGCAGCTGGATCAGGCTGTTGGGGTTCAGACCGGCCTCGGCCAGGTTGCCCCAGCGGTCGATGCGGCGAAACACCGGTCCCTGGCTCAGGCCGGCAGTGCCGATCCATTCCAGGTAGGCCTGCACCGGGCAGAGCCGGCGCAGCGCGGGCGCCCGGTGGGTGACGCCGAGGTTGTCGCGATCACCCTTGCTGCGCGGCAGATAGAGGGTCATGCCCGAGCCGGCCACCGCCTCGATGTGCTCCACCCGCAGGCGACACAGCTCGTCGCTGCGAAAGCCCCGCCAGAAGCCGAGCAGCAGCAGCGCCCGGTCGCGTCGGGCGCGCAGCAGTTCCTTTCTGTCCCCGACCTGCAAGGCCTGTTGTGCCTGCTGCTCCAGCTGGTCGCTGACGCGCTGCAGCTGCTGCAGCTGCAGGGGCGCGGCCTGCTTTTCCCGTGCCGGATGCACGCTGCGGATGCCTTTGAGCACCTGGCGCACCAGCGGCGCCTTGGTGGGGTCCGGGAAACCCTGACTGACATGCCATTGGGAGAGCGCCGCCAGGCGCAACCGGAGGGTGTTCAAGGACAGGTGGCCAGCGTGCTCGGCCAGGTAGCGAGCGATGCTGTCGCTGGTGGCCGGCAAGAAGCCGCCCCAGCTCACCTCGAAGTGTTCGATGGCGGCCCGATAGCTGCGTCGGGTGTTGTCCCGGATGCCCGCCTGCAGATAGCGCTCGACCTCGCTCATGCCCTCTCCTGCCGTACCGCTGTGTGGCCAGATGCGACCTGGAACGGCTCTGACCTGTGATAAGCCTCCATTATCTTACCTTAAAATTCCGTTCTCTATTGCTCGTTTTGTAGCCATACTGGTATGTATATACGTATTACGTAAAACCGCTACGAAATAACAGGAGCAACCGATGGCACGCAGCGGCATCAATCGGGCGATGGTGGAGAAGGCAAGGGACGCCCTGCTCGCACGCGGCGAGCACCCGAGCATCGACGCCATCCGTGTCGAGCTCGGCAATACCGGCTCGAAGACCACCATTCATCGCTACCTCAAGGAACTGGAGGGGCGCGGCGTCCGGTTGCCCACCGAACCCGGCGTGCCGATCGGCACCCGACTGAGTCAGGTGGTGGCGCAGCTGGCCGCGGCGCTGGAAGAGGAAACCGCCGAGAAGGTGGCCGAGGAGCGTGCCGAGCTGGCGCGAGATCGTCTGCAGTGGCAGGAACAGTTGCTCAAGAGCGAACAGCGCATCGGCGAACTGCAGGCGCAGCTGCAGAGCCTGACTGCCCGTCTGGCGGAGAAGGACGAGGCCCATGAGCAATTGCGCGAACAGCTGCAGCAGCGCGAGCTGGAACTGGCCCGCAGCCTGCAGGCCGCGCAGGACCTGAATGCCCGCCTCGATGACCGCGATGCGCAGATCCGCTCCCTGGAAGAGAAGCACCAGCACGCCCGGGATGCGCTGGAGCACTACCGCCAGGCCAGCCGCGAACAGCGCGAGCAGGACCAGCGCCGCCACGAGGGCCAGCTGCAGCAGGTGCAGATGGAGCTGCGCCAGGCCCAGCAGAGCCTGATGGTCAAGCAGGACGAGCTGACCCGCCTGCACCGCGACAACGAACGCCTGCTCACCGAGGCGGCGCAGCTGCGCCGCGAGCAGGAGCGTCTGGACGCCGAATTGCCGGCACTGCAGGCGCGTCTGACCCAGGCGGAAACCGCCGCCCAGGTGCTGCAGGTGCGTCTGGAATCGGCGCAGCAGGAAAACCAGCGCCTGGAACGCGCTCGCCAGGAGGACGCCGAGAGGCTGCGGCAGCTGCAGGCGGAGCTGGCCCGGCGCACGGAGCAGTCACCGGACCTGTACCGTGCCCTGGCGCTGCGCCCCGATGACTGCCGGCCGCTGCTGGAGGCGGTGCTGCCTCTGGCCGGCGAAGCCGCCCAGCGCCTGCGGGTCGAGTTCGCCAGCGATGCGGACCGCTTGCGGGCTGAGCGGGAAGTGGAAAAGCTGCTCAGGGATCGCCTGGAAGCCCTGCTGCCCTGCCAGGCGGATGGCGGCCAGCGCAGCAGCTGGCTGGTGGAAGGCTGCGTGGGTGCGGCGCTGCATGGCGGGGCCTTCAGCATCGCCCTGCTGCGCGACGGCAAGCCGATGCTGGCCCTGGTCGTGGCGCCCGCCGGCCGCGAAGGCCAGACCGACTGCATCGCCTGGGCGGCGGGTCTGGAGGGCTTGCTGCGCAACGGCTCGCCGCTGACCCCGTCACTGTCGCGGCAGCGGCTGGAGAAAGGCGCCCAGGTGCTGGCCGATCGCGCGGAGCACCACCTGCGCCAATGGAGTGCACCGGCGGAGCTGGCCCTGGAACCCCATCCCGCTTATCGCCTGGCGCGGGTCGCGGCGGGTGACGGCGTCTGTGCGCTTGCCAGCCAGAGCGTCTCCCAGCGCAGCCTGCGCGCGGCACTGGCTCTGCTCAAGGCGGCCGGTGGCGTGCTGCTGGACGCGCGGGGACAGCTGATCGAGCCGGGTCGGGAAACGCTGGATGGATTCTGGGCAGGCGCCTCGAACGCCTGCCAGGTGCTGGTGGAGCGCAGCCGCCAGGTGCGGCTGCGCTGAGCCTCAGGACGCCTTCTTCAGCTTCATGCTGCGTTTCATCGACTCCATCTGCTGGCCGAGTTCCTCCAGGCGCTCGCCCAGCAGTTCCTCGGCTTCCGGGAAAAGATCCGTCTCCTCCTCCTCGATGTGATGCTCGAGCAACTCCTTGAGCACCTTCACCCGGCCGGTGAAGGCAATGCTCGACGGATCGGTCTTGAGCAGGTCGGGCATGACCAGCGAATCCACCGCGCGGTGCTCCTCGCGGGCCTCGGCATCCATGATCGCCGCGTCCTTGCCGCCGGCCTTCTTGAAGGCGGGATAGAAGATCTGCTCCTCCAGCTGGGTATGGATGGTCAGTTCCTGCGCAATCTTCTGCAGCAGATCCTGGCGGGTCTTCACCGCTCGCTCGGTGGTGCCACTCAGCTGCTCCAGCAGCTTGCGCACGGTTTCATGGTCCTGCTTGAGCAACTCGATGGCATTCATCTTTCGGTTCTCCACGGGCACATCACGGTAAGGAGCAGACCGGCCGGGGCCAGCGGGGTTCGTGAGCCATGATGGATGGCCACCCCGCCCGCCGCCTGAACCTATCGTCCCGCATGCCGTCAATCCCACATCGGTGCCGCGAGGACGGATCATGCTGAACCTGCTGCCCAGACTGCTCCACTCCCCCGCCCATGCCTGGCTGGAAATCCGCGAACGAACCGACCGCCATCCCTGGGGCTTCCTGCCCCTGCTGCTGGGGCTGTCCGTGCTGCCGGCGGCTTGCACCTACATCGGCGCGGTGATCAGCGGCTGGGACTTCTTCGGCACCGACGATGTGCGCTACCTGGATCCGCGCAGTGGCTTCAACCTGGCGCTGATGTGCTATCTGGCCTTTCCCGCCGGCGTGCTGGTGATGGCCCTGATCACCCGCTGGGTGCTGTTTCGCACGCCGCAACGCCCGACCCTGCCCGCGAGCCTGACCTTCAATACCGTGGTGGCCGTGCCGCTGATGCTGGGCGGTATCGCCGCCCTGAATCCGGAGCGCTGGCTGCTGCTGATCGTCGCAGTGATCACCAGCGGCGCCTCGGCCTTCCTGCTGTTCGTCGGCGTGCCCGTGTTCATGCGCATGACACGCCGCGCCTCGCTGTTTCACACCGCCTGCATCCTCGGTTTCGGTTTCCTCGCCCTGCTGACCACGGCCTTCCTGTTCCTGGAGTTCTGGCTGGAAACCTTCATGGCCAGCGAGTACCGCACCGAGCCCGCGGATGCGCCCCTGCTTCCCACACCGGAGGACGCACGATGAAGCACTCATGGTTATGCCTGACCAGCCTCTCCCTGGCCCTGGCCGCCACGCCGCTCGCCTGGGCCGATCTCAGTCCGCAGGACTTCGTCGACAAGGCCTCGGCGGCCGGGATTGCCGAGATCGAGACGGCGCGCATGGCGCTTGAGCAGGCCACCTCCGCGGAGGTGAAGCGCTTTGCCGAGCGCATGATCAAGGACCATACGGCGGCCAACGAGGAACTGAAGCAGCTTGCGGCGCGCAAGCAGCTGGAAGTGGCGGATGATCCCGATGCCATGAACAAGGCCAAGGCCATGATCCTGGACCTGCGGGAGGGAGAGGAATTCGACCGCGCCTATGCCCGCAATCAGGTCAACGCCCATGAGCAGGCGATAGAGCTCTATCGCGAGGCCGCCGAAGGGGTGCGCGACGAAGACCTGCAGGCTTTCGCCAGGGAGAAACTGCCCACGCTCGAAGAGCATCTGGAAATGGCCAGGCAACTGCCCGGCACCCAGGAATGACGGCCAAGCCCCCGGATGACGGGGGCTACAGCCGGTCGCCTCGACCGGAATCCCCCATCCCCACTGCTAGAGTGAAGGAGTCACTGCCGAATTGCCGAGGGACGGGAACATGTCAAAACAAGAAAGCCCTGTCGATTACATGATCGAAGTGCTCTCCAAGGACTACCGGATCACCCGCGAGATGAGGCCGGACGCCTCGCTGGTACTGTCACTGTACCGCCGCTCCGATGATGTCCAGGTGCTGCGACGCGTGGTGACCGCGCAGGAACAGCGCAATCCCGTGTTGATCAACGATGTGCTGGAGCGGGTGCGACGCGACCTGCTGGCTCATCAGGGTCCGCTGAAGAAGGACCACATCGGCTATTTCCACAAGCGTCTGCAACTGCCTTATTTCTGACCCTCGCCGGGGCGGGCGCGCTTGCGGCCGCCCCATCGATCCTTCCTCCGGAATCATTCGCCGCTGCGCTTGCCCAACGCAACGGGTTGAACCACCCCGTGGGAGCGGCCATGCCAGCGGTGGATCATGAGGATTTCCGGCCTCGCGAGCATCCGATCGACGACGACATCACCTTCCAGCGCAAGGTCTGGAGGATGGAACGTATCGGTTGGGGCCTGCTGTTGCTGCTGGTGCTGCTCACGGCGCTGGGGCTGTTTTCCGAAGGCCCGCTGAGCGATCGGCGGGCGGTCAGCGCCGACGGCAGCCTCGAGGTCCGGTATCCACGCTTCCTGCGCCGAGGCAGCAGGAGTTCCCTGGAAATCAGCCTGCACGGATTGCCGGGCGCGGCCCTGGAAGTGGTGCTCGCTCCGCCGTTTCTGACCACCCATGTGGTAGAGACCCTGCAGCCACTGCCGCTGCAATCCAGCTCGGACCAGGGCGGTCTGAAACTGGTGGTGGTCGCGGATCAGGCTGGCCGCGCCAAGGTGCATTTCGTGCTGCGCCCGGACCGGGCCGGGTCCACACGGTTGCACATCCGGCATGGCAGCCAGTCCCTGCGGCTGTGGCAATACATCTATCCCTGATCCCGCGACGAAGGAGAGGAACAAATGGATGTGGTGCTGCGTGCCGTCACCATGTACCTGGTGCTGATGCTCCTGTTCCGCCTGGCCGGGCGGCGGACCCTGGCGGAGATCACCCCCTTCGACCTGATCCTGCTGCTGATGATCGGCGAAGCCACCCAGCAGGCGCTGCTGAGTGACGACTATTCGCTGACCGCCGCCATCCTGGCCATTTGCACGCTGATCGCCGTGGATGTGGGGCTGTCGATCATCAAGCTGCGCAGTTCGCGGGTACGGCGCTGGCTCGACGGCACGCCGACGCTGCTGGTGGATCACGGCCGCCCGCTGCGGGCACGGCTGGCCAAGGCGCGCCTGCAGGAGGACGACATCCTGCAGGCGGCGCGCGAGGGCCCCGGCCTGCAGCGTATGGAGCAGATCAAGTATGCGATCCTGGAGGCCAACGGGAAGATTTCCATCATCCCCTATTCGTGACGAGGCGGGCCCGTCCCACGGGCCATCAGCTTCTGGCACGCTCGGCGTTGCGCAGCGCCCGCACCTCGTCGTGGTTGCGCAGCACCCCCTCGTACTGGCGCTGCACCAGGGCACGGATCTCTGCCGGCAGGTCCTTCTCCAGGGCGCGCTGATAGCTGCGTTTGGCCACATCCTCGCCACGCTCGCATTCGCTGAGGATCGCCTCATCGTCCTTGCCGGTGATCAGCGACTTGAGATCCACCCAGCGGCGGTGCAGGTCTCCGGCCACACTGGTGTCGGTTTCCGGCTCGCCACCCAGGCGGCGAACCTGCTCCTGCAGCTCGACGGCGGCATCCGAGCATTGCCGGGCGCGCTTCTCGAACAGGGACTTCAGCTCGGGGCGGCTGATGTCCTCGGCGCAAACGCGAAAGCCCTCCTCACCATCCCTGCAGGTTTCGATCAGCTCGTTCAGCACGGAAACGGTCCGGTCATCAGTCATGGTCAGTGCTCCAGGTGGAATGTAATGGCCTTCAGCTGACTGCCAGGGCCGTCCGGGGTTTCTGCCATCAGTCGCGTACCAGGCGCAGACGTTCGCCGACCACCATCTCGGTGATCCAGTTGACCAGGATGGTGGTGTAGGACTCCTGGGCCAGCGGATCACGCAGGGAATGATCGGCGTGGTCGATGATGCGGTGACTCAGGGAGTGCACCTGCTGGAAGGCTGCCCGGTAGCTCATGATGGTGGCGTGGGGTACATGCTCGTCATGTTCGGATTCCACCAGCAGCACATCGCCGCGAAAGCCCGAGCAGGCGCGCAAGGCCCGGTTTTCCGCGGCCGGCACCAGCCGGCTGCGGTAGTGGGCCAGGTCCTGCTTGTCCAGCTGACGCTTGGGAACGTCCCACTGCTCGTCCCGGTACAGGGCCGGCACGCGCAGCGCGAGCCACTTCACCGGACGCATGCTGGTGAGGATGCTGGCCAGGTAGCCGCCATAGCTGGTGCCGACCACGGCGATGGCGTCACCGTCGATGGCCGGATGGCTGTGCAGCAGGTCGTAGGCGGCCAGCAGGTCCTCGAGGTTGTCCTGGCGGGAAACCTGTGAGAAGCGCGCCTCGTTGCTGGCATGGCCGCGCAGGTCGAAGGTCAGGCAGATGCAGCCCAGCCCGGCGATGCCCTTGGCACGCGCAAGGTCGCGCTGCTGGCTGCCGCCCCAGCCGTGCACGAACAGCACGCCGGGTACCCGGGTACGGGGCGTGAGGAAGGTGCCTTCGATGAATTCGTCCTGGACATGGATCCGAGTGGGTTCACAGTTGGCCGTCATAGGGTTCAACCATCGCGTACTTGAGCAGGAATCCGAGTTCGTCATCCGTGCCGCGAAACACCACGGTCGCGTTGGCGGGCAGCGGCTTGTCCTCGAAGCGTTCGAACGAGCAGGCGCGCACGGCGTTCAGCCGGGGATTGTCGATGAACGCCTGCAGGGCGGCGATCTCGGCGCTGCTCGCCCCGCCCAGGCGCCAGGACTGTTCCAGCACCCCGGCCCGACGGTTGCCGCGGCTGTCGCGCCCCTGCACCGTGTCGTAGTTGCGCCGCGAGGCGTAGAAGCCCGTCAACAGCGCGTCGGCCGCGGCATCGAAACGGCGCGCCTGCTCGATGGCCAGGCGCACCGGCACCGCCAGATCCAGCCGCAGCAGTTCGGCGTAATCCCCGCGCACCACCACCAGATCGGAGCCGCCATAGACCGATTGGCCCTGGTGGTCCAGGGTCTCGTGCTGGGTGCCGAAATAGCTGAGCAGATGTTCGTCGACCTGCACCTGCCCCACGCTGAAGGTCTGGCACTCGGCCAGATCCAGCTCGACGACCACGCCACCCTCCAGCATGGCGTCGCAATCCGGCTCCCCGAGCCAGTCGGCGAACGCCTCCTGGCTGGTGACCCGCCACTGCTCGCGGCCGCCGCTGGCCCGCGCCGCCTTGATGCGCACCACCCCTTCCGTCAGCAGGCGCTGCGCAGCCGTCTCGGCATCGGCGCGGGCAAACACGCTGTAGCCGGGCAGCACGCTGTCCCGGATGCGCTCGGGCAGGGCCTGGACCCAGCCGGGCGGCCGCGCCGCGCCATCCGCCACCAGCGGGTGGGTGATGACCTTGGAGGCCATGAAAGGCTGCTCCACGTAGCCGCCGAACAGGTCCCGCGGGCCGCCTACCTGAAGCGCTCGTGCCTGCTTCAGGCCCTTCAGGGTATGCGAGGGCACCAGGTAGGTGGGCTGGCCGCCATGCACGTTCGGATCGTAATCGCCGCCATACTCCAGGCCGCGCACCCCCGCCAGCCAGCGCGCCAGGAAACGGGTGGTTTCCTGCTGGTGCAGCGGTGACCGAGGGGAGCACAGATGGGAAACGACGATGGGCCGGGGCGTGCGAGTCATGGCTTTCCCCCCTGGGGCGGCACGGAACATCCCGTGCGTAAGTGACTGACCATGGGCATGCAGGCCAGTTCGTCCCGGCCGAACGCATGTCCCGGGCTTGCCTATAGTCAAAGCGGGACCGGCTTCGGAGTTTCCTCATGCTGACTACCGCCCTGCAGCGCTTCCCCCGTCTGGATCTGCTGCCCTTTCCCACGCCCCTGGAGCGGCTGGAGCGTCTTTCCCGGCACATGCTTCGGGACATCTGGATCAAGCGCGACGATCTCACCCCGCTGGCCATGGGCGGCAACAAGACCCGCAAGCTGGAATACCTGGGCGCCGATGCCCTGCGTGCCGGCGCCGATACCCTGGTGACCGCCGGCGCCATCCAGTCCAACCATGTCCGCCAGACCGCCGCCCTGGCCGCACGCCTGGGCATGGAGTGCCACGCGCTGCTGGAGAACCCGATCGGCACCAGCGAAGACTGCTATCTGCACAACGGCAACCGCCTGCTGCTGGACCTGTTCGGCACCCAGATGGAGGAAGTTGCCGCGCTGGACGACCCGGATACCCAGCTGGAAGGCCTGGCCGAGCGCCTGCGCAGCCAGGGCAAGCGCCCCTATGTGTTACCGGTGGGTGGCTCCAACGCCCTGGGCGCGCTGGGGTATGTGCGGGCCGGCGTGGAACTGGCCCGGCAGGTGCACGCGCTCGGCGAGCGCTTTGCCGCGGTAGTGGTGGCTTCCGGCAGTGCCGGCACCCAGGCCGGTCTGGCGCTGGCACTGGCCCACGCGATGCCGGAGCTGCCGGTGATCGGCGTGACCGTGTCGCGGCCGAAGGACACCCAGTTGCCCAGGGTGCAGGGTCTGATCGAGCGCTGTGCGGCGCTGCTGGGCGTGCCGGTGCCCGATACGCTGGACGTGCAGCTGTGGGACGAATACCACGGCCCCTGCTACGGCCAGCCGAACGAGGGCACCCAGGCCGCGCTGCACAAGCTGGCCAGCTGCGAGGGGCTGCTGCTGGACCCCGTGTACACCGGCAAGGCCATGGACGGACTGCTGGACGGCATCGCCCTGAGCCGCTTCGCCCCCGGCCCGGTGCTGTTCATCCACACCGGTGGCACCCCTGCCCTGTTCGCCTATCCACCCGCCCAACTCTGACCGGAGGTTCGCCATGAGCCACAGCCCCGCCCCTTCGCGCCTGCCGGCGCTGCTGTTCACCCTGGTGTTCTCCTGCGCGCTGTCCGCAGGTCAGCTGTTCGACGAGATCCGCCAGCGCGGCGAGCTGCGCGTCGGCCTGGAAGGCACCTATCCGCCCTTCAGCTTCCAGGACGAGCGCGGCCAGCTGGCCGGTTTCGAGGTGGAATTCGCCCGGGCCTTGGCCGGGGAGCTGGGCGTGCGCGCCGCGCTGCAGCCCACCAAGTGGGACGGCATCCTGGCGGCGCTGGAATCCGGCCGCCTGGACGTGGTGATCAACCAGGTGACCATCACCGACGAGCGCCGCCAGAAATACGACTTCAGCAAGCCCTACACGGTGTCCGGCATCCAGGCGCTGGTGCGCAAGGACCAGCCCGTCTTCGAGAAGCCCGAGGACCTGGCCGGCAAGCGAGTGGGGGTCGGCCTGGGTACCAACTACGAGCAGTGGCTGCGGGAGAACGTGCCCGACGCCGTGGTGCGCACCTATGACGACGACCCC
Source organism: Pseudomonas sp. (assembly GCA_035306625.1). GTDB lineage: Bacteria > Pseudomonadota > Gammaproteobacteria > Pseudomonadales > Pseudomonadaceae > Serpens. The sequence continues at coordinate 1,980 of DATGNS010000076.1, read as the reverse complement.
ACCAAGTATCAGGACCTGCGCGCCGGGCGCATCGATGCCATTCTCATCGACCGCCTGGCCGCCTTCGAGCTGATGCGCCAGACCCACGGCGCCCTGGTACTCAGCGGCGAGCCCTTCGCCCGCCAGGAAGCCGGGGTGGCCATGCGCAAGGGCGACGCGGAGCTGCTGGCGGCCATCAATGCCGCCATCGACAGGCTGCGCAGCAACGGCACCCTGGCCGAGCTGTCGAAGAAGTGGTTCGACGCCGACGTCACCGAATGAACGGCGAACTGCTCGGGCTGCTGCTGGATTCGGCGCCCTATCTGCTGCGCGGTGCCGTCTACACGGTGCTGCTCAGCCTCGGCGGCATGTTCTTCGGGCTGCTGCTGGGTTTCGCCCTGGCGCTGATGCGGCTGTCCAGGCTGCGGCTGCTGCGCGGCATCGCGCGGGTCTATGTGTCCTTCATCCGCGGCACGCCACTGCTGGTGCAGCTGTTCATGATCTATTACGGGCTGCCGCAGCTGGGTATCCAGCTCGATCCGATTCCCTCGGCGCTGATCGGCTTTTCCCTGAACATGGCGGCTTACCTTTCGGAAATCCTGCGCGGCGCCATCGGTGCCATCGACCGCGGCCAGTGGGAGGCCGCCGCCAGCATCGGCATGAGCGGTGGCCAGACCCTGCGCCGGGTGATCCTGCCCCAGGCGGCACGCACCGCCCTGCCGCCGATGGGCAACAGCTTCATATCCCTGGTCAAGGACACCTCGCTGGCGGCCACCATCCAGGTGCCCGAACTGTTCCGCCAGGCGCAGCTGATCACCGCACGCACCTTCGAGATCTTCACCCTGTACCTGGCCGCCGCGCTCATCTATTGGGTGCTGGCCAGCGGGCTGTCCTGGGCGCAGCACCGCCTGGAGCTGCGTGCCAGCCGGCACAGCCGGGAGGCGGGATGATCGAGGTGCGGCAGCTGAGCAAGGCCTTCGGCGGCCAGACGGTGCTGGATCGCATCGATCTGGACGTGGCCGCCGGCGAGGTGGTGGCCATCATCGGCCCCAGCGGCTCCGGCAAGACCACCCTGCTGCGCTGCCTCAACCTGCTGGAGGAGCCGGATGCCGGCAGCATCCGGGTCGGCGAGATCCGCATCGAGGCCGGCGCCGGCGGGCGCCACCACCGGGAGCTGGTGCGCAGGCTGCGCCAGCAGGTCGGCTTCGTGTTCCAGAACTTCAACCTGTTCCCCCATCGCACCGCCCTGGAAAACGTCATCGAGGGGCCGCTGATCGTCCTCGGGGAGCCCCGGGCGCAGGCGCTGGACCGGGGTCGCCAGCTGCTGGCCAAGGTGGGCCTGGCCGGCAAGGAGAACGCCTACCCGCAGAGCCTGTCTGGCGGCCAGCAGCAGCGCGTGGCCATCGCCCGCGCCCTGGCCATGCGGCCGGCGGTGATCCTGTTCGACGAGCCTACCTCGGCCCTGGACCCCGAACGGGTTGGCGAGGTGCTGGCCACCATCCGCGCCCTCGCCGAAGAGCGCCGCACCCTGGTGATCGTCACCCACGAGATGGCGTTCGCTCGCGACGTGGCCAACCGCGTGGTGTTCATAGACCAGGGCCGTATCGTCGAGCAGGGCGAGGCCCGGGCACTGTTCGCTGCGCCCCGTGAAAGCAGAACCCGGCAGTTTCTGCGCAAGTTCCTCGATGATGACCTGACTTGACCGGCCGTTTGTCACATCGGAATGCCCGACGCAGCGCCTGCGCGAACTTCACAAGACGCCGCCTGCCTTATGTGGAACCCGGCCATTCGGGTCAAGTTTGCCCGTGCACGGCCGTCAACAAGGATGCGAGTCCAGGTTGCAGGAGAGCGGCCTGTTGGGGATGGCGCATCAAGGGAGGTCGAATGGAAATGGACATGCATTCGCGCTACGCCACCAGGAATCCGCCGTGGAAGACGGCGGGTTGTCAGCCGCTGGAACGTATTCCAGCCATCGATTTCGATAGCCTGCTGCGGCCCACC
>DATGNS010000075.1:0-4736 GCA_035306625.1 Pseudomonas sp. | reverse complement strand
CGCGATCAACATTCTCAGGGCGGGACACGCCCATTGCGCCTGTGAAGTGAGCGGTGCAGCAATGCCGCCAGCAGCAGGAACCCACCGAAGCGACTCATTCCGGCTCGATGCCGGGGTGGGCGCAGTAGGAATCCCCCGACTATAGGCGGGGGAGGATGTCAAGAGCGCTGGTTGGCAGATCAGGGCTGGGCGGCTACTGTAATGACAACTGTCGTTACAGGAGGCCGTCATGGCCACGATCAATATCCGTATCGATGACGAGCTGAAGGCCCGGGCCTACCGGGAGCTGGAACGGCTCGGCGTCACGCCTTCCGAGCTGATGCGCCAGACGCTGCAGTATGTCGCCGAGCGTGGGCAGCTGCCATTCCGCCCGGTGCTGATGACCGAGGAAGACGAGGCACTGCTTGCCACGGTGCGTGAACGGCTGGCCGATCCCCAGCGCGTGAAGGTCACGCTGGATGACCTATAGCCTGGAATTCGATGCGCGGGCGCTGAAGGAATGGCAAAAGCTGGGCGACACGGTGCGCCAACAGCTCAAGAAGAAGCTTGCGGAAATCCTGGTCAACCCACGCATTGAAGCCAACCGCCTCCATGCCTTGCCGGACTGCTCGACCATGAGGTGGTAGTGCTGGTGATTGCGATTGATCGTCGGGAAAACCAGCGGGCCTACCGCAAGGCTGGCGACCGCCTCAAATAGACAGCCCCGGTAGACCGGGGCTGTGCGCATCAGAAACCGATCAACTGTCCCCACTCGCCGAACGGCGCGCGGGTCGAGCGCATGCTGTTGATGGGCGCGTCCTTGTCCTCGTAGCCCAGGGCGATGCCATAGGCGACCCGGTATTCCGCCGGCACCTCGATGTGCCGCTTGATGACCGCGTCGTAACGGCGCCAGAAGCCCTGGGCACAGGTGGCCAGGCCTTCCTCGGTGGCGCGCAGCATGAAGCTCTGCAGGTACAGGCCCAGGTCCATCCACTGCACCGGCCCCATGCGCTCGTCGATGAACACCATCAGGCCCACCGGGGCGCCGAAGAACTGGGCGTTCCTGGCCAGCTGGCGCAGACGCCCGGCCTTGTCCTCGCGCGGGATGCCGATGCTGCGGTACAGGTCCTCGCCGTTGGCGAAGCGGCGGGTGCGGTAGGGCTCCCACAGGTTCGGCGGGTAGGACAGGTGCTGTGGGCTTTCCTCGCCGGAGGTTCTGGCCACATCCGCCAGCAGGCCCTGCAGGCGCTCGCCGGTGATCGCCGCGACCCGCCAGGGCTGCATGTTGCCGCCGGAAGCGGCGAGGGCGGCATCCTGCATCAGCTGCTGCACCAGCTCCGCCGAGGGAACCTGCTGGGTGAAGGCACGCACGGAACGGCGCGCGCGCAAGGCTTCGATGACATGCATGGGAGATTCTGTTCCTTCTTGTAATTTCACAGGGTGTCGAGGGCGGACACCTCGATCTTGGTGCGTGCGCGCATCGTGGCTTCGTCCAGACGATACAGCTCATCGATGAAGCCGATGGCGAACGACCCGGGGGCCGTATGGTTCATGGCCGCCTTGCTGCCGGCGATGGCGAAGCTGGCGTGGGCGGCGATGGCCGCCACCAGCGGCTCGGCCACTGCCTGGTAGGCCGCCACCAGGGCGCCCAGCGCACAGCCGTTCGCGGTCACGCGCGGTTGCAGGGGGCTGCCGCCGAACACGCGCACCAGCACCGGCTGGCCCTCGTGGCTGCCGACCAGGTGATCCACCGCGCCGGAGGCGCAGACCACCGGGCTGTGCCGGAGCAGGGTCTGGGCGGCGGGCACGGCGCTGGCGGGCTCGTCGGAGCTGTCCACACCGCGACCGCCTTCGCCCAGGCCGGACAGACCCTTGATCTCGGACGGGTTGCCGCGAATGGCCGTGGGCCGGAACCTCAGCAGCTCGAGGGCCACGTTGCCGCGCCAGGGCAGGCCGCCCGCGCCGATGGGGTCCAGCACCCAGGGCTTGCCGGCTGCCTGGGCCGCTTCGGCGGCCAGGCGCATGGCTTCCACCTGGGCGTCGGTGGGCGTGCCCAGGTTGATCAGCAGGGCATCGGCCACGCCGGCGAACAGCGCGGCCTCCTGGGTGTTGTCGACCATGGCGGGCGAAGCCCCGGCGGCCAGCAGGACGTTGGCCATGTAGTTGGCCGACACCACATTGGTGATGCACTGCACCAGTGGGGTTCGGCCCTGCAGGGCCAGATGGGCTTCGACCACTTGTTCGCGCAATGCTTCGGCGGCCTGGCGGCTTTGGAGTGTCATTCGTTACTGCTCCCCGTTGTAAGGGCGCCAGAATACCCGCTGCCCCGGCGTTTGCGCATCAGTTCGCCTTGAGGATCAGCTTGCCGAAGTTCTCGCCGCTGAACAGCCGGAGCAGGGTTTGCGGGAAGGTGTCGAGTCCCTCGACGATGTCCTCGCGGCTCTTCAGCTGGCCGCTGGCCAGCCAGCCGCCCAGCTCGCGGAGCGCGTCGGGGAAGCGGGCGGCATGGTCCATGACCACGAAGCCCTCCATGCGCGCGCGGTTGACCAGCAGCGACAGGTAGTTGCGCGGCCCCTGGGGCGCCTGCAGGTTGTTGTACTGGCTGATGGCGCCGCAGATGATCACCCGCGCCTTCAAGGCCAGGCGGGCCAGCACGGCGTCGAGGATCTCGCCGCCCACGTTGTCGAAGTACACGTCCACGCCCTTCGGGCAGGTGCGCCGGAGCCCTTCGGCAACGTCCTCGTGCTTGTAGTCGATGGCGGCATCGAAGCCCAGCTCCTCGGTCAGGTAGCGGCACTTTTCCGCGCCGCCGGCGATGCCCACCACGCGGCAGCCCTTCAGCCTGGCGATCTGCCCGGCGACGCTGCCCACCGCGCCGGCGGCCGCGGAGATCACCACCGTCTCGCCGGCCTTGGGCGCGCCGATGTCCAGCAGCGCGAAGTAGGCGGTCAGCCCGGTCATGCCCAGGGCCGAGAGGTACAGCGGCAGCGGGGCCAGCTGCGGATCGACCGGGTGGCAGCCCCGGGGCTCGCCCAGGTAATAGTCCTGCACCCCGAGCGCCCCGCCCAGGAAGCTGCCGACCGGAAACTGAGGATGACGGGAGGCGATGACCTCGCCCACGCCCAGGGCGCGCATGACCTCGCCGAGGCGCACCGGCTCGATATAGGACTTGCCCTCGTTCATCCAGCCGCGCATGGCCGGGTCGATGGACAGGTAATGCACGCGAACCAGCACCTGGCCGTCTTCGGGTTCGCCGATCGGGGTTTCCACCCGGCGGAAGGTCTCGGCGGTCGGCAGACCGACCGGGCGCTGGGCAAGCAGGAACTGGCGGTTGCTGGGCATGAAGGATCCTCGCTGATGTGGGAGATGGTCGGATGTCGGTCCGGAGGTGATAGCCGCCGGGGGCGGGTGGGGCAAGCTCCAGCGGGTTCGCAAATGCCCCTCCATGGGTGGGGCTGATGGGGGGAGGGCGAGACTCCGTCGGCGGTTTGGTGTAGGTTTGCCCTCTTCCAAGGAGTACCCATGTCCCGCTTCACCGAATTGCGCAACGGCGCCCGCGACACCCTGCCGCTGATCCTCGGCGCCATTCCCTTCGGCATCATCTACGGCACCCTGGCCAGCGCCGCCGGCTTCAGTGTCTGGCAGGCGCTGGGCATGTCCCTGTTCGTCTTTGCCGGCTCGGCGCAATTCATCGCCATCAGCCTGTTCGGCGCCGGGGCCAGCATGGCGGTGCTGCTGCTCACCACCTTCGTGGTCAACCTGCGCCATGCGCTCTACAGCGCCACCCTGCAGCCCTTCGTGCGTCATCTGCCGACCCGCTGGCGGGTACCGCTGGCCTTCTGGCTGACCGACGAGACCTTCGCGGTGGTCCAGCATCGCTACGCCGATGCCGAGCAGTCGCCACACAAGCACTGGTATTTCCTGGGCTCCTGCCTGGCCATGTACGGCAACTGGCAGCTGTGCACCCTGATCGGCGTCGCCTTCGGCCAGGCCGTGCCGAACCTGGCGGCCTGGGGCCTGGATTTCGCCATGCTGGCCACCTTCATCGGCATCGTCGTGCCCATGCTGCGTCATGTGCCGCAGGTGGCGGCGGCGCTGGTCGCCGGCGCGGTGGCGGTGGCCTGCAACGGGCTCCCCTATCAGCTGGGCCTGCTGGTGGCGGCCCTGGCGGGCATTCTGGTCGGCGTGGGCCTGGAGCGGCGCAGGCCGCGCCTGGCCGGGGAGGGTGTGTGATGGAAATCTGGCTGCTGATCCTGGGCATGACGGCGATCACCTTCGCCATCCGCTACAGCCTGTTCGCCTGGCCGAACCTGCGCTTCCCGCCGCTGGTGCGCCAGGCCCTGCACTACGTGCCGATCGCCGTGCTCAGCGCCATCGTGGTGCCGGTGATGCTGATGCCGCCGGGGCAGGGACTGCAGCTGAACCTGGAAAACGCCTACCTGCTGGCCGGGCTGGCCGCCATTGTCATCGCCGCCTTCACCCGCAACCTGCTGGCCACCATCGTCGGGGGGATGCTGGTGTTCTTCCTGCTGCGCTGGGCACTGGGGCAACTGCCGCTGTAGGGCGGTCGAGACCTTGGCCATCGGTGCGGCTTCGGTGCACACCGCAGCCGGCGGCCGGAAAAGACGCCGACCGCCCTACGTCCGTGCAACGCCAACGCACCAATCGGTGCCAGTACACCCTACATCTCCGACATTGGCGACCAGGCAACGAGCTCGCCGCCCCTCCTGCAACTCAATGACTCAGCTTGAGCCCGA
>DATGNS010000074.1:0-4127 GCA_035306625.1 Pseudomonas sp. | reverse complement strand
AGCGGTTGCGCAGGCCGTCGCTGAGTTCCTTGCTGGCGATGTTCCAGATCGGGTTCATGGTCTGCCCTCTTCCCGTGCGTCGGCGCGGGTCATGTAGTAGCGGTACAGGTCTTCCAGCGAGGGCTGGAGGATTTCCAGGTCACGGGGCTGGGCTTCGCCGAGCAGTTCGCGCAGCAGCTCCACCTTGTGGCCGTTGCGGGCCTGCACTTCCAGGCTTTCGCTGCCCAGGGCGCTGACCGGATGGCCCGCGCCGCTCCAGCGCTGCGCCCACTGGTCGCGCTCGGCCAGGCCGCTGGCGCGGATGCGCACCGGCAGACCGGCCTCGGCGCGCAGGGCGGCCAGGTCGCCGCTGGCCTGCAGGCGGCCCTTGGCGAGGATCACCGCGCGGTTGATGTGGGCTTCCACGCCGGGCAGCACGTGGGAGCAGAGGATCACCGCCGTGCCCTGCTGGCGCAGGCGATCGATGAGCCGGTACAGGTCCTGGGTGGCGATCGGGTCCAGGCCCACGGTGGGCTCGTCGAGCAGCAGCAGGCGCGGCGTGCCGAGGATCGCCTGGGCCAGGCCGAGGCGCTGGCGCATGCCCTTGGAGTAGGTCTTCACCCGGCGGTCGGCGGCGTGGGCCAGGCCCACCTGTTCGAACAGGTCGTTCACCTGGGCCAGGTCGGCGCCCTTGAGGCGGGCGAAGTGGCGCAGGGTTTCGCGGCCGGTGAGCTGCGGGTAGAAGGTGACGTTCTCCGGCAGGTAGCCGAGGCTGCGGCGTACCTGCGGGTCGTTGGGTGCCTGGCCCAGTACCCTGACCTGTCCCTCGCTCGGGGTGAGCAGGCCGAGGATGAGTTTCATGGTGGTGGTCTTGCCGGCGCCGTTGTGGCCGAACAGCCCCAGCACCTCGCCCTCGGCAAGCTGCAGGGACAGCTCGTGCAGCACGGTCATGCTGCCGTAGCGCTGGCTGACGCCCTGGATATCGACGGCCTTCATGACAGCGGCTCCTGTTCAGGCTCTTTCTTCAACAAGGTTTCGGTGGGCAGCTGCATCAGCGGGAAGCTGTCCTGCACACCGGGGGACTTGAGCACCGGGAAGGCGCGCTGCACCCAGCGCAGCAGCTCGATGCCCGGGCTGTTCATCAGCAGGCGCACCTGGGGGTACATCCACAGCAGGCGGTCGACGTTGTCGTTGGGCTCGTAGGGGACGTCGCCCAGGCCGTCGTTGTTGCGGTCCCAGCCCAGGTAGTCGCTCCAGTAGTTGCCGCGCCCATCCACCGACCACTCCTGGGTGCGCACGGCCACGTACTTGACCTGCTGTTCGTTGCCGACGAAGGCGTTGCCGGAGATGCGGTTGTCCTCCGAGCCGGCGGTCAGGTGGATGCCCAGGTTGCTGCGCTCGAAGTGGTTGTGCTCGATGGTGTTGAACAGCGAGTTGTAGATGAACAGCGCCTTGCCCTCGCCACCCTGGATCATGCTGTCGCCGCCGGTGTCGCCGGCCTGCACGTCGGTGACGAAGTTGTCCCTGATGGTCGAGTAGGTGATGTAGTTCATCAGCATGCCGTAGTTGCGGTCATGCTCGGAGCGGTTGCCGACCACCGTCAGCCGGCGGCTCTGCATCAGCGCGTAGCCGGTGCGGGTGCGCCGGGTGATGTTGCCGGTGACATGGTTGTCGTTGGAGAACATGTAATGGATGCCGTAGCGCAGGTCCTCCATCAGGTTGTTCTCGATGCGGTTGCCGTTGGAGGTCTCGATGTAGATGGCGTCGCGGGTCTCGCGGATGTGGTTGTCGGCCACCAGCGCGCCGCGCGCGTTGAACAGGTGGATGCCGTTGCCGCGGTCCTGGGAGCGCACGGTCGGGTCGCCCTCGACGCGGTTGCCGATGATCTGTGCGTCCTGGGTGCGCTCGGCCCAGATGCCGAAGCCCACGCCGACCAGGTGGTTGTTGCGCACCACCACGCCCTGGGTGCCGGCCTCGATGAAGATGCCCGCGTTCATGGCGGTGAGGTCGCGGCCCCAGTCGCGCACGGCGCACTGTTCGACCACCACGTGCGAGGCACTGATGGTCAGCGCGCTGCCCTGCCCCGCCGCGCTCAGCACGGCGCCGGGCGCGCAGCGCAACTGCAGGCGCTGGTCGATGCGAAAATTGCCGACGTATTCGCCCGCCGGCAGGGTCCAGCGGTTGTCGCCTTCCGCGATCAGCGGCAGGTCGGTTATCGGTTGGGGCTCCGCCAGGGCGGCGCCCGCAAGAAACAGGAGAGCGCAGAAGCTCCGGGATACAGCCTGAGATCTGAACAATGCGGGACCTCTATCAGGATCAGGCGTCTGGAACGACCGGCGAGACGGGCTCGCCGGTCGGCATTGCGCGGGCCGGACGCTGCCGTCCGGACCCGCCTTCGGCCGTCAGGCCTTTTCCACGTACATGCGGCCCATCATTTCCATGTGCAGGGCATGGCAGAACCAGCTGCAGTAGTACCAGAACACCCCGGGCTTGTCGGCCTTGAAGGTGACGGAGGAAGTCTGCTGCGGACCGATTTCCATGCTCACGCCATGGTTCACCATCACGAAGCCGTGGGTCACGTCCTCGATCTGGTCGATGTTGGTGATGGTCACGGTGACTTCGTCGCCCTGCTTGACGGTGAAGTCGGTGATGCCGAAGGACGGTGCCATGGAGGTCATGTACACGCGGACCTTCTTGCCGTCACGGATGACCTTGTTGTCGGTCTCCAGGTTGATGCCGTCCTTCTTGGCCTGGGCCACGGTCTCGGCGAAGAAGGGGTCGTTGCGGTCCCAGATCTTCTTGGTCTTGATCTGGTCGCGACGGCACATGATGCAGTCATGCGGCTCGGCGAAGGTCGGGCCGTCGTGCACCAGCTTCATCACGTCGCCGGAGATGTCGATCAGCTGGTCGTTCTCCGGGTGCAGCGGACCGACCGGCAGGAAGCGGTCCTTGGAGAACTTGGACAGCACGATGATCCACTTGCCGTCGGCGTCGCGGGACTCGGTCAGGGTGGCGTGGTTGTGGCCCGGCTGGTAGTGCACGTCCAGCTTCTGGCGGATGTAGTTGACCTTCTCGCCCTTGTAGGCGCGGATGGCGTCATCGATGTTCCACTTGCACAGCTGGCTGTCGATGAACAGCGTGGTGTAGGCGTTGCCACGGCCGTCGAAGGTGGTGTGCAGCGGGCCGAGGCCCAGTTCCGGTTCGGCGACCACGGTGTCGCGCGGGTCCTTCAGCTTGCCGGCGAACAGGTCGGGCAGCTTGTCGATGGCGATCACGGTACAGGTCGGCGACAGCTTGCCGTTGGCGATGAAGTACTTGCCGTCCGGCGAGGTGTTGCAGCCGTGCGGGTTCTTCGGCACCGGGATGTAGCGGGTGAAGGGGCTGTTCTTGGCGGCGCGGCCGTCAACCACCGGGACGCCGTCCATCATGACGTACTTCTTGTCCTTGATGGCCTTCTCGATGGCGTGGATGTCGAACACCACCACCCAGTCGCGCTCGTTGCGCATGGTGCCGCCCAGGTCCAGGGCGCGCTCGGAGTTGTAGCAGGTGGAGGCGGCGAAGCGACCGGTGTAGTCGGCGTCGCAGTTGTCCAGGTTGCCGTCGACGATGACCTGGAAGGCCACCTTCATGGTTTCGGCGTCCACCGCGCTGAAGCAGGTGAAGCTGTTGTCCGCGGCGAGGTCCATGCTGGAACCGTCGTTCGGGTGCGGAATGAAGAACTCACCGTTGGCGAACACGTACTTGGTGTGCGGCACCTTCTGCAGACGCAGACCGTGGATGGCCTGGACGTTCGGGATGGTGGTGATCCTGTCCGTCTTCATGATGTCCAGACGGATACGGGCGACGCGGGTGTTGGCCTTGTCGTTGATGAACAGGTACTTGCCGTCGTAGCGGCCGTCGGTCATCGAGATGTGCGGGTGGTGGCAGTCACCGTTGGGGTACTTGGCGCTTTCGCCCAGCACGCGCTTGCTCTCGTTGGTGATGCCCCAGCCGGTGGCCGATTCGGTGTTGAACACCGGGATGCGCATCAGTTCGCGCATCGAGGGGATGCCCAGCACGCGGACTTCACCGGAGTGACCGCCCGACCAGAAGCCGTAGTATTCGTCCAGTTCGCCGGGTGCGATGTGCACCTTGTTCTTGGCTTCCTT
>DATGNS010000073.1:0-5025 GCA_035306625.1 Pseudomonas sp. | reverse complement strand
CTCTTCCAGGTAATGGGTGGTGAGGATGATGGTCACCCCCTGGCGGTTGAGCTCGGTGATGAAGTTCCACATCGAGCGGCGCAGCTCGATGTCGACGCCGGCGGTGGGCTCGTCGAGGATCAGCAGGCGCGGCTGGTGGATCAGCGCGCGGGCGATCATCAGGCGGCGCTTCATGCCGCCGGAGAGCATGCGCGAGGGCACGTTGCGCTTGTCCCACAGGCCGAGCTGGTTCAGGTACTGCTCGGCGCGCTCCTTGGCCTCCCGCATGGGAATGCCGTAGTAGCCGGCCTGGGTGACGACGATGTCGAACACCTTCTCGAACTGGTTGAAGTTGAACTCCTGGGGCACCACGCCCAGGCAGCGCTTGAGGCCGACCGGATCACGGTCCAGGTCGCGACCGAACACCTGCACCGAGCCGGAGGTCTTGGTCACCAGGGTGGAGAGGATGCCGATGGTGGTGGACTTGCCGGCACCATTGGGGCCGAGCAGCGCGAAGAAGTCGCCTTCGGCAACTTCCAGATCGATGCCCTTGAGGGCCTGGAAACCGTTGCCGTAGGTCTTGGTCAACTGCCGGATGGACAGGGCTGAACTCATGTAAGGCACGCACGCAATTCTGGAAAGAACCGCGGGATATGGGGGCGACCCTCGCCATTTGCAACCCCGACGCGGTACGGCCCGGTCCAGCGCCTATGCTGAACCCAGTCCATATCAACGGGAGGCGCCCATGCTCGCCGTCTGGCTACTCGTACTGCTGTTCGGGATCGTCGTGCTCGCCCACCTGCGCCTGGCGGCGCATATCAGCCTGATCCTGGTGGCCATCTATCTGGTGGCCATGGCCCTGGTCGACGTGGCCCCCGGCCTGCTCATGCTGATTCTGGTGCTGCTCTGGCTGACGGTGGCGATACCCCTGTTCCTGCCCGACCTGCGCCGGCGGCGCATCACCGCTCCAGCCCTGCAGTGGTTCCGCGGCGTGCTGCCCCCCATGTCCGACACCGAGCGCGATGCCATCGAGGCCGGCACCGTGTGGTGGGACGGCCAGCTGTTCAGCGGCCGCCCGGACTGGCACCAGTTGCTGGCAGTGCCCGCCCCGCGCCTGAGCGCCGAGGAACAGGCCTTCCTCGACGGTCCCACCGAGGAGCTGTGTGCCATGGTCAGCGACTGGGACATCGGCCAGCGCCTGGACCTGCCGCCGGAAGCCTGGGCCTTCATCAAGGAACAGGGCTTCTTCGGCCTGATCATCCCCCGCGAATACGGCGGCAAGGGCTTCTCCGCCCTCGCCCACTCGCAGATCGTCATGAAGCTGGCCACGCGCAGCGCCGACCTGGCCTCCACCGTGATGGTGCCCAACTCTCTGGGCCCGGCCGAACTGCTGCTGCACTACGGCACCGACGAACAGCGCCAGCGCTACCTGCCGCGCCTGGCCCGGGGCGAGGAAATCCCCTGCTTCGCCCTCACCGGCCCGCTGGCCGGCTCGGACGCCGGCGCCATGCCGGACACCGGCATCATCTGTCGCGGCCAGTGGGAAGGCGAGGAAGTGCTGGGTCTGCGCCTGAACTGGGAGAAGCGCTACATCACCCTCGGCCCGGTCGCCACCCTGCTCGGCCTGGCCTTCAAGGCCCATGACCCGGACCACCTGCTGGGCGAGCAGGAGGACCTGGGCATCACCCTGGCGCTGATTCCCACCGATCTGCCCGGCGTCGACATCGGCAAGCGCCACCTGCCGCTGGGCGCCGCCTTCATGAACGGCCCCAATTCCGGCAAGGACGTGTTCGTGCCGCTGGATGCCATCATCGGCGGGCCGGCCATGCTCGGCAAAGGCTGGATGATGCTGATGAACTGCCTGTCCGTGGGCCGTTCCATCTCGCTGCCGGCGGTGGGCACCAGCGCGGCGAAGGTCTGCACCTACGCCAGCGGCCGCTACACTCGCATCCGTGAGCAGTTCAACGTGCCGCTGGCGGCCTTCGAGGGCATCCAGGCGCCGCTGGCGCGGCTGGCCGGAAACGCCTGGCTGATGGATGCCGCCCGGTTACTCACCGCCCGCGCCGTGGATCTGGGCGAGAAGCCCTCGGTGCTGTCCGCCGTGCTCAAGTACCATCTCACCGAGCGCGGCCGCGAGTGCATCGCCCACGCCATGGATATCCACGGCGGCAAGGGCATCATCATGGGCCCTAACAACTACCTGGCCCGCGCCTGGCAGGGCGCGCCCATCTTCATCACCGTGGAAGGGGCCAACATCCTCTCACGCAACCTGATGATCTTCGGCCAGGGCGCCATCCGCAGTCACCCCTACGTGCTGAAGGAGATGGAGGTCGCTGCCGCCGAGGACAGTGAGGCCAACCTGGAATCCTTCGACCGCCTGCTGCTGGACCACACCGGCTTCGCGGTGAGCAACGCCGCCAGCGCCCTGCTGCTGGGCATCACTGGCGGTTTCTTCAGCGCCGCGCCGGGGCACGGCGTGAGCCGCCACTATTTCCGCCGGCTCAACCGCCTGGCTGCCGCCTTCGCGCTGATGGCCGACACCTCCATGCTGATGCTCGGCGGCAGCCTCAAGCGCCGTGAGCGCCTGTCGGCGCGCCTGGGCGATGTGCTGAGCTACCTCTACCTGGGCTCGGCGGCGCTCAAGCGCTTCCATGACCTGGGCGAACCCCGGGAGCAGGAGCCGCTGCTGCGCTGGGCGCTGGAAGAATCGCTGTTCTGCGCCGAAGACGCCCTGGCCGGGCTGCTCGACAACTTCCCCAGCCGGCCGCTGGCCATGCTGCTGCGGGTGCTGGTGTTCCCCATGGGCCGACTGCACAAGGGGCCGTCGGATGCGCTGGAAGCCGAGATAGCCGCCCTGCTCGACGCGCCGCTGGCCGATCCGGTCATGTCGCGGCTGCTGGACGGCGTCTACCTCCCCGAGGAGGGCGGCGACGGGTTGGGCGCCCTGGAGCATGCCTGGCGGCATCTGCATGCCAACGAGGCGATCCGCATGCTCCTGCAGCGCGCCGTGCGCGAAGGCCAGCTGCACCCGCAGCCGGAGGGCGACCTGCTGCACGCCGCCCTGGCCGCCGGCGTGCTCAACGAGCCGCAGGTCACCGCGCTGCGCGAGGAGGAGCGGGCGCGGCGGCGGGTGATCGACGTGGATGCCTTCGATCCGCAGGTGCTGCAGCCCACCGAGGGCAAGGTACGCTAAGAGGGGCGTTTTTCTGCTGATGGCGCGCCGGAGGTATACTCCCGCGCCCCTACACTGACAGGATTCCCATGGCCACTTCCTATCTCGAATACAACCTGGCCCTGCTCGCCCAGCTGCGCGGCATTCTGGTCGCCCTCGGCGAGGCCGAGCAGGTTCCCGACGACAGCCACGCACTGTTCCTCGAGCGCTTCGACGAGTTGCTGAAATCCCTGCCCCACGTGCCGGAAGATCGCCCCCTGGGCCAGGACCTGATCTGCCAGGTCTTCCACCGCTACCCGCAGGTCGCCCACCTGGTGCCCCGCGACCTGCTGTGGTTCTTCGGTGGCGACTGCCTGCACTTCATGCCCGACGAGGAAATCGCCATCTACCAGGAACTGGACGAGCGCCGCTACGCCGCCGAACAGGCCGGCGAGTCCTTCGACTGGAACGCCGAAAAACAGCTGCTGACCCTGCCCGAGGACAGCCCCAAGCACTGAGCTGTCCGGGCGCGCGAGGCATCGTAGGGCGGACAGCGTCGTCCTTGTCCGCCGGACGCGGCTGCGGTCGGGCGCCAATCGACGGACAGGAAAGCGCTGTCCGCCCTACGCACTGAACATCGCTCCCCCTGTAGGGCGGTCGGCGAATTTCCGTCCGCCGCTGCGATGTCACCGAAGCCGCGACCGGTGGCCAACGCGTCGCGTTGACCACCCTACGATTGGCTCAAGCGTCGTCGCGGTCCTGGCGCACCCATATCAGCTGCGACACATCGAAGCCCAGGAGCGCGGCCTGGCGCACCAGGTATTCCTGGATCTTCGGGTCAAGCTCCTTGTCCCGGGACAGGATCCACAGATAATCCCGATCCGCCCCGGCCACCAGCGCCCAGCTGTAGTCCACCTCGTCCAGCGCCACCAAATGATAGCCACCGGCGAAGGGACCGAAGAAGGACACCTTCAGCGAACCCACCTTCTCCGAGCCGACGAAATGGGCTTCGCCCTCCACTTCCTCGTATTCGCCCTTGTTGTCGTTGTAACCCCGATTGATGACCTTCACGGTGCCGTCCGGCCACTGGCTGTAGATGGCGGTGACGTTGGACAGGCCGCGTTCGAAGCGGTGATCCAGGCGGGCGATCTCGTACCACTTGCCCAGGTAGCGTTCGATATCGAACGGCGCGACCGGCGTGATGCCGTCAGGTGGCGAAGTGGAACAGCCCGTCAGGCCCAGTAGTGCAACCAGCAGCATGCCAACCAGCAGACTTCCCGAACGATGTGGCGTCATGGGGTGTTCTCCTTGGTAGTAGCGGTACGGCGGGGGCGCCGAAACCGGTAGACCATGGTGCGGTTGGTGTGGTTGCGCAGGATGGATGTAGGGTGGTCAACGCAACGCATTGGGCGCCGGACGGAGCCTCGGGGCACACCATATCGGCGGCCGGAAACACGCCGACCGCCCTACCCCAGGCACAGGCACGGACTCGAGCGTAGGGCGGTCAACGCAACGCGTTGGCCGCCGGCGGGCCTCGGTGCACACCGCATTCGGCGGCCGGGAAAGCGCCGACCGCCCTACGCCAGGCACAGGCACGGACTTGAACGCAGGGTGGTCAACGCAACGCGTTGGCCGCCGGCGGGCCTCGGTGCACACCGCATTCGGCGGCCGGGAAAGCGCCGACCGCCCTACCCGGTCCGTGCAAACAAAAAACCCGCTCCGAGGAGCGGGTTCTTCGTGTCACCGAAAGCGCCGGATCAGACCAGCTTTTCCAGTTCCGGCAGGACCTCGAACAGGTCGCCCACCAGGCCGTAGTCGGCCACCTGGAAGATCGGGGCTTCCTCGTCCTTGTTGATCGCGACGATCACCTTGGAGTCCTTCATGCCCGCCAGGTG
>DATGNS010000072.1:0-3508 GCA_035306625.1 Pseudomonas sp. | reverse complement strand
GGCGCGCTCGGCCAGGTTGCACAGCACGTCCAGCTCGGCCAGGGCGGCGGCGGTGGCCTGCAGGGGCGCCAGTTGCTCGATGAGGAGCTCCAGCAGCTCGTCGTAGAGGGCCTTTTCCCGCGCCAGGGCGCGGCTCTTGGCCGACAGTGCCTTGTCCTCGAAGGCCTTCAGTTCCGGGGTGATGAAGCGCTCGGCGCCCTTGAGGGTCTGGCGGCGCTGGTAGTCGGCCGGCGCCTGTTCGGCCTGCACCCGGGGCAGCTCGATGTAGTAGCCGTGGATGCGGTTGTAGCCGACCTTGAGGTTGGGCAGGCCGGTGCGGGCCCGTTCGCGGGCCTCCAGGTCCATCAGGTACTGGCCGGCGTTCTCGGACAGGGACAGCAGTTCATCCAGCTCGGCATCGTAGCCGCGCGCCAGCACGCCGCCGTCGCGGATCACCGCGGGCGGGTTCTCGATGATGGCGCGTTGCAGCAGGTCGGCCAGTTCCGGGTAGGTGCGCACGTTGACAGCCAGCTGCTGCAGGTGCGGCGCTTCCAGGTCGCCCATGGCCTGCTGCAGGTCGGGCAGGGCGGCCAGGGCGTCGCGCAGGCGCGCCAGGTCGCGGGGACGGGCGTTGCGCAGACCGATGCGGGCGAGGATGCGCTCGATATCGCCGATGTCCTTCAGGCGCGGTTGCAGGGTTTCGAAGCGGTAGCCGTCGAGCAGGCAGGCGATGGCGTCCTGACGGGCCTCCAGCACGGCGCGGTCGCGCAGCGGGCGGTTCAGCCAGCGGGCCAGCAGGCGGCTGCCCATGGCGGTCTGGCTGCGGTCCAGCACCGATTGCAGGGTGTTGTCGCGCCCGCCGGCGAGGTTGGTGTCGATTTCCAGGTTGCGGCGGCTGGCGCCGTCCAGCACCACGGTGTCGGCCAGGCGTTCGTGGTGCAGGCTGCGGATATGGGGCAGGGCGGTGCGCTGGGTTTCCTTGGCGTAGGCCAGCAGACAGCCGGCGGCGCCGATGGCCAGGGTCAGGCCCTCGCAGCCGAAGCCCTTGAGGTCCTGGGTGCCGAACTGCTGGCAGAGGCTCTTGAAGGCCGAATCGCGATCGAAGTCCCAGGGGGCGCGGCGGCGGCTGCCGGAGCGCTTCTCGGCGGGCAGGCCCTGGGGCCAGTCGTCGGGGATCAGCAGCTCGGCGGGGTCCAGACGCTCCAGCTCCGCCAGCAGCGCTTCCCAGCCCTTGATTTCCTGCACGCTGAAGCGGCCGCTGGTGATGTCCAGCACGGCCAGGCCGAACAGGCGTTCATCGCCGACCAGGGCGGCCAGCAGGTTGTCGCGGCGCTCGTCCAGCAGGGCCTCGTCGCTCACCGTGCCGGGGGTGATGATGCGCACCACCTGGCGCTCCACCGGCCCCTTGCTGGTGGCCGGGTCGCCGATCTGTTCGCAGATCACCACCGACTCGCCGAGCTTGACCAGCTTGGCCAGGTAGCTTTCGGCGGAGTGGAAGGGAATGCCGGCCATGGGAATCGCCTGCCCACCGGACTGGCCCCGGGAGGTGAGGGTGATGTCCAGCAGCTTGGCGGCCTTCCTGGCGTCCTCGTAGAACAGCTCGTAGAAATCGCCCATGCGATAGAACATCAGCTGGTCGGGGTACTGGCTCTTGAGTCGCCAGTATTGCTGCATCATGGGCGTATGGGACGAGAAGTCGAGGGTGTCCTTGGGCATGGGAATCCGGGTGCTGGCAGGGGTGTTCGAAGCGCGGAAGGGTAACATTTCTCATCGCCGGCGCGGATGGGGAGTCATCGTATGGAGGGCAACGTTTTTGCTGGCTACCGAGACTTCAGCGCTGGGGTTGCGTCCGCAACGGCGGCCGGAAAAGGCGCCGACCGCCCTACGATGCGGCGCTTCTTGTTCGCCAGCGCGCCCGCAGGCGCGCCTGGCGGCGCGTTGGTGGATCGGAGAAGCGCGATCCACCCTACGGAGGTGCCGCGGCGGCGGGTGTGTTGACTCGGGGGGCGGACAACGCCTTCCTTGTCCGCCAACACGCCGATGTTGCGGTTTATGTCTGGGGCGGCGGCCGCGTAATCGACAACCGCTGCACCAAGCCAACCCCCGCCTTCTGGTGTAGGGTTTCGGGCGGTCACAGAGGAGCTTTCAATGGACGCACTTACCTCCCTGGCACAACGGCTTGGCGAGGCGCTGCAGGCGCTGCGGGCAACGGTCACCACCGCCGAATCCTGCACCGGCGGCGGCATCGCCGAAGCCATTACCCGCATTCCCGGCAGCTCGGCCTGGTTCGAGGCCGGTTTCGTTACCTATTCCAACCGCCAGAAGACCGCTCAGCTGGATGTGCCGTCCGAGCTGTTCGCCACGGTCGGGGCGGTCAGCCGTGAGGTGGTGGAAGCCATGGTGCGGGGTGCGCAGTCGCACAGCGGGGCGCGCTTTGCCGTGGCGGTGAGTGGCATCGCCGGGCCGGATGGCGGCACGCCCGACAAGCCGGTCGGCACCGTCTGGTTGGCCTGGGCCGACGGCCAGCGGCTGCATGCACACTGCTTCCGGTTCGCCGGAGATCGCGCCGCAGTACGCCGTCAGTCGGTCGAAGCCGCGCTGAACGGCCTGATCCGGCTGGCCGTCGGAGAAAATCCCTCGGAGGGGTAGGCGGGAAAAATTGCCTATGGTCTAATACTGGCTACTTATACAGGTGTTGTGGCCTGAGGTTCTGTGCGAAAAGTCAGCCGAGCGAAGGCCAGGCAAGACGAAATCGGCGAGGAAGCGGAGTTTACTGGTCGTAAATGAGCATTCCGAGCCGATTTTCAACGCGGCATGGTCGAGCGCAGGCACTTTGCGTACAGAACCTGGGGCCCTGCCGAATTTAGCGAGGATCTTCAATGGACGAGAACAAGAAGCGCGCCCTGGCGGCGGCCCTGGGCCAGATCGAGAAGCAGTTTGGCAAGGGCGCGGTGATGCGCATGGGTGACCATGAGCGCCAGGCCATCCCGGCCATCTCCACCGGTTCCCTGGGCCTGGACATCGCCCTCGGCATCGGCGGTCTGCCCAAGGGCCGCATCGTGGAAATCTACGGTCCGGAGTCCTCCGGCAAGACCACGCTGACCCTGTCGGTGATCGCCGAGGCCCAGAAGCAGGGCGCCACCTGCGCCTTCGTGGACGCCGAGCACGCGCTGGACCCCGACTACGCCGCCAAGCTGGGTGTGAACGTCGACGACCTGCTGGTCTCCCAGCCGGACACCGGCGAGCAGGCCCTGGAAATCACCGACATGCTGGTGCGCTCCAATGCCGTCGACGTGATCATCGTCGACTCCGTGGCCGCGCTGGTGCCCAAGGCGGAGATTGAAGGCGAGATGGGCGATGCCCACGTCGGCCTGCAGGCGCGCCTGATGTCCCAGGCGCTGCGCAAGATCACCGGCAACATCAAGAACGCCAACTGCCTGGTCATCTTCATCAACCAGATCCGCATGAAGATCGGCGTGATGTTCGGCAACCCGGAAACCACCACCGGCGGCAACGCCCTGAAGTTCTA
>DATGNS010000071.1:0-18279 GCA_035306625.1 Pseudomonas sp. | reverse complement strand
CCTCGGGAATGTCCTGGATGGCGATGGCCGAGGTCAGCGGCAGGCCGACGCCCAGATCCCCCGCCGCGAAGCTGACGCCGATGGCCATGCCCTCGGGGAGGTTGTGCAGGATGATCGCCAGCACGAACAGCCACACGCGGTTCAGTCGGGTGCAGTCCGGGCCGCAGGGGCCGGTGCTTTCGTGTTCGTGGGGTGTGAAGTAGTCCAGGCCCAGCATCAGCAGCACGCCCAGGCCCAGGCCGCAGACCACGGTGAAGGCCGCGGCCGGGGCATTGCCGAGCAGCGCCTCGGCGGCGTCCAGTCCCGGCAGGATCAGCGAGAAGGCGCTGGCGGCCAGCATCATGCCGGCGGTGAAGCCCAGCATGCAGTCCTGGGTGCGGGCATGGATGCCCCGGTGCGCCAGCGCCAGCAGCGCGCCCAGCGACGTGGTGGCGAAACCGGCCAGGCCGCCCAGCAGGGCGTAGTTCAACTGCACGGCATTGCCATTGCGCAGGGCGTGGACCACGCTGGCGATGACCAGCAGCAGCACCACGCCGGCGGTGGCCAGCAGGCCGTAGGTGATCATCGGGTTGGCCCGGGCGCGGGCTGCCCAGCCGGCGCGCAGTTCGGCGTACAGGCTGGGTTGCATCGACTGGGTGGTGTCCATGGTGCGACTCCAGACGGAACTACGTTTGAGCGTGCGCCCGCTACAGGGCGAAAGGCAAGGGCGCGTCGATCTGCTGGCGCTGCTCGAGCAGGCGGCGGAACTCGTCGGGGTCCTTGATCAGCACGCCACGGTCGCGGTTCTCCTGGGCGGCGATCAGCCGCGACAGCCAGAAGCGCAGGCAGGCGACGCGCAGCATGGTCGGCCACAGCTGCGCCTCAGCCGGATGAAAGCGCCGCAGGCTCGAGTAGGCACCCAGCAGGGCCGTGACGCGCGCCGGATCCAGCCGGCCATCCGCCTCGGAGCACCAGTCGTTCACGCAAATGGCCACGTCATAGAGCATCGGCCCGGAGCAGGCGTTGTAGAAGTCGATCACCCCGCTCAGGTGGCCGCCTTCGAACAGCGCGTTGTCGCGGAACAGATCGGCGTGCAGGTTGGCCCTGGGCAGGGCCCGCAGCTGTTCGGTCCGGCTTTCCAGTTCGGCCAGCGTCTGGCGCAGCAGCGGCAGATGGGACTCGGGCAGGCTCAGGGCCACGTTCGGGCCCTGCTCCAGCATCCAGTCCAGGCCGCGATCGCTGGGACGCTCCAGCGGGCTGTCGGCCGTGGCCAGGTGCATGCGGGCCAGCCAGTTGCCGATTTCCGCGCACTGATGGCTGTTGGGCCACTGCACATGACGGCCGGGCAGGCGTGGCTGGAGCAGCGCCGGCTTGTCGGCCAGGCGGCGCAGGGCATCGCCGTCGCGGGTGCGCAGCGCAAAGGGCACCGCCAGGCCGGCGCCATGCAGGATGTCCAGCAGGTCGATCACGAAGGGCAGCTCGTCATGGGCGCCGCGCTCGACCAGGGTGAGGACGAATTCACCCTTTTCCAGGCTGACGAAGTAGTTGCTGTTCTCGGTGCCTTCGGCGATGCCGTGGTACTCCACCAGCCGGCCCAGCTGGTAGGGCGCCAGAAAGTCCTCGAGTTCGGTACGTTCCAGCGCGGTGAATACGGACATGGTGGTTACCAGCGGAAGATTTCCCAGGCGGGGATGAGCAGGTCCGGCTTGTCGGCGCGCACGAATTCGTCGCCGTCGGACCGCACCAGGTAGTAGGGCTTGCCCGTCCTGGGCGTCACCTTGATCGCATACAGATAGCCGTTGATGCGGTATTCCTCGATGCGCTTGTCGCCTTCCTGGCGGATGGTCACCTCCGGTTCGGCGTCCACCGGATCCTGGGCCGGGGCGTACAGCGGGAGCGCCAGCAGGCTGGCCAGGAGAAGGTGATTGAAAGTGCGCATGATACCCTTTGCCCCGACATCCATTAATTGAAGGTACGGACATTCTAGCGCCGTGCCCGCGCAAAAGGTCGACACTGAACATGAGTCAAGCGCCCCTCGTCCTGGTGGACGGTTCGTCCTACCTGTACCGCGCCTTCCACGCCCTGCCGCCGCTGACCACTTCGACCGGCATGCCCACCGGCGCGGTGAAGGGGGTGCTGAACATGCTGCTGAGCCTGCGCAAGCAGTATCCGGACAGCCCCTTCGCGGTGGTCTTCGATGCCAAGGGCCCCACCTTCCGTGACGAGCTGTTCGAGCACTACAAGTCGCACCGCCCGCCCATGCCCGATGACCTGCGCGTGCAGGTCGAGCCGCTGCACGACTGCGTGCGCGCCCTGGGCCTGCCGCTGCTGTGCGTGGAAGGCGTGGAGGCCGACGACGTGATCGGCACCCTGGCGCGCCGCTGCGCCGCCGCCGGGCGCGACGTGGTGATCTCCACCGGCGACAAGGACATGGCGCAACTGGTCTGTCCCCATGTCAGCCTGGTGAACACCATGACCGGCAGCGTCTATGACGTGGAGGGCGTGAAGGCCAAGTTCGGCGTGGGGCCGGAGCTGATCATCGACTACCTGGCGCTGATGGGTGACAAGGTGGACAACATTCCCGGCGTGCCGGGGGTGGGCGAGAAGACCGCGCAGGCCCTGCTCAACGGCATTCCCGGCGGCCTGGATGGCCTGTATGCCAACCTGGATCAGGTTGCCACGCTGCCGATCCGCGGCGCCAGGACCCTGGGCGCCAGGCTGGCCGAGCATCGCGAGGCGGCCTATCTGTCCTACCAGCTGGCCACCATCAAGACCGATGTGGCGCTGGAGCTGGATGTCGATGCGCTGCATCCGGGCGAGCCGCAGCGCGAAGCGCTGATCACGCTGTATCGCCAGCTGGAGTTTCGCAGCTGGCTGGATGCCCTGCTGCGCGAGGCGCCGGAGGTCGCCGCCGGCACCTCGGGCGACCTGTTCGCCGACGCCGGAGGCGCCGCGCAGGCCGCGCCCGCGCAGTACGTGACCCTCACCGATCCGGCCGACTTCCAGGTGTGGCTGGAGCGACTGAACCAGGCCGAACACATTTCCTTCAACACCAAGCTCAACGGCAGCGATCCGCAGCAGGCCGACCTGGTGGGCCTGGCCTTCGCCGTGGCGCCGGGCGAGGCCGCCTATCTGCCCCTGGCGCACAGCTACATGGGCGTGCCGGCGCAGCTCGACCGCAACGAGGCGCTGGCCGCCCTCAAGCCGCTGCTGGAGGATCCGGCGCGGCCGAAAGTGGTCCAGAACGGCAAGGCCGACATCGAGGTGCTGGCACGCTACGGCATCAATCTGCGCGGTCTGGCCTTCGACACCATGCTGGAATCCTACGTGCTGGATTCCACCGCCACCCGGCACGACCTGGACAGCCTGGCGCTGAAGTACCTGGGGCGCAGCACCACCCGCCTGGAGGACATCGCCGGCAAGGGCGCCAAGCAGCTCAGCTTCGATCAGGTGGCGCTGGAGCAGGCTGGCCCCTATGCCGCCGAGGGTGTGGATGTGGCGCTGGCCCTGCATCGGGTGCTGTGGGAGCGGCTGCAGGCCATCCCGAGTCTGGCCGGCGTGCTGCGCGACATCGAGATGCCGCTGATGCCGGTGCTGGCCCGCATCGAGTGCAACGGCGCCTACGTGGACGCCAACCTGCTCGGCCAGCAGAGCCTGGAACTCGGTCAGCGCATGGCGGAGCTGGAGCGCGAGGCCTATGCCATCGCCGGCGAGGAGTTCAACCTGGGGTCGCCCAAGCAGCTGGGCGCCATCCTCTACGACAAGCTGGGTCTGCCGGTGCTGGCCAAGACCGCCACCGGGCAGCCGTCCACCGCGGAAAGCGTGCTGGCCGAACTGGCCGAGGAAGGCTACCCGCTGCCCCAGGTGATCATGCACTACCGCCAGGTCAGCAAGCTCAAGAGCACCTACACCGACCGCCTGCCGGAGCAGATCAACCCGCGCACCGGGCGCATCCACACCAGTTATCACCAGGCGGTCACCGCCACCGGGCGTCTGTCCTCCAGCGACCCGAACCTGCAGAACATCCCGATCCGCACCGCCGAGGGACGGCGCATCCGCCAGGCCTTCATCGCGCCGCCCGGCTTCCGGCTGCTGGCCGCCGACTATTCGCAGATCGAGTTGCGCATCATGGCCCACCTGGCCCAGGACGAAGGCCTGCTCAACGCCTTCCGCCAGGGCCTGGACGTGCACCGGGCCACAGCCGCCGAGGTGTTCGGCGTGCCGCTGGAGCAGGTGAGCGCCGAACAGCGCCGACGCGCCAAGGCCATCAACTTCGGGCTGATCTACGGCATGAGCGCCTTCGGCCTGGCCAAGCAGATCGGCGTCGACCGCAAGGAGGCACAGGCCTACATCGACCTGTATTTCGCCCGCTATCCGGGCGTGCTGGACTACATGGAGCGCACCCGCGTGCAGGCCCGCGAACAGGGCTTCGTGGAAACCCTGTTCGGCCGCCGCCTGTACCTGCCGGAAATCCAGTCGCGCAACGGCGCCATGCGCAAGGCCGCCGAACGTACCGCCATCAACGCGCCCATGCAGGGCACGGCGGCGGACATCATGAAGCGCGCCATGGTGGCCGTGGATGGCTGGTTGCAGGACAGCGGGCTGGACGCCCGGGTGATCCTGCAGGTGCACGACGAGCTGGTGCTGGAGGTGCGCGAGGACCTGGTGGCGCAGGTGCGCGAGCCGCTGGTGGCGCTCATGAGCCAGGCGGCCAGCCTGTCGGTGCCGCTGGTGGTGGAGACCGGCGAGGGCGCCAATTGGGACGAGGCGCATTGAGGCAAAGGACGCTCGAAAAATTATTTTTGCCAATGGCGGAACTTGTCGCCAGCACGCGCGGTCAGAGCAACTGAATGGGTGAAGCCGTTCAATGCTCCTTGTTGTGTTTAGTGTTGGCAGACATCTGATCGCACTGGTATTGGCGAATCGGATTTGGACCTCGAACTTCCCCCTCCCCATACGAAGTTCGAGGTTTTTTTTGCCTGCGATTCGGCGGGCGCCGCGTTCAGTCCTCCCCGCTCGCTTCCTCGACCAGGCCCAGCCAGCGTGCCAGCACGCCGTGTGCTTCCTCGATCCCCTGGCGCTTGGGTGCGGAGAACAGCTGCACGCTGATGCCCTCTCCCCAGCCCTGGCGAACCTCCTTCTGCACCTTGAGCAGGGTGTTCCTGGCGGCGCCGAAGGCCAGCTTGTCGGCCTTGGTCAGCATCAGGTGCAGGGGCATCTGGCTGGCCCTGCTCCAGTCCAGCATCATGCGGTCGAACTCGGTCAGCGGGTGGCGCACGTCCATGAGCAGGATCACCCCCGCCAGGCTGGCGCGGCTGCCCAGGTAGGCTTCCAGGTGCATCTGCCAGTGCTGCTTGAGGGGAATCGGTACCTTGGCGTAGCCGTAGCCGGGCAGGTCCACCAGGCGGCGTTCATCATCGAGGCGGAAGAAGTTGATCAGCTGGGTGCGTCCCGGCGTCTTCGAGGTGCGCGCCAGGTTGGCGTGCGTCAGGGTGTTCAGCGCGCTGGACTTGCCGGCGTTGGAGCGCCCGGCGAAGGCGACTTCCAGACCCAGGTCGGGCGGGCACTGATCCACCTTGGCGGCGCTGGTAAGGAAGGTGGCCTGCTGGCACAACCCGAGAATGGGATTCTTGATAGACATGGGCATCCAGGTGCGACCCGGGGTCGCAGGGGGCGGTTTCGTTTCCGTTTCGGCGGCGCAAGTATATAATGCCGCCGATTTTGTGTGCGCCTTGCTCCACTGCCGAAGCGCTGGCGAACGGTTTTCACAGCCGGACGCCCGCCGGTGTCTGTCGTGGACCGACGAGGATCATATGAAGAAGCTGTTACTGGCTGGTGTCGCCCTGTTGATGACCGTGCAGGCCCAGGCCGCCCAGGATCCGGAGACCGTCTACAACCGGAGCTGTGCATCCTGCCACAACGGCCAGATGCCGATCGCGGCAAGAAAGGGGGACACGGTGGCCTGGCAGCGGCTTCTGGAAAAAGGTATGGATACCCTGGTGGCCCATACCATGAATGGTTACAACGCCATGCCGCCGCGCGGCATGTGCATGGATTGCTCTGCAGAAGACTACAAGGCCGTCATCGAATGGCTGAGCAAGTAATCCCGGAGTTCCCTATCACCCTTAGCCGTTATTGGATTAGCTGATGAACAAAGTACTCGTGAGTCTGCTGTTGACCCTGGGCATCACCGGTGCAGCACAGGCTGCCGGCGACGCCGCAGCCGGTCAGAACAAGGTCATGCTCTGCGCCGCCTGCCACAGCACGGACGGCAACAGCGCAGCACCGAACTTCCCGAAGCTGGCCGGTCAGGGTGAGCGCTACCTGCTCAAGCAGATGAAGGACATCAAGGCCGGCTCCACGCCCGGCGCCCCGGAGGGTGTCGGCCGCAAGGTGCTGGAAATGACCGGTATGCTGGACGCCTTCAGCGATCAGGATCTGGCCGACATCGCCGCCTATTTCGCCAGCCAGAAGGGCAGCACCGGTGCCGCCGACCCGGCTCTGGTCGAGCGCGGCGAAGCCCTGTGGCGCGGCGGCAAGCTGGCCGAAGGCATGCCCGCCTGCACCGGCTGCCACGCTCCTGACGGCAGCGGCAACGCGCCGGCCGCCTATCCGAAGCTGAGCGGCCAGCATGCGGCCTACATCGCCAAGCAGCTGACCGACTTCCGCGAAGGCGTACGTACCAACGACGGCGATTCCATGATCATGCGTTCCATCGCCGCCAAGCTGAGCAACAAGGACATCCAGGCCCTCTCCAGCTATATCCAGGGCCTGCACTGATCGTCCCGTGAACGAAAAAAGGGTGGCGCAAGCTGCCCTTTTTTTATGGCCCTGTGGTTAAAATTCGGGCATCGGCCGGGCGCTTCGGTGGCCCAACGGCCAGCGCCGTCAATCAGTCGAGGAGTTTTCTGCATGCGCACACTGCTTCTGGGGGCCCTCCTGGCCGCCGCCAGCCTGCTCTCCGTGCCGGCCCAGGCCGCCGATTACCAGGCCGGTCGTCACTATGTCGAGCTGAACAGCCCGGTACCGGTGTCCCAGCCCGGCAAGATCGAGGTGGTCGAGCTGTTCTGGTACGGCTGCCCGCACTGCTACCAGTTCGAGCCGGTGCTCAACGCCTGGGCCAGCCAGCTGCCGGAAGACGTGAATTTCGTCCGGGTGCCCGCCCTGTTCGGCGGCATCTGGAACACCCACGGCCAGTTGTTCATCACCCTGGAAGCCATGAAGGTCGAGCCCCGGGTGCATGACGCCATCTTCGCCGCCCTGCATCGCGAAGGCCGCAAGCTGGCCACCACCAAGGAGATGGCCGAATTCCTGGCTGGCCAGGGCGTCGATGCGGATGCGTTCCTCAAGACCTACAACTCCTTCGCGGTGAAGGGGCAGATGGAAAAGGCCAAGAAGCTGGCCATGGCCTACCAGGTTACCGGCGTGCCGGTGCTTGTGGTCAACGGCAAGTACCGCCTGGACCTGGGATCGGCCGGCGGCCCCGAACAGGCTGTCGCCCTGGCCGACCACCTCATCGCCCGCGAGCGGGCCAACCCCTGAAGTCAGCCGGGGCGCGTCCTGAATGATCAGAGGTCGTATCGTCAGGACTCCCGCGCAGCGGGAGCCGCGCATCAACCCGCGTAGCGGCCGGCCCGCCGGGCTGCCCATCGACGGCCGGCTGCGTCTGCTCAGCTTCAATATCCAGGTGGGCATCACCACCCAGCGTTACCACCACTACCTGACCCGCAGCTGGCAGCACCTGCTGCCCCATGCGGGGCGCGGCGTGAACCTGCAGCGCATCGGCGAGCTGCTGGCCGACTACGACCTGGTGGCACTGCAGGAGGTGGACGGCGGCAGCCTGCGTTCCGGCTACATCAACCAGGTGGAGCACCTGGCCCAGCTCGCCGACTTCCCCTACTGGTATCAGCAGCTCAACCGCAACCTGGGGCGCTTCGCCCAGCACAGCAACGGCCTGCTGAGCCGTCTTCGTCCGCAGCACCTGGAAGACCATCCGCTGCCGGGCCCCGCCGGTCGCGGCGCCCTGCTGCTGCGCTTCGGCGAGGGCAGGGACGCCCTGGCCGTGGTGATGATGCACCTGGCGCTGGGCGCGCGGGCGCGCACCCGCCAGCTGGCGTACATCCGCGAGCTGCTCGGCGATTACCGCCACATGGTGCTGATGGGTGACATGAACACCCAGGCGGTCGATCTGCTGGAGCACTCCCCCCTGCGGGACCTGGGCCTGATTGCCCCGCAGGCGCAGGCCACCTTCCCCAGCTGGCGGCCGCAACGCTGCCTCGATCACATCCTGCTCAGCTCCGAGCTGGGCCTGGAGCGGGTAGAGGTGCTGCCCGCGCCGATTTCCGATCACCTGCCGGTGGCCGTGGATATCCGCCTCCCCCGGGGCTCGGTCGACCAGCTTCCGCAACTGCGCCCGTGACCGTCATGCGCCCCTCGGAAGGCCTCACTCCCCCGCCGTCGAGCGAGCAGCAGCGGGTGCGCGAGCAGGCGCTGCTGACCGAGATCGATCTGCTGCGGCGCACCCTGGTGCGCTGCAGCCAGGCCGTGAGGGATCCGGCCCCGGCCATCGAGCTCTGCCTGCGGGACCTGCGCCAGGCCCTGCGTGGCCAGGAGACCGTGGCCGGCTTGCGCGCCCTGCTGCCGCGTCTGGAGAACGTGCTGGCCGAGGGCGACTATCTGCGTGCCAGCCGCACCAGCAGGGAGCTGGCGGCGCTATCGGCCCAGGTGGCCCGCCTGGAAGGGCTGGCGCTGCCCCCGGTGTTGCGTGACGAGGTCGGCGAGTTTGCCCGCGATCTCACCGGCGCCCAGCCTCAGCAGGCGGAACTGCTGGCCTTGCACAAGGCCTTCAGCGACCTGCAGTGGCAGGCTCTCGAGCATGTCACCGCGCAGCGCGGCACTGTGTCGGGCGGCCTGTTCAAGCGTCTGCTCGGCAATCCGGAGAGCGGCACCGCCGGTCAGCCCCATGAGGCGCGCGCCGTGGCGGACGGCTTTGCCCAGGTCCTGCGCGCGCTGCTCAGCCAATCGTCACTGCCGCTGAAGTACCAGGTCCAGCTGCGCCGCCTGCTGGGGCGCCTGCACGGCGAGGTGGATACCGTTGCGCTGGTGGAACTGGTCGACGGCCTGGGCGAGCTGGTGCTGGAAACCGGCGAGGATCAGCAGCAGCTGCTGGAGTTCCTGGTGCGTCTGAACCAGCGGCTGGCCGAGGTGCAGACCGCCCTCGGGCAGCTGGGCGTGGAGCGCGCCGAAGGCTCGGCCCTGGCCGATCTGCTCGATGAGTCGCTGCGGCGTCAGGTGGACGATGTGCAGGCGGCCATCAGTGATGCAGTGGATCTGGCCGCCCTCAAGCAGAGCATCAACTGCCGCCTGGAGGCCCTGCTGGACGGGCTGGCGGAGCAGCGCGCGCAGCGCGAGGCGCGCGAGCAGGCGCTGATGGCCTCGTTCCAGCAGCTGTCCGGACGCATCATGGAGCTGGAGCACGAGGCCGAGACGTACCGCGAGCAGCTCAACGAGCAGCGCCGTGCGGCGTTGTCCGATCCTTTGACCGGCCTGGCCAACCGCACCGCCTGGAACGCCGCGGTGGCCAAGATCCTCGAGCAGCGCCGCCAGGAGCCGCAGGCGCTGGCCCTGGCGGTGCTGGACGTGGATCACTTCAAGCAGGTCAATGACCGCTTCGGGCACCTGGCCGGCGATCGCGTGCTGCGTCTGATCGCCGAGGTGATCAAGCGCCGCATGCCGGAACGGGGCTTCCTGGCCCGCTACGGCGGCGAGGAGTTCGTGCTGCTGCTGCCCGGCCACGACCTGGGGGCCGCGCGTGCGCTGGTCGAGGAACTGCTGGCAAGCATCGAGTCCTGCCCGTTCCACTTCCGGGGCGAGCGGCTGCCGATCACCCTGTCCGCCGGGCTGGCCTGTTTCGGGCCCGATGAGGATGTTGTCGACGAGGTCTTCCAGCGTGCCGACCTGGCCCTCTACCGGGCCAAGCAGCAGGGCCGCAACCGCCTGGTGGTCGACGGCCCCGTCGACGGCTGATTGATCAGCCGTCCAGCTGGGATTCGCGCAGGGCCTTGTAACGCTGCTCCAGCTCGGCGCGGATGCGGCGGCGCTGCTCGGCCTGGGCGAAGCGCCGGCGCTGCTCGCGGGTCTTGGGCTCCAGGGGCGGCACCGCGGTGGGCTTGCCGTTGGCGTCGAGCGCCACCATGGTGAAGAAGCAGCTGTTGGTATGGCGCACGGAGCGCTCGCGAATGTCCTCGGTGATGACCTTGATGCCGATCTCCATCGAGGTGCGGCCGGTGTAGTTGACCGAGGCCAGGAAGGTCACCAGTTCGCCCACGTGGACCGGCTGGCGGAACATCACCTGGTCGACAGACAGGGTGACCACGTAGCAGCCGGCGTAGCGGCTGGCGCAGGCATAGGCCACTTCGTCCAGGTACTTGAGCAGCACGCCACCGTGCACATTGCCCGAAAAGTTGGCCTTGTCGGGGGTCATCAGGACCGACATGGTGAGCTCGGAGACTCCGGCGGGATAATCCATCGTGGTGACACCAGGGTTGTTGCGGAAAACGAGGCGGAACGATACCGGAGGTGTGGCATTTTGTCGCCTGTCAATTATCAATCGGTCTCATAGTCCGCGCTTCGCTTGATCCGGGTCAGGCGGTGCCGAGATACCAGCGCCAGTCCTGTTCCCCCACCTCGGCCATGAACTGCCGGTACTCGGTCTGCTTGATGGCCAGGTAGACGTGCAGGTAATCGGCGCCCAGCGCCTCATGGGCCCAGACCGAATCCTCCAGGGCACGCAGCGCGGTCAGCCAGTCGGCCGGCAGCGCGGGATGTGCCTGGGCGTAGCCGTTGCCCACCACCGGCTCGCCGGGGTCGAGGCGTTCGCGGATGCCCCGGTGCAGGCCGGCCAGGACAGCCGCCGCGGCCAGATAGGGGTTGGCGTCGGCGCCACAGATGCGGTGCTCGATATGTCGGCTGGCCGGCGGGCCACCGGGAATGCGCAGGCTCACGGTGCGGTTGTTGATGCCCCAGCTGCTGTTCAGCGGCGCGTAGCTGTGCGCCTGGAAGCGCCGGTAGGAGTTGGCGTGCGGGCAGAAGAGTGCCAGCAAATCCAGCAGGGTGGCCTGCATGCCGGCCAGGGCGTGACGCAGCAGCGGCGTACCGGCCGGGTCCTCGCTGGCGAACAGGTTGTTGCCCTCGGCATCCGCCAGGCTGACATGCAGGTGCAGGCCGCTGCCGGCCCGGTCGGCGAAGGGCTTGGCCATGAAGCAGGCCTGCTTGCCATGTCGATGGGCCACGCCCTTGACCAGGCGCTTGTAGCGCACCGCCTCGTCCATGGCCTGCAGCGCATCGTGGCGGTGTTCCAGGGTCAGCTCCAGCTGGCCGGGAGCGTATTCGGAGATGGCCGTGCGCACCGGCAGGCCCTGGGCCTGGCAGGCGGCGTAGAGGTCGTCCAGAAAGGTCTGCTGCTGCTCCAGCTCGTGGACGCCGTAGACCTGGATGCCCTGTGGCCGCAGGCCGTTGTCCTGGCGAGCCGGCTGCGGCGCGGCATGCGGGTCGTCGCGGCGATCCAGCAGGTAGAACTCCAGCTCGGCGGCCATCACCGGGTGGAAGCCGTCGGCCTTCAGCGCATCCACCGCCCGGGCCAGCACGTGACGGGGGTCGGCATGGCTGGCCGGCTGACCCTTCTGCGGGTGCATGCTCACCTGCAGCTGGCCGG
This sequence comes from Pseudomonas sp., assembly GCA_035306625.1. Lineage (GTDB taxonomy): Bacteria > Pseudomonadota > Gammaproteobacteria > Pseudomonadales > Pseudomonadaceae > Serpens. Next base: position 6,587 of record DATGNS010000071.1, on the reverse strand, counting down.
TGGGCTGGTTGCGCCAGGGCTGCGGGCACAGGCTGCCAGGCAGCGGGAAGCTCCAGCAGTCGGCGTCGCCGACTTCCCAGACCAGGCCGGTGTCCTCCACGTCCTCGCCGTTCACCGTCAGGCCCAGGATGGTGCTGGGCAGCGGACGGCCCTGCTCGTAGACCGCCAGCAGCTCGTCGCGATGCAGCAGCTTGCCGCGGGGAATGCCGTTGCTGTCGATCAGGAACAGCTCGAACAGGCGCACCTCGGGGTGCGCCGCCAGGAACCGGGTGGCTTCCGCGGGGTCGGCGAAGTGCATGGCAGGACCTCCTTGTCCGGCGCGTTCAGTCCAGGCGGGCGCCGGGCAGAGCCAGCAACTCGCCCAGCCCCTGATCGAGGGTGTCCAGCAGTCGCTGTACCTCGTTCGGCCCGGTGTCCGGGCAGCACAGCAGCATGTTGTGGAACGGAGTGATGAGGATGCCGCGATTGATCAGGTACAGGTGCAGGGCCTGCTGCAGTTCGTCATGGAAGGCGGCTTCGGCCTCGGCGCCGTTGCGCGGCGGGCGGGCGCGGAACTGGAATTCGCAGCGGGCGCCCAGCTCGCTGACCGTCCAGGCCAACTGATGCTTCATGAACAGCGCCCGCAGGCCGGCGGCCAGTTGCCGGCTGCTGGCCAGCATGGCGCCGAAGGCCGCGTCGGTCATCACCTCTTCCAGATTGGTGCGCAGGCAGCGCATGGCCAGGGCATTGGCCGCCAGGGTGGTGCCCATGCCGCTGTGGCCGTGGCCGGGGATCTCCGGTGCCGCCAGCGGTTCGCGGGCATGCTGCTGGGCCAGCTGCATGGCCTGGGCCATGGCCCGGGTGAAGCCGTACACCGCGCAGGACACCCCGCCGGCGATGGCCTTGCCGAGGGTCAGGAAGTCCGGCTCCAGGCTCCAGGCGCGGGTGCAGCCGCCCGGACCGACGGACAGGCTGTGGGTCTCGTCGACAATCAGCAGACTGCCGTACTGGCGGGTCAGGCGCCGCGCCTGCTCCAGGAACCCCGGCTCGGGCAGCACCAGACCGATGTTGGTCATGGCCGGCTCGCACAGCAGCGCGGCGATGTCGCCCATGGCCAGCGCCGCTTCCAGGGCCGGCAGGTCGTTGAAGGGCACCACGCGGGTATGCTGGGTAAGGTTGCGCGCCTGGCCGATCAGGCCGGGGCGGTGCAGGGTGCGGCCGTCGCGGCCGCGCACCAGGGTTTCATCCACGCTGCCGTGATAGCAGCCGTCGAACACCAGGATCACCTTGCGGCCGGTGATGGCGCGCGCCCAGCGCAGCACGAAGCGGTTGGCGTCGCTGGCCGAGCCGGCCACCTGCCAGCAGGGCAGGCCGAAGCGCTCGGCCAGCAACTCGCCGGCGTGTACCGCGTCCTCGCCCGGCAGCATGGTGGCCAGACCGCGGGCGCCCTGCTCGGCCAGGGCGCGAGCAATGGGTGCCGGAGAATGGCCGAACATGGCGGCGGTGTCGCCCAGGCAGAAGTCCAGATATTCATGGCCGTCCACGTCCAGCAGGCGCGCGCCCCGGGCTTCGGCCAGGAACAGCGGCACGGGGGTGGACCAGTCGCTCATCCAGTGCATGGGCACGCCGCCGTAGAGATTCTGGCGGGCGCGCTCGGCAAGGCGGATGCACGCGGGGTGGTTATCGAGAAAACGCTGCCGCTCCTGCGCGGCAAAGCGTTCAACGGCGGATGCGGCAAGCCCACTGGCAGTCATATTGAACGCCTCGTGCGTTTTCTTGCACATGCTGGGTGCGCCGCCGGGTCCTGTCAAGCGCACCTCGGCCGGGTGTCTGCAGACACCCGGCCCGGCGGTCAGGAGACCTGGATAAGGGGTTCCTGCTGATGGCCGAACAGGCGGCGCAACTGACGGGACAGCTCGTGCCCCTCGCTGATCAGCAACACGTTGCGCAGGCTCTGGATGATGCGGCTGGTGTAGCCCAGGTCGTTCATCAGCGAACTCGTCTGCAGGCCGTCCAGCTCGCCGGCGCGCACGCCGGCGAACAAGCGCTGGCGGAAGCGCGCGTCGAAGGCGGCAGCCTCGTCGTCGAAGCGGCGCAGACGCTCGTTCCACATGTCCTCGGGCAGGCTGGAGCGGTTCAGGTCGTTGACCTCGCGCAGGGCGTGCAGCAGATGGCGGCGCAGCTCCACATAGGCGCGGCGCATGGCCGAGTCGTTCTGCTGGCTGAGGTGGCGGCCCAGGTTCTTCTGCAGGTGCTTGGCGTCCTTGACGGCGTCCACCAGCTGCAGGGCCGCCACCTGGCTGGACATCCAGAACCCCTGGTGGGCCTCGTCCAGCGGCACCTCCACGCGGCTCATGAAGCTGAGCAGGTCGGCGTGCACACCCTTGATGTGGCGCTGGTACAGGCCGTCGGCATCCAGGCCGTTGAGGTCCGGGCGTTCGTTGAGCAGCTCTTCGTCCACCTGCGGCGCGTACAGCTGGTCGACCGGCAGGTACAGGGCGTGACAGATGACCTCCAGGCCCAGGCGCTCCAGGTGCTGCAGCTCCTGAGCCACCGCGCTGGCCGCCGAGTCGGCGGAGCCCAGGGCGCTGTCCACCAGGTAGCGCGCACGGGTCAGCGGTACCACCTGCGGGCTGGACTCGACCTCGGTGATCAGCACCTTGGGCTCCTCCTCGTCCGGCCAGATGCGCGTCAGGAACCGGGCAAAACGCTGCTGCCAGGCCCAGAACAGGCCGATGCCCACTGCGGTGAACAGCGTGTAGAAGAGCGCCAGCTGCAGCAGCGGGTTGTCGTCCATGCCCAGCAACTCGCTGGCCCAGATCACCAGCAGCTTGTAGGGCTCGAAGAGGATGAAGGCCGCCAGCGCCGCCACGCAGGCGTAGCTGACATGCGCGAGGGCCAGGCGCTGGCCGCTGCGGTTGGTGCCCAGCATGCCGACCAGGGCGGTGGACAGGCTGGTGCCCACCTTCGAGCCGATGGCCACGGCCAGGCTCTGGTCCATGCCCAGCTGTCCCCCGGCCATGGCCGCCATGGCCAGGATCATGGTGGCGTGGCTGGACTGCAGCACGATGGTGATCAGGGTGCCCAGGCCGATGAACAGAAGGATGCCGAGGATGCCGTCGGCCTGGTAGGCGGTCAGGTCGAAGCCGTCGCCCAGGCTGGAGAAGCCGTCCTTGATCTGGTCGATGCCCAGGAAGATGAAGCCGATGCCCAGCACCATGTGGCCTACCGCCTTGCCGCGCTCGCCGGTGTAGGTGGCCAGCACGCCGAACACCAGCATGGGCAGCGCCAGAGGCGACAGGCTGAGCTTCTGGCCGGCCAGGGCCAGCAGCCAGATGCCAGTGGTGGCGCCCAGGTTGGCGCCGAAGATGACCGCGATGCCGCCGGCCAGGGTAATCAGGCCGGTACTGAGGAAGGCAATGGTCAGCAGGCACACCAGGGTGCTGGACTGCAGCACCGACGTGGCCAGGGTGCCGAACAGCAGGCCCTTGAGGGGCGTCGATGTGCTGTGGCTGAGGAGCTGTTCCAGCGCGCCGCCGGCCAGGGCCTTCAGACCCTGCACCAGGCACTGCATGCCGAACAGGAAGAGCGCGAGGCCGGCGCACAGCTGCAGCCAGCCGGAGCTGGACCAGAACGACCAGCCCAGAGCGGCCATTCCGATCAGCATCAGAGTGATCTTCGAATACTGCTTCACTTCGCCATTCCGTCTCGAACGCCCCGAAATGGGGCGTTGGAGAGCCTAGCGAGGAAGTGCGGCGGCGGAAAGTCCCGTGCCAGACGATCTGATCAAGCCTTGATCCAGGTGGGTATGCGGCGCGAGTCCGGGCCCGATCAGTTGCGCTTGTAGCCGCTCTCGGTGCAGCCCAGGCAACGCACGAAGGCGGCCTTGGCGGGTTCCACCACCAGCGCCTGGCCGGCCTCGCCGACGTTGCCGCCCAGCAGGCTGAAGGGCAGCGTGACGATGAACACGCCGGTGCCGATCACGGTGCCGGCGATCAGCAGCGGGCGGGCGATGAGCAGGTCGCCGATCATGGCGTAGGCCGGCGGGGCGTCGGCGTTGTAGATGGGGTCACCGTTGGGGTTGGCCTGGGCCGGCAGGCTCAGCAGCGCGGTGAGCAGTGCCAGCGCGGCGGCCAGGGAGCGAAACGGGGTCATGGGGCGATCCTTCGGCGAGCTGATGGGTTGCGCGACTATAGCCCGCTGCCTCCCGGCCCGACGTGACGCCCTTCAATCGCCGTGGAACGCGTACTCGGGTTTTTTCGGCACGTAGGGACGGAAGAAATCCAGCAGCTTGCGCAGATCGCCCTTCTCGTCGCCGCTCGGCCAGAACGGCGGGCCGATCACGATGCGCTTGTTGATGTAGTCCAGAGCCCCGGGCACCACCGGCACGCCGGCGCCGCGGGCGATGTGGTAGAAGCCCATCTTCCAGCGCTCCACCCGCTTGCGGGTGCCTTCCGGGGACAGGATCAGGATGAAGTGGGCGTGCTCGCGGAAGCTCTGGATCGCCTGGTCGACCATGTTGGCCGCGCGGTCGCGGCGGATGGGAATGCCACCCCAGCGCTGCAGCAGGCCGCGGAACGGCCAGCGGAAGATGCTGTGCTTGCCGAACCAGCGGGCGTTGACGCGCATGACGAACTTGGCGGCGATGAACACCACGAAGTCCCAGTTCGAGGTGTGGTGCGCACCGATCATCACGAACTTGTCCAGGGCCGGCAGCTGGCCTTCGACGCGCCAGCCCATGAGTTTCAGCACGCAGCGTCCCAGGGTTTCGGCGAACCGGTTGGGGGGCAGGAAATTACCGGACATCCAACGACCTCGGCTTATTCTTGTCAGTGGCCATGATGATAATGCGCGCGTCAGCGCTGGCAACGCCCGCAGAACACGCTGGAGCGCTGGCCCAGCTTCACTTCGCGCAGCGTGCCGCCGCACACCTTGCAGAATTCGCCGGCGCGCCCGTAGACGAACAGTTCCTGCTGGAAGTAGCCCGGCTTGCCGTCGCCGCCGACGAAGTCGCGCAGGGTGGTGCCGCCGCACTCGATGGCGATGGCCAGGATGCGCTTGATCTCGGCGGCCAGACGCTCGTAGCGGGGGCGGGAAATGCTGCCGGCGGGCTTGCGCGGGTCGATGCCGGCGGCGAACAGCGCCTCGCTGGCGTAGATGTTGCCGACGCCGACCACCACCGCGTTGTCCATGATGAAGGGCTTGACCGCCATGCTTCTGCCCCGCGACAGCTCGAACAGCCGGGCGCCGCTGAAATCGTCGGTCAGCGGTTCCGGCCCCAGCCTGCTCAGCAGCACATGCTGCAGCGGTTCGTCGCTCCACAGCATGGCGCCGAAGCGGCGCGGATCGGTGTAGCGCAGCGCCAGGCCGGACTCCAGCTCGATGTCCACATGCTCGTGCCGTCCGGCCGGCAAGCCCTGCTGCACCAGGCGCAGACTGCCGGACATGCCCAGATGCACGATCAGGGTGCCGACCTCGGCCTCGATCAGCAGGTACTTGGCGCGGCGGCCGACGCGCAGGATGCGCTGCCCGGACAGGCGCACGTCCAGATCCTCGGGGATGGGCCAGCGCAACCGACGTTCGCGCACCAGTACGCGGCTGACGCGCTGACCCACCAGATGGCTCTCGATGCCGCGGCGGGTGGTCTCGACTTCGGGGAGTTCGGGCATGGCAATGGGCCGTGCGGCTGAAAAACGGGCCGCAGTGTACTGTGCCGGGCGTCTCAGTAATAGGCGACGCCGATACCCATCTCGCGGATCGTCTCGCGCAGGTTGTCGAAGTCGTACTCGCTCAGGCCCACATAGTCCAGCACCAGCGCGCGGATACCTTCCCACTCGTGATCCACCTCCTGGCGACCCAGGATGCGGTAGCAGCCGCAGATGTGCTCGGCCATCTTGAGGATGGCCAGCAGGTTCTTGAGATGGGTGTGGCGGGAGGAGTCGTCGGAGAAGATCGACAGCGCGTTGTGGTGGTTGGCGATCGCCTCGCAGACCGGTTCCGGCAGGCGCCAGGAGCGCGCGGTGAAGTAGCCCACCACCGCGTGGTTGGTGTTGAGCAGGCGGTTCTCGGTGTCCACCACGCGGTTTTCCGCCGCGGCGCGGAAATAGGCCTCCTCCTGCACCTCCAGATAGTTCGGGAAGCGCTTGAGCATCAGCGGGATGCCGCAGTTGTGGAACAGGCCCAGGGCGTAGGCCTCGTCGGCAGGCTGGTAGCCGATGCGCTTGGCCAGCACCAGGCAGGCCTGGGCGATGTCCTGGGCGCTGTCCCAGAAGCCGTTGAGGGCGATGATCTCGTCATCGCCCAGGGCGCCGCGGATGGCCTGGGCGTTGATCAGGTTGATCACCGTGTTGGTGCCCAGCAGGTTGATGGCGTGCTGGATCGAGCTGATGCGGTTGGAAAGCCCGTAGATGGGCGAATTGACCAGCTTGAGCAGGGCGCCGGACAGGCCCGGGTCCTGACTGATCAGGCGGGCGATGTTGTTCACGTCCGGATAGGGCTGCAGCTGTTCCATCTGCAGATCCACCATGATCTGCGGCTGTGGCGGAACACTGATGCCCTGAAGGATGCTGCGAAGCTTCTCTTCGGTGATTTCAGGTGACATGACGGTA
>DATGNS010000070.1:0-2196 GCA_035306625.1 Pseudomonas sp. | reverse complement strand
GTTGGAGCCCATGCGCTCCACTACACGTTCCTGCAGCAGGCGCAGCAGCTTGACCTGCACGTCCAGGCTCATGCTCTCGATCTCGTCGAGGAACAGCGTGCCGCCGTTGGCATGCTCGAACTTGCCGATGCGGCGTCGGGCGGCGCCGGTGAAGGCGCCGGCCTCGTGGCCGAACAGCTCGCTTTCCACCACCGACTCGGCCAGGGCGCCGGCGTTGATGGCCACGAACGGCCCGTCCCGGCGGCTCGAAAGGTCGTGCAGCGCGCGGGCCACTACCTCCTTGCCGGCGCCTGTTTCACCGAGGATGAGCACGTCCGCCGAGGTGGCGGCCAGCGCAGCGACCTGGTCACGCAGGCGCTGCATCACCGGCGAGCGGCCGAGCAGGCGCACGTCAAGCTGCTGGCGGTCGGCCAGGGCCAGGCGCAGGCTGCGGTTGTCCAGCACCAGGCGGCGCAGGTCGAGGGCGCGGCGCACGCTGTCGAGCAGCTGTTCGCTGGCGAAGGGCTTTTCCAGGAAGTCGTAGGCGCCGGCGCGCATGGCCTGCACCGCCAGCGGCACATCGCCATGCCCGGTGATCAGCAGCACCGGCAGCTCCGCATCGCGGGCATGGATCTGCTCCAGCAGTTGCAGGCCGTCCAGGCCCGGCATGCGGATGTCGCTGACCACCACGCCGGGCCAGTCGCGGCTCAGACGCTCGGCGATGCCCTCGGCGCGATCCAGGGCGGTCACCGTGAGGCCGGCCAGATCCAGGGTCTGGCTGAGGGCCAGGCGCAGGTGCGGATCATCGTCGATCAGCAGCACCTGCACACGATTGTCGATGGCATCCGGGCTCATGCGGACAGATCCTCGGGTGGGTAGGGGTGGGTACCGGGTTCGGACAGACGCAGGCGCAGGATCAACTGCGCGCCGCCTTCGGGGTGGTTGCCGATCAGCAGCTCGCCGCCAAGGGAGCGCATCAGGCTGTTGCAGATTGCCAGCCCCAGGCCCAGGCCCTGGGCGCTGGTCTTGGTGGTGAAGAAGGGCTCCAGGGCATGGGCCAGAGCCTGCTCGCTGAAACCGCGCCCGTTGTCGCGGATGCTCAGGGCCACGCCCTGTTCGTCCTGCCTGGCGGCGATCCACAGCCGGCGCGGCTGTGGCCGCTCGCTCAGGGCATCCAGGGCATTGGCGATCAGGTTGCTGAGCACCTGACGCAGCCGCGTTTCGCCGCCCTGCACCCACAGGGGTGCATCGGGCAGGTCGCGAATCAGTTCCACATCCAGGGCGCGGCGGCGCTGGGCATGCAGTGCCAGGGCATCGTCCAGCGCCGGCTGCAGGGCCATGCTTTCCGGGGCGTGGCGATCACGGCGGGCGAAGGCGCGCAGGTGAGCGATGATGGAGGCGGCGCGGGCGGTCAGCGCGCTGATCTGCTGCAGGTTGGTATGTACCTCGTCATGGCGGTGATGTTCCAGCAGGATGCGCGCATTGTCCGCATAGCTGCGGATCGCTGCCAGGGGCTGGTTGAGCTCGTGGCTGATGCTGGCGCTCATGGTGCCCAGCGCCGACAGCTTGCCGGCCTGCACCAGCTCGTCCTGGGCGCGCACCAGCTCCTGCTGGGCCTGCTCGCGCTCCAGCACCTCCTGCTTGAGCCGGCTGTTGAGGGTTTCCAGGTCCCGGGTGCGCTCCAGCACGCGTGCCTCCAGCTCCCGCTGGGCGCGGGTGCTCAGGGCGATGCGGTCCAGGTAGTGGCGCTGACGCTGCAGCCACAGACCATAGAGGGCGACGATCGCCAGCAGGGCGACGACCCCGCCGGCCAGGACGCTCTGTACCGGACGCTCCAGCAGGCTGGTGGGGGTCAGGATGCTGACCGTCCAGCCGATCTCGTCCAGGGTGCGGCTCTGCTGCAGCCAGAGCTTGGGGTCCAGTTGCAGCGGCTCCAGCTCGAGGGTCGGATAGGGCTGATGGTGGGCGATGGCCGCCTGTTCCGCGTCCGTCAGCGGCCGGGTGGTGCGAAAGCGCCAGCTGGGATAGGAGGTGAGGATCACCACGCCGTTGCTGTCGGTGACCACCAGGCGTTCGGGGGAATTGCCCCACAGGGTTTCGGTCTGATCCAGATCCAGCTTGACCACCAGCACGCCGACCCGTTCGCGGCCATGCTCGATGGCGTGGCCAAAGTAATAGCCGCGCTTGCCGGAGGTGTTGCCCAGGCCGAAGAAGCGC
>DATGNS010000069.1:0-7437 GCA_035306625.1 Pseudomonas sp. | reverse complement strand
GGCGCCGGTGGGGCTGTGGATATTGGTGATGTCGAACAGGAGCTTTTGCAGACGTTTAGGGTTCAGACGAGCACGGGCCTGCTCGTACCACTGACTCTGTTCGGCACTAAACGGCATCTGGGTAGTGGGTTTCATGCTCGGAACCTCAGTTACTGGCCACAAACTGTTCGGCGAAGATGTTTTCCGGCTTCACGCCCAGCTCGATCAGGCGCTTGGTGGCGGCCTCGATCATCGGCTGCGGGCCGCACAGGTAGGCGATCGTGTCGGGGCTGGTGACATCGCCCTCGCGCAGGGCGCTGACCGGACTGCCCTCGTGGAGGTCGCCGGTAGCACCGCGGTCCACGCAGATGCGGGCTTCCAGGGTCGGCAGCCACTGCTGGCGCAACTCGATGTCTTCCAGGGAGAACAGGGCCTCCGGGTTGGCACAGCCGAAGGTCAGCAGCATCGGCGGCTTGCGGCCGCCCATCTGGCGCAGGGTGTCGATCATCGACAGGATCGGCGCCAGGCCGGTGCCGCCGGCGACGAAGATGTGCGGCGCGCGACGGTGTTCCTCGCGCAGGAAGAAGGAGCCGTAGGGACCACTGAGGGTCAGCACCTGGTCCACGTCGGCCTCCTTCTCCAGGTAGCTGGACATGGCGCCGCCGGGCAGCAGGCGGATCAGGAACTCCATCTTCGGCAGACTCAGCTGGGTGCTGGACGGCGAATAGCTGCGCAGCACGCCGAGGCCCGGCACGACGATCTGCATGAACTGGCCGGGACGGAACTCCATCCACTCCCCTTCGGCCAGCTCCAGGGTCAGGCGCATCACGTTGCTGGCGATGCGCTCCACGGAATCGATGAAGGCATGCACCTCATGAGCGCTGCTGGCGCCCACCTCGCTGCCGTAGGGCAGGTTGAAGGTGCAGTCGGAATTGGCCTGGGAAACGCAGAGCAGACGCTGCCCTGCCTCGTACTCGCTGCTCAGCAGCGAGGAGCTGGCCCCCGGCTGAGTCACCGCCTCGCCATCGGCCAGGGTGCAGATGCAGCTGGAACAGCCGCCGGAACGGCACTGGTAGAGAACCGGCATATCGGCCGCGATGGCGGCCTCGAGAATGTTGGCACCCTGGGCGACCTGGAAGCTATGGGTGACGCCGTCAGAGAAATTCAGGGTGACTTGATGTAATTGTTCGTTCATAACGGGGTTCCACCAGAAAACGAAACTTGCGGAGTGCACGCAGGCCCGGCGGAAACGCGCGCCCTTTCGGGGCCGCCAACACCCCCGCGGGGCCAGGCATGGAATCAATGTTAAGGAGAGCTCGAACGCGGCCGCGCTCCATTGGGGAACGCGGTTATCCCTAAAGCGCAATTAGTTGCGGGCAACGGCATCGTCCCTGACGCCGTTGTTCGGCCTCCCGCTAGGCCCGGGTGCAGGGCTCCAGGCCGGCATAGCGGCCGCGATGGAACAGCAGCGGCGCAGCCGCCTCATCCGCTTCGCTGAGCCGCAGCACCCGGCCCACCAGGATCAGGTGGTCGCCGCCTTCGTAGCGGTGCTCGGTGCGGCATTCGAAGCGCACCGGGCAGCCCTCCAGCAGCGGTACCCCAGCAATGCCCTCGCGGCAGTCCAGGCCGGCGAACTTGTCCTCGCCGGCCCGGCCGAAGCGGTTCGACCATTCCTGCTGGTGCTCTCCCAGCACGTGCACGGCGAAATGCTCGGCCTCGGCGAACGCCGGATAGCTGTAGGCATTGCGGCCGATGCTCCAGAGCACCAGGGGCGGCTCCAGGGACACGCTGTTGAAGCTGCTGGCGGTGACGCCGATGGGCTGCCCCTGGCTGTCCAGGGTGGTAACCACGGTGACGCCGGTGGCGAAGTGGCCGAGGGCGCGTCGGAAGTCCTTGGGCTCGATCATGTCGTCCCTCCTCAGAACGCCACGCCGTAGCTGAACGACAGCCAGTGCTGGCCCATGTAGGGCGAGCTGACGGCATCCGGCCCCAGACCATCGCCATGCACCTTGTCCTTGAAGGAGCGCGCGTAGGCGAAGGACAGCTCGTTGCCGTTGGCCAGCCGATAGCTCGCCCCCAGGGTAACGTGCCGGTGGTTGGCCGCCGGCGCGAGCATGCCCAGGTAGCCGTCGCGGCTGTCGAGCACTTGGTTGGCATCGTTGTAGCCGGCGCGTAGGGTCAGGCTGTCCGTCGCCTGATAGGCCAGGCCGAGGCGGTAGACGGTCTGGTCGCGCCAGCCGAAGCCCGGCCCGTCGCTGTCCCCGGGCGCCCCGGAGGCGCGGCCGACCCCGGGATTGCCGAGGGACTTCACCTCACTCCAGAGGATGCGCTGCACGTCCGCCGCCAGGGTCCAGGCGCCCTGCTGGTAGCTCAGGCCGATGCCGTAGGTGGACGGCATGTCCAGATCGCCACCCTCGGCCAGCAACTGGTCGAAGCGCTTCATCCTCTCCATGTAGCCACGGGTGGCGTAGCTCAGGCCCAGGCTCAGGTTGTCGCTGAGCCGGCCCAGGTAGCCAAGGCGCAGGCCGGCCCCGTAGGACTCGTCGCGGCCTTCTGGCAGGCCGATGCTGCTGGTGCCGTCGATGTCCAGCTGCTGGCGGATCAGCATCAGCCCTAGGCCCAGGCTATGCCGCTCGCTGAATTTGCGTGCATAGCTGAGGGTCGCCACCATCTGCTGGAACTCCGAGCCAGGGCGCTGCAGGCCGCCGACGTTGCTGTCGCGGCCATAGGCGGTACCTACCCCGTTGCCCACCACGGACAGGCCGATGCTGCTGACCTCGTCGAGCATGTAGTTGGCACCCAGCTGGGGAATGATGTAGAGGTCGTTGTCCTCGCTGCCGCTGATGGTCTGCCCGGCGAAGTCGATGCCGTTGTCCACCTTGAGGAGGGCCAGGCCGGCATCCACCCGGGTGCCGACCCAGACCATTCCCGCCGGGTTCGAGGCGCCCACCAGGGCATCCTGGGGCAGCGCCAGGACCACGCCGCCCATGCCCTCGGACTTCACCCCGTAGCCGTGGGGAAAGGTGCCCTGGGTAGCCTGGGCCAACTGCCAAGGTACGGCCAGCAGCGTGGCGGCGCCCAGCGCCGCGGGCACAAAGGAGATCTTGCCGCGGACCATCTCAAGCCTCCTTGGCCAGGGCGAAACTGGCGACGAATCGCTCGGCCTCCGCCAGGTCGTAGTACCAGGGGTTGAGGCTCTTCGGATCGTCGAAGGCGTTGGCCACCACCGAGGCGATTTCCGGGTTTTCTGCGCAGGCGGCGAAGACCCGCAGGGCCGACTCGGGCGGCGGCAGCAGATGGGTGTTGGTGAAGCGCGCCACCCACTGGGCATAGTCCCAGTAGCGCTCGAAGGTGGCCTGCTTCCAGGCATCGTCGAAGCTTTCCTTGCCTCGCTCGAGGATGCTCTTCATGTACAGGTTGGCGCACTTGCTGGCGTTGTTGGAGCCCTGCCCGGTGATGGGGTCGTTGAGCACCAGCACGTCCGCCATGCCCAGCACGGTGCGGCCCGAGGGCAGGCTGGCGATCGGCTTGCGCACCGTGGGGGTGATGCGTCCGACCAGAATTCCCAGATCGTCGGTCAACCGCAGGTTCTCGCAGCGCGGCGCCTCCCAGGGGAAGAACTCGCGGATCTGCTCCACCGCCAGCTCCAGGTGCTCGGCCGGGGTACTGACCTCGTCCCAGCGGTCCATGGGCCCGCCCGGGATGCATTCCAGGTTGATGATGTCCGCCGGGCCGCTGAGGGTCAGGCAGGGGAAGTTGATGTATTCGCCGATCCCCGGGTTGATGCTGATGTTCAGCGCGCTGTAGTCGCTGCGCGGCAGCATGCCGTGCACATAGGTGAGGGAGATGCAGCGCTGCGGACGGTCGAAGACGCTGCGTTGGTCGTCGCGGGCGAACAGCTTGCCGATTTCCCCCTTGCCGCTGGCCACTATCACCAGGTCGCTGTTGGCGGCGTAGCGCTCCAGCGCCTCAATGTCGGCATCCTTGATGATCAGATTGCCGCCCTGGCGGACGAACTCGTCCATCCAGCGGGGCATCTTGATGCGCTGGTCCACCGACTGGCCAGGAGCCTTCATCCGCGAGCGCCAATCCACCATGAGTCCCTGCTGGTTGCCGGCGCGCATGTGCACCCCGCTGATCGGCGGACACTCGTCGTCCCACAGAGCAAGGTCCAGCTCCCGTTCGAAGCCTAGCGCCATGTCGTACATGGACTGGCTGGACAGCACCCGTCCCGCGGCGATCTGCTCGCCGGTGCGGTTGGAAACCAGATTCACGGAATAGCCCTGTTGCAGCAGGCCGATGCCGAGCTGCAGGCCAGACTGCCCGGCACCCACGATTGTTATGGTTCTCATAGAGATTAGCTCCACATTGCTGAAAGGGAACGGACACTGCGTCGTCCGTAGCCTCAATGTGAAACAAGGCGGATGCGGGCAATATGCGGATCGCGCAGCGGCTGTACGCAAACTGCAGGAAAAATGCGCGGGCTGTCCGGCAGCACGCGCCAGCCGAGAGTCAGCCGGCGCGCAGGCCGTCCCTAGCGCGCTGCAGGGTGTCGCGCGGCCGTTCGGCGAAGCGCTTGCGGTAGTCGCTGGCCATCCGCCCGAGCTGATAGAAGCCCCAGCGGGTGGCGATCTGGGTGACGCTGCGCGGCTGGCTGGGATCCAGCAGATCCTGGCGGACCCGCTCGAGGCGCACGTCGCGCAGATAGCGCATCGGGCTCATGCCCATGAACTTGGCGAAGCCGGCGAACAGGGTGCGGCCACTGACTCCGCAGACCGCCGCCAGGGTTTCGATGGTGATCGGCTGTTCCGGATGGGCCTGGATGAAATCGACGGCCAGCTTGACGTGTCGCGGCAGGATGCGCGGAGTTTGCTGCGCGGCGCTGTTGAGGAAGTTGTTGGGCTGCCAGGACAGCAGCGCGGTCATCAGGGTCTGCTCGAACTGCACGCGGATCAGCGGCAGGTCGAACAGCTGCGGGGAGCGCTGCAACTCGCCGAACATGTGCCGCGCGGTATTGCGCCAGGCGACACAGGCCGGGTGGTCCAGGTTCATCCCCGGATAGAACCTCAGGGCCCGCTCCGGGCCCTGCCCGAACAGACTGCAGGCATGCTGTTCCAGGGCCGCACGCTCGATGCGTACGGCCAGCTTGCGGCAGTCGCTGCTCCAGTTCATTTCCAGCTGCACGTCCGGGCCATGGACGCTGCCGAAACGGTGGTGGGAGCAGACTTCCTGGCCGTCGACCCGCTGCCGGTCCTGCCCGCTCAGGGGCAGCTGGATCAGGTAGAAGCCCAGGGTGTCCGGACGGATGTTCACCTCGGCGCCATAGCTGATCTGGCTGAAGCTCAGCCGTCCGGTATTCAGATAGCTGTGCTGATAGTCCAGGCTGCTGCCGCTGCGGACCTGCAGGCGGTGCGCGCAGAATACGTCAGTCACCAGCCTGCGGGTTTCGTCCAGATCCCTCGAGCGCAATACCTGTAACGGCTGATACCCCTGCCGATCGAGTCGCTGTGTTGCCGACATGGAGAAAGCCTCCACGGTCTGGGTTTCACGGATAGGCCTGTGGGTGCATGCGGTGCCAGTCGCTGACCTTCTGCAGCGCCATGCCAGCCCGGCAGAGCACCGCCTCGCCGCCCTTGCGGGCGATGAACTGGCCGCCCAAGGGCAGACCCGCGGCGCTCAGGCCGATGGGCAGGCTCAGGCAGGGATGGCCACTGACGTTGAAGGGCGCGGTGAACTGGATCAACCGGCGGTTGGCTTCCGGGTCCTGGGCCAGGTCGGCCAGGCGCTCGTGGCTGGGCGCGGCATAGGGCTGCACCGGCGCCAGCACCACATCCAGCTCCTTGAGCAGGGCATCCATGGCCCCAGTAAAGCGCTGCGCGGCGAGCAGGATGCGCTGGTAGTCCATGCCGCTCAGGGCCCGACCGCCGTCGATCAACCGGCTCAGCGCCGGGCCGTACTCGCTGGCGCGCTGCGGGTAGGTGTCGGCATGGGCCACGGCGGTCTGCACGCCGCAATGGGCCTCCCAGTTGCTGCTCACCGCCCGGGTATCCGGCATGCGCACCCGGACCAGTTGGCCGCCCCCGGCGAGGATCAGCTGCATCACCGCCTGCAGGGCCTGCTGGATTTCTCCGTCCACACCGTCGCTCAGCCATTCCTCGTCGATGCCGACGCGCAGGCCCTTGAAGCTTTCGTCGATCCCGGGAATCTCCAGGCATACGCTGGGCATGGAAGTCGGGTCCAGCGGATCGTGGCCAGCGATGGTGGAAAGCAGGAACAGAGTGTCCCGCGCACTGCGGGTCATCGGCCCGACATGATCCAGGCTGGCAGCCATTTCAAACGCGCCATAACGGCTGACACGCCCCCAGGTTGGCTTGAGCCCGGTCAGGCCGTTGGCTGCACAGGGAAAACGAATGGAGCCGCCGGTATCACTGCCCAAGGCGCCGAAGCACAAGCCGGCTGCCGTGGCCACACCGCAACCGCTGGAGGATGCGCCCGTCCAGTGCTGTTCACCCCAGGGGTTTACCGGTGACTGAATGTCGGGGTGGTGAATGGCAAATGCACCTTCGGTCATTTGCAGTTTGCCCAGCATCACCGCCCCGGCTTCGCGCAGGCGGGCCACCACCGTGGCGTCCTGCTCTGGAACCCGGTCAGCATGAATCGGCATGCCCGCTGCGGTCACGACGCCAGCGGTGTCGAACAGATCCTTATAGGCCAGCGGAATACCGTGGAACGGGCTGCGGCACATGCCTTTGGCCAGCTCGGCCTCAGCTTGATGGGCCTGCTCCAGGGCAATCTCCGCGGTCACTCGGGCATAACTGTGCAGTTGACCGTCAAGCGCCTCAATCCGCGCCAGCATGGCCTCGGTGACTTCCACGGGCGAGATCTTGCGGGTGCGGATCAGCAGGGACAGCTCTTGCATGTCCAGATAGTGCAGGTTGTCAGGCAGGCTCATGGCTCAGCTCCAATAAAACTTGAGGCCAGCCGATTGAACTCGTCCGGGCACTCGGTCTGAAGGTGGTGGGCGGCATTGCCGAACACGTGCAGCTGAGCGTTGGGCATGCGATTGAGCATCATCATTGGCACGTCGATGCTGCCGAACCAGTCGTGCAGGCCCCAGCACATCAGGGTCGGCGCCTGCACGCGATTGAGCACCGGCAGCAGGCTTTCCCACTCACCGAAGGCGTTGGGTGTCTGCAGCAGGCGGATGTAGTCGGGATTGTTGCTGGCCTCGAAACGCAGGCGCAGGTTTTCCTCGTCCAGCCGGCTGTCATCGTGCAGCTCGTAGCGCTGCAGCAGCTTGCGCATTTTCTCCAGCGACGGGCCGCCATCGGCGAGGTAGTAGTCGCTCATCAGGTTCGCGGCGTGCTTGCTGAACAGCGGTAACGGTGCGAGCGCGCCCTGGTCCACCGGCTGGGAGCCGATAGTGATCAACCGCCCCACCCGCTGCGGATGATCTGC
>DATGNS010000068.1:0-9440 GCA_035306625.1 Pseudomonas sp. | reverse complement strand
GCGGCTGGCTGCTGGCCGGCGCCGCGCTGGAGACCGCGCTGATCAATGCGGTGGCGGTGCTGGTCATCGCCTGCCCCTGCGCCCTCGGCCTGGCCACCCCGGCGGCCATCATGACCGGCACCGGCGTGGCGGCGCGCCACGGCATCCTGATCAAGGACGCCGAAGCGCTGGAGCGCGCCCACGCGATCACGGTGGTGGCCTTCGACAAGACCGGCACCCTCACCTCGGGCCGGCCGCGCATCGTCCATCTGCACGCCGTCGCCGGCGACGAGAACGAACTGCTGCGCCAGGCCGGCGCCCTGCAGCGCGGCAGTGAACATCCGCTGGCCCGCGCGGTGCTGGACGCCTGCGCCGAGCGGGGATTGCAGGTGCCGGACATCCACGCCAGCCAGGCGCTGAGCGGCCGCGGCATCGCCGGCGAGCTGGACGGCCGCCGTCTGGCCCTGGGCAACCGCCGCCTGCTGGAGGAACAGGGTCTGCAGCCCGGCGCGCTGGGCGAACAGGCCCGGGCCTGGGAGGCCGAGGGCCGCACCCTGTCCTGGCTGCTGGAAGTCAGCCCGCAGCCGCGCGTGCTGGGCCTGTTCGCCTTCGGCGACAGCCTCAAGGGAGGCGCCGCCGCAGGCGTGGCCGCCCTGCAGCGGCGCGGCATCCACACCCACCTGATCAGCGGCGACAACCGCGGCAGCGCCGAAAGCGTGGCGAAGCAGCTGGGCATCGAGCAGGTGCACGCCGAAGTGCTGCCGGCGGACAAGGCCGCCGAGGTGGCACGGCTGAAGGCCGGCGGCGCGGTGGTGGCCATGGTCGGCGACGGCATCAACGACGCGCCGGCGCTGGCCGCCGCCGACGTGGGCATCGCCATGGGCGGCGGC
Organism: Pseudomonas sp.; assembly: GCA_035306625.1. GTDB lineage: Bacteria > Pseudomonadota > Gammaproteobacteria > Pseudomonadales > Pseudomonadaceae > Serpens. The sequence continues at coordinate 8,571 of DATGNS010000068.1, read as the reverse complement.
ACCGACGTGGCCATGCATGCCGCCGCCATCACCCTGATGCGCGGCGACCCGCGCCTGGTGCCGGCCGCCCTGGAAATCAGCCGGCGCACCTACGCCAAGATCCGCCAGAACCTGTTCTGGGCCTTCATCTACAATCTGATCGGCCTGCCGCTGGCCGCGCTGGGCTTCCTCAGCCCGGTGGTGGCGGGGGCAGCCATGGCGCTGTCCAGCGTCAGCGTGGTGAGCAACGCGCTGCTGCTCAGGCGCTGGAAGCCGGAGGACACGCAGCAATGAACATCGGCCAGGCGGCAAAACAGAGTGGCCTGTCGGCCAAGATGATCCGCTACTACGAGTCCATCGGCCTGCTGCGGCCCGCCGGACGCAGCGCCAGCGGCTACCGCACCTACGGGCCGGACGATCTGCATCGCCTGGGCTTCATCCGCCGGGCGCGGGACCTGGGCTTCTCGCTGGAGGAAGTGGGACGGCTGTTGGATCTCTGGCAGGACCGCCAGCGCGCCAGCGCCGACGTGAAGGCCCTGGCCAGCGCCCATGTGCAGGAACTGAACCGCAAGATCGCCGAACTCAGCGAACTGCGGGATACCCTGCAGACGCTGGTGGACCACTGTCATGGTGACAACCGCCCGGATTGTCCGATCCTCAGCGAGCTGGAGTCGGGCTGTTGCGGCAAGGCGCGCCGCGAAGCGTAGGGCGGCCGGGCGGTTCCGACCGCCACGGAAGCGAAAGTGGCAACAGGGATTTGCGCCCGTGGAACCGTTCGAACCCAGGCGCGTGCGCCCCGTCAGCTCATCTGCGATTGCAGGTAGTTCTGCAGGCCGATGCGATCGATCAGCCGCAGCTGCTGCTCCAGCCAGTAGGCGTGGTCTTCCTCGGTGTCGTGCAACTGTGCGACCAGCAGGTCGCGACTGACGTAGTCGCCCGCTTGCTCGCACAGTTCGATGCCCTTGGCCAGCGCGGCGCGAACGTTGTATTCCAGGGCCAGGTCGCTGCGCAGCATGCTGGGCACGTCGGTGCCCGGGTTGATGGGCTCCGGCGTCATGTCCGGGGTGCCCTGCAGGAAGAGGATGCGCTGCAGCAGCACGTCGGCGTGCTGGGTTTCCTCCTCCATCTCGTGATTGATGCGTTCGTAAAGCTTGTTGAAGCCCCAGTCGGCATACATGCGCGAATGCAGGAAATACTGATCACGCGCCGCCAGCTCACCCTTGAGCAGGGTCTTGAGGTAATCGACGACTTGCGCTTGGCCTTGCATGGTGTGCTCCTTGGGCGCCAACGGCTCTGATTGACCCTGCAAGCTTCGGCCTACCATCGTCCGTGGTCAAGACATGCGACGTCGCCGCTTACCCACAAAGGCTGGGGATAACTCCGTGGAGAAGCTGTCCATCGACACCGCTGGAGCCGGTCCCGTGGGGCCTCCCCTCAAATCGTGCATTTCTTGGCCAAGTGTTTGTACACACACGCTTTTTTGCCAAACCACCCGCGCAGGGTTACCCACAAAGCCTGGGGATAAGTCCGTGGAGAAGCTGTCCACCGAGGCCCGACACCCCCGTGGCGACGGGGGTGTGGCTCGGATTGTTCAGCTTTTCACCAGGCCCCGTTCAACTCTCCAGAATGGCCACCACGCCCTGCCCACCGGCGGCGCAGATGGAGATCAACCCGCGCTTGCCCGGGCCGGCCTGGTGCAGCAGCTTGGCCAGGTTGGCGATGATGCGCCCGCCAGTGGCGGCGAAGGGGTGGCCGGCGGCCAGGGAACTGCCCTTGACGTTGAGCTTGCTGCGGTCGATGGCGCCCAGCGGCTCGTCCAGGCCCAGGCGCGTCTGGCAGTATTCGGGATCCTCCCAGGCCTTGAGGGTGCACAGCACCTGGGCGGCGAAGGCTTCGTGGATCTCGTAGAAGTCGAAGTCCTGCAGCCGCAGCCCGTGGCGCGCCAGCAGGCGAGGCACCGCATAGACGGGCGCCATCAGCAGGCCTTCCGCGCCATGCACGAAGTCCACCGCCGCGGCCTCGCCGTCAGCGAACCAGGCGAGGATCGGCAGACCGCGCGCCCGGGCCCATTCCTCGCTGGCCAGCAGCACCACCGAGGCGCCGTCGGTCAGCGGCGTGGAGTTGGCGGCGGTGAGAGTGCCGCGCCCGCCCCTGTCGAACACCGGCTTGAGAGTGGCCAGCTTGTCCAGGTTGATGTCCGTGCGCAGGTTCTGGTCGCGGCTCAGGCTGGCAAAGGGCGTGAGCAGATCGTCATGCCAGCCCTCCTCGTAGGAGGCGGCCAGCTTGCGGTGGCTCTCGTAGGCCAGGCGATCCTGCTCGTCACGGGGAATCTGCCAGTGCTGGGCCATGCGCTCGCAGTGCTCGCCCATGGACAGGCCGGTGCGCGGCTCACCGTTGCGCGGAATATGTGGCGCCAGGTGGCGCGGACGCACCTTGAGCAGGCTCTTCACCTTCTCGCCGGTGGACTTGCCGCGGTTGGCTTCCAGCAGGATGCGCCGCAGCCCCTCGTTGATGCCGATCGGGGCGTCCGAGGTGGTGTCCACCCCGCCGGCAATGCCGCATTCGATCTGCCCCAGGGCGATCTTGTTGGCAACCAGGATGGCCGCCTCCAGGCCGGTGCCGCAGGCCTGCTGGATGTCGTAGGCGGGCGTCTGCGGCGACAGGCGCGAGCCGAGCACGCACTCGCGGGTCAGGTTGAAATCGCGCGAGTGCTTGAGCACCGCGCCGGCCACCACCTCGCCGAGGCGCTCCCCGTGCAGGTTGAAGCGCTCGACCAGGCCTTCCAGGGCCGCGGTGAGCATGTCCTGGTTGCTGGCGGTGGCGTAGACGGTATTGGAACGGGCGAACGGGATGCGGTTGCCGCCGACGATGGCGACCCGGCGCAACTGGGCCATAACGACTCCTTGGCATGGGTGAAGGCGGCTGTAGGCTAGCGGGACGGATGCCGGCCGCATTGGCCGCCTCGCCGGATGACTGGTCAGTCCGGTCAATGCGGGCGGCGCGTCAGCGAGTAGAGTGCACGCCATTCTGCCCCTTGCCGGAGTCCTACCCATGTCAGACCGTTACCTGGAATTCGCCAACTCCAACCTGGGCCGTCGCCTGGTCGGCGCCTTCGGCCTGCCGCGTCCGGTGCCGCTGCAGCGCTGGGTCAGCGGCCGCTCGCGCCCCGTGGAGGGCGCCATCCTGCTCGGTGGTGGCACCCTGGCCGGCACCCTGGCGCCCACCCTCAAGCGCCTGAGCAACGAACTGGTCGCCGACCGTGACGGTCTGGGCGAACTGACACGCTGGACCGGCGCCGGCAAGCTGCAGGCCCTGGTGTTCGACGCCAGCGACCTGCACAGCGCCGACCAGCTGATCGCCCTGCAGCGCTTCTTCCAGCCGGCCCTGCCGCACCTGGCCAGGTGCCCGCATATCGTGGTCATCGGCCGCGCCCCGGAAAGTCTCAGCGATCCGTTCGCCGCCAGCGCCCAGCGCAGCCTGGAAGGCTTCACCCGCTCGCTGGCCAAGGAAGTGCGCCGCGGTGGCACCGTGCAGCTGCTCTATGTCGCCGAAGGCGCCGAGGACCAGCTGGAAGGCGCCCTGCGCTTCTTCCTCTCGCCGAAGAGCGCCTATGTGTCCGGCCAGGTGGTCCGCCTGCAGAGCCACGGCGCCCAGGTGAAGGACTGGAGCCGTCCCCTGGCCGGCAAGCGCGCCCTGGTCACCGGCGCCTCGCGCGGCATCGGCGCGGCCATCGCCGAAACCCTGGCCCGTGACGGCGCCGAGCTGCTGCTGCTGGACGTGCCCCAGGCCGGCACCGCGCTGGAAGCCCTGGCCGCACGCCTGGGTGGCAAGGCCCTGGCACTGGACATCTGCGCCGAGGATGCCGCGCAGCGGCTGATCGAGGCACTGCCCAACGGCCTGGACATCCTGGTGCACAACGCCGGCATCACCCGCGACAAGACGCTGGCCAAGATGAGCGAGGAGCAGTGGAACTCGGTGATCGCCGTCAACCTGCAGGCCCCGCAGCGGCTGACCCAGGCGCTGCTGGACAGCGGCACCCTGCGCGACGAGGGGCGGGTGGTGGTGATCGCCTCCATCAGCGGCATCGCCGGCAACCTGGGGCAGACCAATTACGCGGTCAGCAAGGCCGGCCTGATCGGCCTGGCCCAGGCCTGGGCGCCGGTGCTGGCGCCGCGCGGCATCACCATCAACGCGGTGGCGCCGGGCTTCATCGAGACCCAGATGACGGCGGCCATTCCCTTCACCATCCGCGAGGCAGGACGGCGCATGAACGCCCTCAGCCAGGGAGGCCAGCCCCAGGACGTCGCCGAAGCGGTGGCCTGGCTGGCGCAGCCGGGCAGCGGCGCGGTGACCGGTCAGGTGCTGCGGGTCTGCGGTCAGAGCCTGCTGGGTGCCTGAAGCGTCAGGACATCCGCTCGGCCGCCGCCTTGCCGCGCCGGCGGAACTCCACCGGGGTTTCGCCGACCCAGCGTTTGAAGGCCCGGTAGAAAGTGCTCGGTTCGGAAAAGCCGGTGCGTTCGACGATCACCTCGATGCGTTCGTCGGTCTTGAGCAGCAGCTCCTTGGCCAGCCGGCAGCGGTAGTCGGTAACCAGATCGTTGAAGCGCACGCCGGCCAGGGACAGGCGCTCGCGCAAGCGCCGGGTGGGCATGTTCAGGCGCGCCGCCACCTGCTCCAGGGTCGGGCCGCCATCCAGCAGCAGCTCGCCGATCAGTTCGCGCACCTGGCGCACCAGGTCCAACCGCTCCACCTCGTGCAACTGGCGCCGCGCCAGCGACTCGTGCATACGCAGCAGGTCCGGTGCGGCATGCCGCGAGGGCCGCTCCAGCACGGCAGCGTCGAAGACCAGGGCGTGACGCGGGGCACCCAGGCGCGCCGGGCAGCCATACACGCCCACATAGCGCTCGGCGGGGGCGCCTTCGCCATGCATCAGCTGCACTTCCAGCGGCCGGAACTGGCCTTCGGTCAGGGCGGAAAACAGACGGATCGCGGCGCCGGCGAGCATCTCCGGGAAGTGCCGGGACAGGCCGGGGGTGGTGCTCATGATCAGCACCGCCTGGTCTTCGCAGACTTCGAGGCTGGCGGTCAGGGTGTCGGAAAGCAGACGGGCGTAGCGCAGCGCATGGCGCAGACCCTCCCCGAAGGTGGGACTGGAGAGGAACAGGTATTCGAGCAGCAGGCCGTGATAGGGCGCCAGGTGCTCCACCAGGTGCAGGCCAACATGTTCCTCGCCACAGGCCTCGGCACAGGCCTGCCAGAAGGGCGCCTGGGCGCTGTGGGGAAACCGCCCCTGGGGCAGGCCTTCCGCTGGCAGGCCCAACTGGGCCAGGACCGGAGCCGGATCGACACCGCTTGCACGCAGGGCCTCGATCACCGGGCGCAGCAGCGCCGCGTCATCGGTCAGATCTCGCGTCGTCATCGTTTTTGTTTCTTGTGAGGCGTGACGCCCGCATCTTAGACAGCTTTTCGCCGGCGGCTCAAGGCGCAGAGCGGATCAGGCAAAAGGAATGGCTGGTGCGTCACTGTTCCCCGACAGTCGGGCCAATGCATCCCCGACCCCGGCTGGGGAACCTGTGCGGTTATCGGAATCAAGGAGAGCCCCGATGCTGACCGACTGGCAAGAGCTGCCCCGCCCCCCCGCCCTGCCCGGCCTGTTCGCCCGCGCCGCCCTGCGCCGCGGTGTTCGCGGCCGAGCACTGCCCAACCGTGGCTTCAGCTCCACGGCAACCGTCGACCCGGATCACCTGTCCCGCTATCGGAGGCTCTGCAATTTCAAGGACGATGGCCGGCTGCCGCCGACCTATCCGCACCTCCTGGCCTTCGCCCTGCAGATGCGCCTGCTCACCGAACGCGACTTTCCCTTCCCGCTGCTGGGCCTGGTGCATCTGGAAAACCGCATCCGCGTGCTGCGCCCGCTCGGCGGCCTGGGCCCATTCCGCATCAGCGTCGCCACCGGCCAGCTGGCGCCCCACGACAAGGGCGTGACCTTCTCCCTCATCACCCGCCTGGACGACCAGCTCGGCACGCTCTGGGAAGGCGACAGCCGCTTCCTGTTCCGCGGCCTGCGCCTGGACGGCGCGCCGCCGGCACGCACAGAGGCCGAAGCCCTGCCGCTGGAAGAGATCGACCGCTGGACCGCACCCGCCGACATCGGCCGCCGCTACGCCCGCGTGGCCGGCGACTTCAACCCCATCCACATCGCCGCGCCGACCGCCCGGCTGTTCGGCTTCCCCCGCGCCATAGCCCACGGCCTGTGGAACAAGGGCCGCGCCCTGGCGGCCCTGAGCGACCGCCTGCCGGACAGCGGCTACGAGGTGGACGTGCGCTTCCAGAAGCCGGTGCTGCTGCCCGGCGAGGTGCGCCTGCTGGCCAGCGCCCCGGCACCGCAGGGCCAGTTCAGCCTGCGCAGCGCTCGCGACGACCTGCCCCACATGAGCGGCGCCTGGCGCACCCTGTAGTGCGGATTCAGCCGCGATGGGATTCCCCTGTCGCGGCGCAAGCGCACATGACCCCGCCGGCGTCTTCCGCGATAATCCCGCCCTGTTTTCCGGGAGCCGCCATGAACCTGCAAGCCCTTACCGCCCGCCTGCACGCCATCCGCGACGCCAATGACTGGCGCCGTTTCCACAGCCCCAAGAACCTGACCATGGCCGCCAGCGTGGAGATGGCCGAGCTGGTGGAGATCTTCCAGTGGCTCGGCGAGGACGAGTCGCGGAACCTGGCGCCGGAGCAGCTGGAGCATGCCGGCCAGGAGATTGGCGACGTGGTGCTCTACCTGTTGCTGCTGTGCGCCGAACTGGGCCTGGACATGGACGAGGTGGTGCGCGCCAAGCTGGCCGACACCGAACGGCGATACGGCAGATGAGTGACCGCCATTTCGACGCCCTGGCGGCGCGCTTCGCCGAGAAGATCTACGGCGGCGCCAAGGGCGCCATCCGCCTGGCCGTGCTGCAGGCCGACCTTGCCGAGGTGTTGCCCGAGCGGCCGCTGCGCGTGCTGGATGTGGGTGCCGGCCTCGGCCACATGAGCCTGTGGCTGGCCGGGCTGGGCCATCGGGCCACCCTGGCAGAGCCGGCGGCGCCCATGCTGGACGGCGCCAGAGAGCGTTTTGCCGAGGCCAATCTGCCGGCGCAGTTCATCCAGGCCACCTGGCAGGAGCTGGCGACGCAGGCGCACGAACCCTACGACCTGGTGCTCTGCCACGCCGTGCTGGAATGGCTGGCCGAACCTGCCGCCATTCTCGAGCCGCTGCGCCGGCTGACCGCCACCGACGGCTGGCTGAGCCTGGCCTTCTACAACCGCGATGCGCTCATCTACCGCAACCTGCTCAAGGGCCACTTCCGCAAGCTGCGCAGGGAGCAGTTCGCCGGCGAGGGCCAGAGCCTGACCCCGCAGCGCCCCCTCGACCCGCGCGAACTGGAAATCTGCCTGGCGCCGCACTGGCGCATCCAGGCGCGCAGCGGCGTGCGGGTCTTCCACGACTACATGCCCACCGAGTTCCAGGGCAAGGCCGGCCTCGACGACCTGCTGGAGATGGAACTGGCCTACCGTCGCCACCCCGCCTTTGCCGGCCTGGGCCGCTATCTACACTGGATATGTCGACCCGCTGACTGACCGGGGGAGCCGTCATGCTCCGCTCCGTCCTGCTGTGCGGGTGCCTGGCATTGATGGCCTGCCAGACACCCAATCCCTACACCGCCGCGTCGCTGCCCGAGCGCTCCGGCGCCCCACCCGCGCCGCCCGCCGCCGATGCCGGCTACCGCACCTGGCGCTGGGAACAGCCGCCGGCCGGCACCGCGCGCTACGACGCCACCCAGATCGGCGATGCTGTCGCCGCCGGGCTGGAACGCCTCGGCCTGCGCCAGCAGCCGCAGGGCGACGCCGACCTGCTGGTGCGCGCCCGGCTGCACGAGACGCGCCGGCTGGAGCAGGTGGTGGAGCCCTACGCGGGCTACGGCTATGGCTACTGGCGCCATCACCCCTATGGCTGGGGCGCCGGTCATCGGGTCTACAGTTATCATCGTGCGGTGCTGGTGATGGCGGTCGAACTGCGCGACAGCCACACCGGCCAGCCGGTCTGGCAGGGTCGGGGCGAACTTGCCGCCGATGCCGGCCGCCGTGACCGACTGTACCGGACCGCCCGCCAGGCCCTTGCGGGCTTCAGTCCCGCCCAGCTGCCGCATCGGAGGTAACTGTCATGCCGTACCGCCTCTTGCTGATCCCGCTGCTCGCCGTGCTTGCCGCCTGTCAGAGCACACCGGAACTGGACTACGACACCACCCGCGACTTCGCCGCCTACCGCAGCTGGAGCTGGCAGGAGCCGGCGGTGCGCTACCACCCCGACAACTCGCCGCTGCAGAGCGACCTGACCGAGCAGCGCATCCGCGAGGCGGTGGCCCAGCAGCTGGAACAGCGCGGCCTGCGCCAGGCCGGCGGCGCCCAGGCGGACCTGCGCGTGCAGGCCTGGTTCAGCGTCGAGCGCCGCCAGGACAGCTACACCACCTACTACGGCGGCATGATCATGGGCTATCCGGGCAGTTGGTGGGGAGGTCCCTCCTACGCCCAGACCCATACCTACGACTACCGCGTGGG
>DATGNS010000067.1:0-3248 GCA_035306625.1 Pseudomonas sp. | reverse complement strand
GCGCGTGCAGGCCTGGTTCAGCGTCGAGCGCCGCCAGGACAGCTACACCACCTACTACGGCGGCATGATCATGGGCTATCCGGGCAGTTGGTGGGGAGGTCCCTCCTACGCCCAGACCCATACCTACGACTACCGCGTGGGAATCCTGCAGGTGGACCTGTTCGATGCCAGGGACGGCCGGCTGATCTGGCGCGCCAGCGACGAGCAGGTGGTGCCCCGCCGGCAGACCCCCGCCGAGCGCGCCGAGCTGATCCGCAAGACGGCGGCGCGGGTGCTCGATCAGTACCCGCCGCGCGGGCGCTAAAGGCATGGACGGGCCGGATGTGCTCATCCTGGTCAGCAGCGGGCCCGGCACCCCGGCCCGCTGCGCCGCGCCCTTCCACGTCGCCACCCTGCTGGCCTGCATGGATGCCCGGGTCACTCTGTTCCTGACCGGCGAAGCCACACAGCTGGCCCGTGCCGAGGTGGCCGACCACCTGGTGCCGGTAGCGGGCGGCGAGCCGGTACGCCACTTCATCCGCCAGGCCAAACTGGCCGGTGCCCGCCTGCTGATGTGCCGGCAACCCGGCGTGCCGCTCGCGGAGGCGACGCTGATCGAGGAACTGGACGAGATCTCCAGCGGCGGCGAGCTGGCCCGACTGATTCTGGAAACCGACAAGGTGCTGAGCCTGTGAACATCCACGGACTGGAATTTCCCGACCACCTCCATTACGCCCCGGCCCTGGGCCTGTGGCTGCGCGAGGAGCCCGACGGCCAGCTGACCCTCGGCCTGAACGCCTACGGCTGCGCCCTGTACGGGGAGATCTTCGCCTTCACCCCCAAGCGCCTCGGTGCGCGCATCGAGGAGGGTCGCAGCTTCGGCGTGCTGGAGTTCGCCAAGGCGGCCACCTCCTCCCGCTGCCCGCTGAGTGGCGAGCTCAGCGGCATCAACGAGGCCCTGGACCAGCGCCCCGCCCTGATCCACCGGGACTGCTACGGTGCCGGCTGGCTGATCCGCCTGCGCCCGGACGACTGGCCCGCGCAGCGCCAGCGCTTTTCCCTCGGTGAGGCAGCCCGCGCGGCGCTGGAGGAACAGATGCGCCTGGATGGCTTCGATCCGGAAAACGCGGCGGTGCAGGCACTGAAGTGGAAAAGTTAGCGCCGTTCCGGCCGTCTCAGGCGGAATTGGCGGAAGGCAGTAGGAGTCGAACCTACCCGGGAGCGGCTGCCGCCCCCAACCGGGTTTGAAGCCCGGCCGCGCCACCGGACACGCTTGCCTTCCGTGGTCCAGTGACTATAGCCGCTCCGCTTTGTGCCGCACGGCCGGGCGGCGTTCACGGCTGTGGCGGGCAACCGGCGCGCGGCGCACATTGTCGGCCCAGCGCGCCAGCACCGGGCCAGGCTCACCGGCCTGGCAGATGAGTTCCGTCAGGGTCTTGCGCTTGCGCATCATGGTCATGGTCCTCCTTTCCCCAAGTCTCCCCGCCATGATGGGTACCGCCCATGACAGGGTGATGAACACGCCGGCCTATGCCTCGCTCGCCGTCGGTTGTGCATCCCGGATGGTCGGCAGCAGCCCGCTGTCCTGACGCACCCGTCGCTCATTGCCGAAGCGCCGGGTCAGGCCCACCCGATCGAAGTGCTCCAGCAACTGTATGCTGCGCTTGCGGCCCAGGCCGATGCGGTCGCGGAAGGCCGCCGCCCGCACCTGGCCCTGCTCCGCCGCCAGCGCCAGGACGATCCGCGCCGCGCGCCGCAGGGTGGCCTCCGGGTAGAACAGGTCGCGCACCACCTGCTGCACCTGCCCCAGCCGCGCCAGCTTGCGCAGCAGCAGACGCATGTCGGCTTCCGGGACCGCCACCTCCCGGGCCAGATCCCGCACCCAGGGCGGGTCGAAGCCGCCCGCTTCCAGCAGCGGCCAGATGCGCGCCCTGAGCGCCTCCTCCTCCGCGCCCAGCCGCACCCGATGCTCCGGCGCATGCAGCCAGGGCCCGCTGGCGGCCAGTTCCCCCGCGGTCAGGCAGGCCTCCAGCCGCGCCAGGAACACCGCCCGTTCCAGCTGCGGCAGCGCGTAGCGGCGCAGGCGGTCCCGGTCCGGGCCCAGTTCGTCCGGCTGTTCCTGGTGGAAGCGCCGCAGGCCGGCCAGCAGCGTCGCGCCCAGCTGCTGCCAGCGGTCGCTGAGGAACAGGCGCGGCCCGATGCGGGTCGCGACCCGCACCACGCCATCCGGCAGCGCCCGGCTCCCGGCCAGGCGGTTGAACTGCCGTTCCAGCACGGCGGGGTCCAGGCCGTTGTCCGCATGGGCGAGCAGCACGGGCAGGGCCTCTTCCAGCCCGCCCGCGGCCAGCGCCCGCAGTTGCGCCAGGCGCTCCGGGCCGCGGCGCTGGCGGGCGGGGGCGAAAGGATCCAGCACGCGGCCGCCGCCCAGGGTCAGACGGGCGCTCTGGTCGCGCAGCACCAGGGTGTCGCCGTGCACGCCATGCACCGGCATGTTCAGCACCAGTTGCGCCAGCGCGACGCCACCCGGCTGCAGCACCTCCCCTTCCAGCAGCGCCACCCGCCCGGTGACGTCCTGCGCGCCGAGGTGCACATGCACCGGCGTCCAATGCCGCAGGGGACGGCCCTCCGGCAGCGAGCGCAGTTGCACATCCAGGCGCGTGGTCGGCGCATGCAGCGCGGGGTCCAGCAGCCAGTCGCCGCGGTGAATGCGCTGCGGCGACAGCCGCTCGCCCGCCAGGTTGAGGGCGATGCGCTGGCCGGCGTGCGCCTGTTGGGCGGCGCGGTTCTGGGCATGCAGACCGCGCACCCGCACCCGCTGCCCGGCGGGGCTGAGCAGCAGTTCATCCCCGACACTCACCCGGCCGGCGAAGGCGGTGCCGGTGACCACGGTGCCGGCACCCTCGATGCTGAAGGCGCGGTCGATGGCCAGGCGGAAGTGGCCCTCTTCCCCCTGCCGCCGACAGGCCCCCGCCTCATCGAGCAGCGCGGCGCGCAGTGCCTCCAGCCCCTCGCCACTGACGGCCGACACGGGAAACAGCGGCGCGCCGGCCAGCGGTCCCGGCCCCAGCAGCTGGCGCACCTGTTCGCTCACCTCGGCGACCCGCGCCGGCTCGACGCGGTCGATCTTGGTGATGGCCACCAGCGCGCGGGGAATGCCCAGCAGTTCGACGATGGCCAGGTGCTCGCGAGTTTGCGGCATCACCCCGTCATCGGCGGCCACCACCAGCAGCACCCGGTCGATGCCGGCGGCGCCGGCCAGCATGTTGTGG
>DATGNS010000066.1:0-7668 GCA_035306625.1 Pseudomonas sp. | reverse complement strand
GCGCCTTGCAGGGCGAGCACCACTCGGCCCAGAAGTCCACCAGCACGGGCTTGTGGAAGGAGTTCTCGATCACCAGCTGCTCGAAGCTGGCATCAGTCACATCGAAGATGTACGGAGTGGCGCTCATGGGCTCTCTCGTTGGAAAAAAGTGCGTGGGGTGGATGTTAAGACGGCTTGGGCCTGGCGGAAAGTCGCGACCCTTCTGATGGTTGGTCAGAAATAGATTAGCCGGCGCGTTTATTGCTTAATGTGGCGGCCTTGACAAAAACCGGCGCCAGCTGCGCTAGCCGGTCCAAGGTAATAAGGGCAAAATAACATCGCCTGCCGAACGGAGTCTGCCAACGCCGTGGTAGGGATGATCACAACGGGGGAGAAGGAATCATGTTTCGTAAAGTCGTGCTGGCTTCGGCCATTGCGCTGGCGACGATGCCTGCGCACGCAAACCTGTTCAAGGTGGAGCTGGAATGGGAAGGATCCAACGAGGCTCCAATTGTCTTCAGCTTCAACAAGGCCGAGGATGCTATTGATGTTGTCGATATCGACTTCATCCGGAATCAATGGCACAACTTCGGTGAAAATGTTACCGCGGACCGGGCTATTGCGCGCATTGAATATCGTGGCGTGCCACTTGAACTGAGCTATTCCACCGATGACATGGGGAACGAAACCGTTACCCTGAAAAGCGATGCTCTGAAGATCCCGCTCAAGGAGTGGACCGGCGAGGATGCCCTGGATGACCTCAAGGACTACCTCATCATGGTCAACGAGGATGGTCGGGAAATCCTTACCGAAATCAACAAGGCGGCCGTACGCGAAACCGGCTTCGACCCGGTAGCCGGCAACCCCAACAGCCTGATGGCCACCATGGTCGGTACCATCCACGGCCTGACCAATACCTCGATCACCGGCACCAACCAGCAGGACATCGACAACCAGTGGGATCTGGGGATTCGCTACGGTTCCCAGACCGTTGGTGACATGGAAGTGACCACACTGCATCTGCCGATTGCCTACACCTTCAAGCTCGACTGGTTCCCCGGCCATCGCCTGCAGTTCCGCATGCCGATCAGCCACACCGAGATCAACAGCGAAACCAACAACTACAGCCTGCAGCTCGGTTTCGGCTGGACCATCCCGCTGATCGATGGTCTGGAAGTCACTCCGGCCATCGATTACGGTATTGCCGGCTCCGGTGAGCTGCTGACCGCCGGCGTGCTGCGCGCCCTGTCGCTGACTACCCGTTACGACTTTTCCCTCATGGGGCAGAACTTCACGCTGACCAACAGTCTGGCCAAGATCGACAGCGTGCGTTTCGAGTACGACGATGAGGATGACGAAGCCGGCGTCACCGATACCTATGTGATCGACTACGACCTCAGCAACAAGGCCATGACCAACGGTGTGGCCTGGCACATGGCGCTGCCGTGGCAGAAGCTGGCTGTCCAGGCCTATCTGCGCGATACGCGCTTCTTTGGTGACAAGCTGTACTCCGAGCAGAACAATGAGCTGGGCGTGAACTTCGGCTGGTCGGCTTCCGCCGAAACCAACACCCAGTTCTTTGTCGGTGTCAGCTACCAGCGTCATGACAGGAGCGAGTTCAACGGTGCGCGCCTGAATGCCGGTCTGACTTTCTGAGTTGCATGCTGTTAAAAAACGCCCCGCCCTTGCGCGGGGCGTTTTGTTTCCGGCTCAGCGCTGGGCGCAGTAGAGATTCACATGCCGGAATTCGGCAGGTTCCGCCAGGTCGGGCCAGGTGCAGGCTTCCTCCTGCCCCAGATGGCGGTACAGCGGGTGGCTGAAGTTCTTCACCCGGGAGTCCGCCACCAGGGCGGCCCGGCCGCGACTCAGGAAGGCATCCAGCAGCGGGAGGTTGGCGCGGTCGTAGAGCACGTCGGCGACGATGATCAGGTCATAGCGGTCGGCTTCGGCGAAGAAGTCCGCCGAATAGCTCAGGGTCACCCCGTTGAGTTCCGCATTGGCGCGGCAGGCCTCCAGCGCCAGCGGGTCCAGGTCGCAGGCCACCACCTCGGCGGCGCCGGCCTTGGCGGCGGCGATCGCCGCCACGCCCGAGCCGGCGCCAAAGTCCAGCACGCGCTTGCCGCGCACCCACTCCGGGCGCTCGGCCAACCAGCGGGCCAGCACCAGGCCGCTGGCCCAGCAGAAGCTCCAGTAGGGAGGCTCCTCGAGAATCCGTCGGGTTTCCTCCGGGCTGAAGGCGCGCTCCATGTTGGCCGGATCGATCAGCCAGAGCGCCAGGTCGGTGCCGGGGAGCACGGTGGCCGTCAGGCGCGCGTCGCCCAGGAGCCGGGAGAGGGAAGCTTGCAGGGAGGCGGGTGGCAGCATGGGGATACCGGTGGTGAAAGCGCGCCTGTATAGCGCAAAGCGGCGCCATTTGTCTCGCCCGGGCTATCGAGTACCATGCGCCCCTATATACAGCTCTACAGCAGGCGTTTCCCATGCACTGTCCTTTCTGCCGTGCCCACGACACCAAGGTCATCGACTCGCGGCTGGTCGCCGAGGGCGACCAGGTCCGCCGCCGGCGCGAATGTCTGGCCTGTGGCGACCGCTTCACCACCTTCGAGACCGCCGAACTGGTCCTGCCCCGGGTCATCAAGCAGGACGGCAGCCGCCAGCCGTTCGACGAGGAAAAGCTGCGCGCCGGCATGCTGCGCGCGCTGGAAAAGCGTCCGGTCAGCGTCGAGCGCCTCGAGGAATCCATCGCGCTGATCAAGCACAAACTGCGCGCCACCGGCGAGCGCGAGGTCAAGTCGCTGGTGGTCGGCGAGCTGGTGATGGATGAGCTGCGCAAGCTCGACGAAATCGCCTACATCCGCTTCGCTTCGGTCTACCGCCGCTTCCAGGATCTCAACGAGTTCCGCGAGGAGATCGAGCGCCTGTCCCGGGAGCCATCCCGGCCATGAGCGACCAGCTGTACATGGCACGTGCCCTGGAGCTGGCGCGGCGCGGCCTCTATTCGACCCACCCCAATCCCCGCGTCGGCTGCGTCATCGTGAAGGATGGGCGGATCATCGGTGAAGGCTGGCATGTGCGCGCCGGCGAACCCCATGCCGAGGTGCATGCCCTGCGCGCCGCCGGCGAGCAGGCACGGGGCGCCACTGCCTATGTGACCCTGGAGCCGTGCAGCCATTTCGGCCGCACGCCGCCCTGTGCCGAGGCGCTGGTCGAGGCCGGCGTCGCCCGGGTGGTGGCCGCCATGCAGGACCCCAATCCGCAGGTGGCCGGGCGCGGCCTGGAACGCCTGCGCAGCGTCGGCATCGAGGTCGGCTCCGGCGTGCTGGAGGTCGAAGCGCGCGAACTGAACGTCGGCTTCGTCAAACGCATGGAGAGCGGCCTGCCCTACGTGCGCGTCAAGCTGGCCATGAGCCTGGACGGCCGTACCGCCATGGCCAGCGGGGAAAGCCAGTGGATCACCGGGCCGGCGGCGCGGGCCGCCGTGCAGCGCCTGCGGGCCCGCTCCAGCGCGGTGGTCACCGGCGCCGATACGGTGCTGATGGACGGCGCGCGCCTGACCGTGCGCGGCGAGGAGCTGGGTGTGGCCCCCGAGCAGGTTGAGCTGGCCCTGGGTCGGCCGCCGCTGCGTGTGCTGGTGGACGGTCGTGGCCGGGTGCCGCTGTCGACGCCCTTCTTCCAGGCGGGGCCGGCGCTGGTGGTGACCGCGCTGGAGACGCCGGTTGATTACGCCGCCGCCGGGCATGAGCGGCTGTCCCTGCCGGGCGCGGGCGAGCATGTGGATCTGGTGGCGCTGCTGCGCGCGCTGGCCGAGCGCGGCGTCAACGAGGTGCTAGTCGAGGCCGGTCCGCGCCTGGCCGGTGCCTTCGCCCGGCAGGGGCTGGTGGACGAGTATCAGATCTTCATGGCCGGCAAGTTCCTCGGCTCCAGCGCGCGCCCGCTGCTGGACTGGCCGCTGGAACGCATGGTCGAGGCCCCGGAGCTGCACATTCGCGAAATCCGCGCCGTCGGCGATGACTGGCGGATCATCGCGGTGCCTGCACACCCGTAGGGCGGTCGGCGCCTTGCCGGCCGCCTGCGGTCCATGCCCATGCCGCGGTCGACCGCCAACGCACTGCGTTGATTGCCCTGCGCCAGGGGCGGGCTATCGGGTCCTGCTGGGCACCTGTGGCTGCATGTCGCAGTCATTTGTGGTAAAAACGCCGGCGGATCGGGCCCCTCGATCCAAAACGTTCTCAGGGCGGGGTGGAACTCCCCACCGGCGGTGATGGCCTGCATGGCCCAAGCCCGCGAGCGCCTGTCGCCTTCGGCAGGGTCAGCAGATCCGGTGAGATTCCGGAGCCGACGGTCACAGTCCGGATGAGAGAGAGCGGGATGCCTTGGCGCGCGTCATTCGTGCGTCCGTTTCCCCTTCGATCAGCAACGCCCTGTTTTTGCCACGAAAAAACAGGAGTTCGTCTCATGCAGCGTGTTTCTTGCTTCGAGCGGGAGGTGGCATGTTCACCGGCATAATCGAAGCCATTGGCACCATTCAGACCATCACCCCCAAGGGCGGCGACGTCCGCGTCTACGTCAGGACCGGCAAGCTGGATCTCGGTGACGTGAAGCTCGGCGACAGCATCGCCGTCAACGGCGTCTGTCTGACCGCCGTCGAGCTGCCCGGTGACGGCTTCTGGGCCGACGTCAGTCGCGAGACCCTGGCGCGCACCGGCTTCGCCGACCTGAAGAGCGGCAGTCGGGTGAACCTGGAAAAGGCCCTGACGCCCACCAGTCGGCTGGGCGGTCATCTGGTCAGCGGGCACGTGGATGGCGTGGGTGAGGTCATCAGCCGCGAAGACAATGCCCGCGCCGTGCAGTTTCGCATCCGCGCGCCGCGCGAGCTGGCCAGGTACATCGCCCTCAAGGGCTCGATCACGGTTGACGGCACCAGCCTCACGGTGAACGGCGTGAACGGCGCCGAGTTCGAGCTGACCATCGTGCCGCACACCCTGGTCGAAACCATCATGGCCGACTACCGCCCCGGGCGCCGCGTGAACCTGGAAGTGGACCTGGTGGCCCGCTACCTGGAGCGCCTGCTGCTGGGCGACAAGGCCGCCGAACCGACCGGCTCGGGCATCACCGAAAGCTTTCTGGCCGAGCACGGCTACCTGAACACGTAAGGAGCGGGCCCGATGGCTCTCAACACGATCGAAGAAATCATTGCGGACATCCGCGCGGGCAAGATGGTCATCCTCATGGATGACGAGGACCGCGAGAACGAAGGCGACATCATCATGGCGGCCGAGTGCTGTACCGCCGAACACATCAACTTCATGGCGCGCCATGCCCGCGGCCTGATCTGCATGCCGATGAGCAAGGAGCGCTGCGAGCGCCTCAACCTGCCGCTGATGGCGCCGCGCAACGGCTCGGGCTTCGGCACCAAGTTCACCGTCTCCATCGAGGCGGCCGAAGGGGTGACCACCGGCATTTCCGCCGCCGACCGCGCCCGCACCATCCAGGTGGCGGCCGCCCGCGACGCCAGGCCCGAGGACATCGTCAGCCCCGGCCACATCTTCCCGCTGATGGCGCAGCCGGGTGGTGTGCTGGCGCGTGCCGGCCACACCGAGGCGGCCACGGACCTGGCGCGCATGGCCGGCTTCGATGCCAGCGGCGTGATCTGCGAGATCATGAACGACGACGGCACCATGGCCCGCCGTCCGGAACTCGAGGTGTTCGCCCAGCAGCACGGCCTGAAGATCGGCACCATCGCCGATCTCATCCATTACCGGATGATCCACGAGCGCACCGTGGAGCGCATCTCCGAGCAGCCGCTGGATACTGAGGTGGGCCAGTTCAACCTGGTCACCTACCGCGACAGCGTGGAGGACACGGTGCACATGGCGCTGACCATGGGCGATATCACCCCGGACGAGCCGACCCTGGTGCGGGTGCACAACATGGAACCGCTGCGCGACCTGCTGCTGGTCAAGATGCCCGGTCGCTGGAGCCTGCGCGCCGCCATGGCCGAAGTGGCCAGGGCCGGCAAGGGTGTCGTGCTGCTGCTCGGCAAGCCGTTCAGCGGCCAGGACCTGCTGGCGCAGCTCAGCCGCATCCAGGCGCCGACCCCGGCGATCTACAGCACCGTGGGCGCCGGCTCGCAGATCCTGCGTGATCTGGGTGTGCGCAAGATGCGCCTGATGAGTGCGCCGATGAAGTTCAACGCAATATCCGGTTTCGACCTGGAAGTTGTAGAATACGTCGCCGCAGAATGATGCTATAGGGCGCCGCAGGATCGCGGCGCCTTTGTTCTTTTCGAATAGAGACCCTTTTCATGACCCTCAAGACCATCGAAGGCACCTTCGTTGCACCCCAGGGCAAGTTCGCCCTCGTGGTTGGCCGCTTCAACAGCTTCGTCGTCGAAAGCCTGGTGAGCGGCGCCGTCGACACCCTGGTTCGCCACGGTGTTCGCGAAGACGACATCACCATCATCCGCGCTCCGGGCGCCTTCGAACTGCCCCTGGTGGCCCAGAAGGTCGCCCAGCGTGACGAATACGCAGCCATCATCGCCCTCGGCGCGGTGATCCGTGGCGGCACTCCCCACTTCGAATACGTCGCCGGCGAGTGCACCAAGGGCCTGGCCCAGGTGTCCATGGAATACGGTGTACCGGTCGCCTTCGGCGTGCTGACCGTGGACTCCATCGAGCAGGCCATCGAGCGCTCCGGCACCAAGGCCGGCAACAAGGGCGCCGAGGCCGCCTTCTCTGCACTGGAAATGGTCAGCCTGCTGGCTGCCCTGGAGGTCAAGTGAGCCTGCACCACGACGACAGTCAGGACGCCCCGCAGCCGGCCGCCAAGCCGACCAAGGGTGGCGCGCGCCGCGCGGCGCGTGCCCTGGGCATGCAGGCCCTCTACCAGTGGCACATGGCGCGCCAGGCTCCGCACGAGATCGAGGCACAGTTCCGCGTCGACAACGCCTTCGTGGGTGTGGATGGAGCGTACTTCCACGAGCTGCTCAACGGTGTGCTGGACAACCGCGGCGAGATCGACGAGCTGCTCGCGCCCTGCCTGGACCGGCCGATCGGCGATCTGGACCCGGTGGAGCTGGCCATCCTGCGCCTGTCCACCTACGAGCTGAAGCAGCGCCTCGACGTGCCCTACCGGGTGGTCATCAACGAGGGCATCGAACTGGCCAAGACCTTCGGCGCCACCGACGGCCACAAGTTCGTCAACGGGGTGCTCGACAAGCTGGCGCCCAAGCTGCGCAGCGCCGAGCTGCGGGCCGGCAAACGCTGAACCCGTGGGTGAGTTCGAGCTGATCCGCCGCTTCTTCGCCGCTGCGCGCTGCGCGCAGCCCGGCGAAGGCGTGGCCCTGGGGATCGGCGACGACTGCGCCCTGCTGGACCTGCCCGCCGGCGAACAGCTGGCCGTATCCACCGATACCCTGGTGGCGGGCAGCCACTTTCCCCTGGGGCACGATCCCTTTCTGCTGGGCCAGCGGGCCCTGGCCGTGGCCGCCAGCGACCTGGCCGCCATGGGCGCCACGCCCATCGGTTTCACCCTGGCGCTCACCCTGCCCGCCGCCGACATCACCTGGCTGGAAGGCTTCAGTCGGGGACTGGAGCGCATGGCCGAGCAGTGCGGCCTGACCCTGCTGGGCGGCGACACCACCCGCGGTCCCCTGTGCCTGGGCATGACCGTGTTCGGCCGGGTGTCCCGTGG
>DATGNS010000065.1:0-4152 GCA_035306625.1 Pseudomonas sp. | reverse complement strand
CTGTTCCGGGGCGACGAGCCAGGCCTGTATCGCCAGCTCGACCGGCTGCTCGACCTTGCCTACGAAAGTTTGGAGGTCAAGCGCAAGGTCATCCAGCAGCACATGGAGCGCACCTGGTTAGGCTGCATGTCCGAGTTGAGGAAGTTCTGGAAGTACGGCAGGCCGTAGCGCGCGGTCATATCGAACAGGCGCGTGGCGTTGTCGCTGTCCCAGGGGAAGTCGTGGGTGATGTTGTAGGTGGGAATCGGGAAGGTGAACATACGCCCCAGGCCGTCGCCCGCCATCATCACGTCGATGTAGGCCCGGTTGAGAATGTCCATTTCCAGCTGCAGATCGCCGTAGGCGAAGGGCATTTCCTCGCCGCCCACATAAGGAATCTGCTCGCGCAGGTCTTCGGGACAGACCCAGTCGAAGGTCAGGTTGGTGAACGGCGTCTGAGTGCCCCAGCGCGACGGCACGTTGAGGTTGTAGATGAACTCCTGGATGGCCTGGCGCACCTGTTCGTAGCTCAGGTTGTCCTTGCGCACGTACGGCGCCAGGTAGGTATCGAAACTGCTGAATGCCTGGGCACCGGCCCACTCGTTCTGCAGGGTGCCCAGGAAGTTGACCATCTGACCCAGAGCGCTGGACAGGTGCTTCGGCGGCCCCGCCTCGACCCGGCCCGGCACGCCGTTGAAGCCCTCGTTGAGCACTGAGCGCAGCGACCAGCCGGCACAGTATCCAGCCAGCATGTCGAGGTCGTGGATATGCAGGTCGCCCTCGCGGTGCGCCGCGCCAATGGCCGGGCTGTACACCTCGTCCAGCCAGTAATTGGCGGTGACCTTGCCGGAGACGTTGAGGATCAGCCCGCCCAGCGAGTAGCCCTGGTTGGCGTTGGCGCGCACCCGCCAGTCCTCGCGCGACAGGTATTCATTCATCGAGGCGGCCACGTCGACCAGCGTCTTTTGGTCACGGCGCAAGCGGCCGTGACGGGCACGATGCAGGATGAAGGCCTTCGCGCTGGCGTAGTGGCCGGCCTCCATCAGCGTCCGCTCGGCGAGGTCCTGGATGGCTTCCAACTCCACCGCGCCCGACGCCGGCAGGCCCGCGCTCACCTCCTGTGCCAGCGACGCTGCCTGCTGATGGTCAAACTCGCCACTGGCCCGCCCTGCGGCAGCAATGGCCAGGCGAATACGCTCGCTGTCGAACGGCACACACTCGCCGCTGCGCCTGATCACCATATCTGGCATACCATTCCTCCACTTCCCCACATATAGATTCAATTAAAAAGCACGACACAATATGTTGTGTTAAATCTAGTGGCGAAGCACAAGAACACCATTGATCGCGATCAACTTCGGACCAGCGCAAACGGGACGTGGCGCACAACCGCGGCAGTGCTCGCTACCGGCGCGCGGCCAAACGGCGGCGCTATCCAGCCGAGCCGCTGGCCGCGCTGACCCCTTCCAGGGTGGCAAAGGAGATGTCTTTGGCGGTCAGCAGAAAGTCGCTCAGAAACGGCACTTCCAGCATATCGCTGCGCACCGCCCCATACAGGGTGGCATGCAGCCCATCCTTGCCGAGGCGCTTGGCGGTGACGTAACCCCGCGAGCTGTACTCATGCAGAGCCCAGTTCGGCAGGCAGCAAACACCGCGCCCCGAGGCCACTAATTGCATCATCATCACCGTCAGCTCCGAGGTACGCACCTGCGCGGGCTCGACATCGGCCGGATCGAGGAAGCAAGTGAAGATATCGAGGCGATCGCGTTCCACCGGGTAGGTGATCAGCGTCAGGTCGGCCAGATCGATGGGCTCGATGAAGCTCTTGGCGCCCAGGGCGTGATGGTTGTCGATGGCGAGCATGGCCTCGTAGCTGAAGAGCGGCACGTAGGTGATGCCTGCCAGCGGCACGGGGTCGGATGTCACCACCATATCCAGATCCCCCCGCTCCAGGGCCGGCAGGGGAGCGAAGGAAAATCCGGAGGCCAGATCCAGCTCGACCTCCGGCCATGCCTGGCGGAACTCATCCACCGACGGCATCAGCCACTGGTAGCAGCTGTGGCACTCGATAGCGATGTGCAGGCGGCCGGCGGTCCCGCCCGCCAGGCGCGCCAGATCCCGTTCCGTGGAGCGCAACAGCGGCAGCACCTGTTCGGCCAGTTGCAGCAGCCGTAACCCCGCGCTGGTAAAGCGTACGGGCTTGGATTTTCGTACGAACAGCGGCATGCCCAGGCGCTCTTCGAGTTCGCGAAACTGATGGGACAGCGCGGACTGGGTGAGGTGCAAACGCACAGCGGCCTCGGTCAGGCTCTGGGTTTCGCGCAGCGTGTAAATACTGAACAGATGACGCAAATCCACCATGAGAAATACTTGCTTAGAACACAAATAAAATGAGCTTTTCTCACAGACAGGAGCGTTCGACAATCCCTCCGTCAGTTTTTACAAACGGAGCAACTCCCCATGGCATTGGCCCATAACCTCGGCTTCCCCCGTATCGGTCGGGACCGCGAACTGAAAAAAGCACAGGAAGCTTTCTGGAAAGGTGAGCTGGATGACGCGGGTCTTCGCGCCGTTGGCCAGAAACTGCGCGCCGCACACTGGAAGGTGCAGAAGGACGCCGGCATCGACCTGCTGCCGGTAGGCGACTTCGCCTGGTACGACCAGGTGCTGACCCACTCGCTGACCTTCGGTGTGATTCCCGAGCGCTTTCGCACGCCTGGCAACGGCCAGCCGACTCTGAAGACCCTGTTCGGCATGGCGCGTGGCGTCAGCCACAGCTGCTGCGGCGGCGCCCACGCCCAGGAAATGACCAAGTGGTTCGACACCAACTACCACTACCTGGTCCCAGAATTCTCTGCCGACCAGCAGTTCGCGCTGAGCTGGGATCAGCTGTTCGAGGAGGTCGATGAGGCCAAGGCGCTCGGCTACAGCGTCAAGCCGGTGGTGATCGGCCCGCTGACCTTCCTGTGGCTGGGCAAGACCAAGGGTGCCTCATTCGACAAGCTGGAGCTGGTCGACCGCCTGTTGCCGCTGTATGGCCAGATCTTCCAGCGCCTGGCTGCCCAGGGCGTGGAGTGGGTGCAGATCGACGAGCCGATCCTGACCCTCGACCTTCCACAGGACTGGAAGAACGCCTTCGAGCGCGTTTACAACCTGCTGCAAAAGGAGCCGCTGAAGAAGCTGGTCGCCACCTACTTCGGCGGCCTGGAGGACAACCTGGGACTGGCCGCCGGCCTGCCGGTGGATGGCCTGCACATCGACCTGGTGCGCGCGCCGCAGCAATACCCGGTCATTCTTGATCGCCTGCCCGCCTACAAGGTCCTGTCCCTGGGCCTGGTCAACGGCCGCAACGTCTGGCGTTGCGATCTGGAGAAGGCCTTGGAGATCTTGCATCACGCCCACGAACGCCTGGGCAACCGTCTTTGGGTGGCGCCGTCCTGCTCACTGCTGCACAGCCCGGTGGATCTGGAGCGCGAAGACCAACTGGATGCCGAGCTGAAAAGCTGGCTGGCCTTTGCCGTGCAGAAATGTAATGAAGTTGCGCTGCTGGCCCGTGCCATCAACCACCCCGACTCGGCAGAGGTGGCCGCCGCGCGGGAGCTGAGCCGCGCCGTTCAGGCCAGCCGTGCAGCCTCCCCGCGCATTCACAAGCCCGAGGTGCGGGCCCGCCTTGCCGCCATCAAACCGGGCGACAGCCAGCGGCAGTCGCCCTTTGCCGAACGAATCGTCAAGCAGCGTGCGCGCCTGGAGCTGCCACCCTACCCGACCACCACCATCGGCTCCTTCCCGCAGACCTCGGCGATTCGCCTGGCGCGCCAGTCGTTCAAGCAAGGCAAGATCAGCCCGGCCGAATACACCGAGGCCATGCACAGCGAAATCCGCCAGGCCGTGGAGATCCAGGAGAACCTCGGACTGGATGTGCTGGTGCACGGTGAGGCCGAGCGTAACGACATGGTCGAATACTTCGCCGAACAGCTGGATGGCTACGCCTTCACCCGTTTTGGCTGGGTGCAGAGCTATGGCTCGCGCTGCGTGAAGCCTGCCGTGATCTACGGCGACCTGAGCCGCCCGAAACCCATGACCGTGGAGTGGATCGCCTACGCCCAGAGCCTGACCCGCAAGGTCATGAAAGGCATGCTGACCGGTCCGGTGACCATGCTGATGTGGTCCTTC
>DATGNS010000064.1:0-18098 GCA_035306625.1 Pseudomonas sp. | reverse complement strand
CTTGGTAATGTTGTTTTGATATCAGGCAGGGCGTACTCTTTGCCCGCTCAGTCTTCAGAGGCTGGTAGTCATCGAGGTTTGGTGACCCTGATCAAGGGCCCCCGCGCTAGGCAACGGCTTCACCACCTGCCACAGCATGGTGGCCAACTTTGTCGTTGGAAACAACAACCACGGCGCGTTGTCGACCTGGAACAAGAGCGATGCCGACAATCGGTTGTTCAACTCCATGATTGCAGTGGGCTATTCCGACGGGAATTCGATAGCAGTTGCCAATGTTGCGCATGGCAAGACGGGCAAGTGCGACGGCACCTATACAACGGTTTTCTACATCGAAAAATCCTGCATCACGGCGCGTGAAACCACCTTCAAGGAATGGAAATACGCAGGGGAACTGGCAGGGCTCGTTCTTCTGGAAAACTCGTCCGGCACCGTGAACAAGATGCTGTTGCCGGGTGGCAACGGCTGCGTTGCAGTCACCACCGAAGTGGCTTACCAGTAATGACTGTGAGGCGCTGCACCCGATCAGGGTGCGGCGCCGGCACTGCACGAGATTGGCACGCCGCTGAACGGTCATCGCGAGGATCGGGATGCGCTGGTGTGTACATTGCGTGCCACCCGATCGGAACCCCATGGCGATACCTTCGGCATGGACGCCTCCTCAGCACTCACCGTGGCCCCTTCGGCTGCAGCTGTTTCGGAAGCGGGTGACATTCGCTCGTCCGACCCGTTCAAGTGAAACTCAGCCCTCCGTCCGGAACATTGCTTCGGCAGTGTCGGCTCCCCAACGGCTGGCGTAGCCCAGTACTCGAGCAGAAGTTCCTCTCCAGGGTCTCGCGCCTTCTATGCTGGACAACAGGCATCCGCTGCATCCACGGTGACTGCCATGGCCCCTGCCGAGCTGGAAATTCCCATTCCCGACCGCGCCACCGCCGGGCGTGCACTGGCCGAACTGCTGGCCGGGCAGGGCAGAGCGGACACCCTCGTCCTGGCGCTGCCGCGGGGCGGCGTGCCGGTCGCCTACGAAATCGCCGAAGCGCTCGGCAGTCCGCTGGATCTGATGCTGGTACGCAAGCTGGGCGTGCCCGGCCATGAGGAGCTGGCCATGGGGGCGATCGCCAGCGGCGGCGTCCGGGTGCTCAACGAGGACATCCTGCGCTCGCTGGGTATCACTGATGCGGCCGTCGAACCGGTCGAGCGGCGCGAGGCCGAGGAACTGGCGCGGCGCGAACGGGCGTATCGGGGCGAGCGGCCGATGCCGGAGCTGCGCGACAAGCGGGTGATCCTCGTCGATGACGGCATTGCCACCGGGGCGACCATGCGCGCGGCGGTCCAGGCGGCCCGCCAGTTGGGGGCCAGTCATGTCATTGTGGCGGCCCCGGTGGGCGCGCCGCAGACCCTCTCGATGTTGCGACAGGAGGCCGACGAGGTGGTCTGTCCCTTCACCCCGGACCCACTCTGGGCCATCGGGCGCTGGTATCGGGAATTCCCGCAGACACCGGACGAGGAGGTCGTTCAACTGCTGCGGCAGGCCTGGCGGGCGGGCTGACCGACGGAGTGCGTTGCACTTGGCAGATTCGTTGCTGACGGATATGCCTGCCGCTAGGCGAGAGGCGAGCTTTTTTGCTAGGGTTCGGCCACACGAGGAGCCGAGCGGCTATAGAACGAGGGGGCGTCTTGATAAGGCTGCTGGTGGTTGATGATCACGATCTGGTGCGTACGGGCATCGTCCGTATGCTCGCCGACATTCGGGATCTGCAGGTCGTTGGGGAGGCCGCTTCCGGGGAGGAAGCGCTGAAGAAGGCACGTGAACTGAAACCGGACGTGGTGCTGATGGACGTGCGCATGCCCGGCATCGGTGGCCTGGAGGCTACCCGCAAGCTGTTGCGCAGCCACCCCGATATCAAGGTGGTGGTGGTGACGGTGTGTGAGGACGACGTGTTTCCCACCCGCCTGCTGCAGGCCGGCGCCTCCGGTTACCTGACCAAGGGCGCCGCGTTGGAGGAGATGGTGCAGGCCATCCGCCAGGCATTCGCCGGCCAGCGCTATATCAGTCCGCAGATCGCCCAACAGCTGGCGCTGAAGTCCTTCCAGCCACAGAGCCAGGGCTCGCCCTTCGACCAGCTGTCCGAGCGGGAAATCCAGATCGCCCTGATGATTGCCGGCTGTCAGAAGGTGCAGAGCATCTCCGACAAGCTGTGCCTGTCCCCCAAGACGGTGAACACCTACCGCTACCGCATCTTCGAAAAGCTGGACATCACCAGCGACGTGGAGCTGGTGCTGCTGGCCGTGCGCCACGGCATGGTGGACGCCACCAGCTGACATGACGCCCTCCGTGTTCGATCCGGCCGCCTTCCTGGCGACCTGCAGTTCCCATCCGGGCGTGTACCGGATGTTCGACGCCGAGGGCAAGCTTCTTTACGTCGGCAAGGCTCGCAACCTCAAGAAGCGCCTCTCCAGCTACTTCCGCGCCTCCGGCCTGGCGGTCAAGACCGCCGCGCTGGTTTCGCGCATCGCTCAGGTGGAAACCACCGTCACCGCCAACGAGACGGAGGCGCTGCTGCTCGAGCAGACCCTGATCAAGCAGTGGCGGCCGCCGTACAACATCCTCCTGCGCGACGACAAGTCGTACCCCTACGTGTTCCTTTCCGACGGGCCCTATCCCCGGCTGGGCATCCATCGGGGCGCCAAGAAGGAGCACGGGCGCTACTTCGGGCCCTATCCCAGTGCCGGTGCCATCCGGGAGAGCCTGGCGCTGCTGCAGAAGGCCTTTCAGGTGCGCCAGTGCGAGGACAGCTATTTCCGCAATCGCACCCGACCCTGCCTGCAGTACCAGATCAAGCGTTGCAAGGGCCCCTGCGTGGGCCTGGTGACGCCCGAGGAGTACGCCGAGGATGTCCGGCATTCCGTGATGTTCCTGGAGGGACGCAGCAACGTCCTGGCGGCGGAATTGACCAGCGAGATGGAAGGCGCCGCCATGCGCCTGGAGTTCGAGCGGGCCGCCGAGCTGCGCGACAAGATCGGCATCCTGCGCCGCGTGCAGGACCAGCAGAGCATGGAAGGCGGCAGCGGGGACGTGGACGTGATCGCGGCCATCGTCAACCCGGGCGGGGCCTGCGTGCACCTGATCAGCGTGCGGGGCGGCAGGGTGCTGGGCAGCAAGAACTTCTTTCCCCAGGTGGCCATCGAGGAGGACAGTGCCAGCGTGCTGGCCGCCTTCCTGGCCCAGTACTACCTGGGCAGCAGCGAGCGGGACCTGCCGAGCGAGCTGATCGTCAACGCCCAGCATGAGGACTTTCCCACCCTGCTCGCGGCGCTGGTCGAACTGCGTGGCCGGGAGCTGAGCATCAGTGTGCGGGTGCGTGGCATCCGGGCGCGCTGGCAGCAATTGGCGATCACCAATGCCGAGCAGGCGCTGGCGGCCCGCCTGGCCAACCGCCAGCACACCGCCGCACGCTTCGAGGCGCTCGCCCAGGCGCTGGCGCTGGAAGAGCTGCCCACCCGCCTGGAATGCTTCGACATCAGCCATTCCAGCGGCGAGGCGACGGTGGCCTCCTGCGTGGTGTTCGGCCCGGAAGGTCCGCTCAAGTCCGACTACCGCCGCTACAACATCGAAGGCGTGGCGCCGGGAGATGACTATGCGGCGATGCATCAGGCGCTGACGCGCCGCTTCGGCAAGCTCAAGGAGGGGGAGGGCAAGGTGCCGGACATCCTCCTGGTGGACGGCGGCAAGGGTCAGCTGAACATGGCCCGCGAGGTGCTGAAGGAAATGGCCGTGGGGGGTATGCTGCTGCTGGGCGTGGCCAAGGGGGTGACCCGCAAGCCGGGCCTGGAAACCCTGTACCTTAACGATGTCGAGCATGAGTTCACGTTGCCGGCCGACTCGCCGGCGTTGCACCTGATCCAGCAGATTCGCGACGAAGCCCACCGGTTCGCCATCACCGGGCATCGCGCCCGGCGCGGCAAGACGCGGCGCACCTCCACCCTGGAGGGGATCCCCGGGGTCGGACCTACCCGTCGCCGCGAGCTGCTCAAACACTTCGGAGGATTGCAGGAGCTGGGGCGTGCCAGCGCCGAGGAGATCGCCAAGGCGCCGGGCATAAGCAAAAAACTCGCCGAGTCGATTTATGCCGCGCTGCACTCTGAGTAGAATGCCCTGCCACCCCGCCGCACAAGCCCGCCATGAATATCCCCAATCTGCTTACTGTCCTGCGTGTTCTGCTCATCCCGGTATTCATTCTGCTCTTCTATCTGCCGTTCGATTGGAGCTACTGGGCTGCCAGTGGAATCTTTGCCCTGGCGGCAGTAACCGACTGGTTCGATGGCTACCTGGCGCGGCGCCTGGAACAGAGCACCCCCTTCGGTGCCTTCCTCGACCCGGTGGCCGACAAGCTGATGGTTGCCGTTGCGCTGGTCCTGCTGGTGGAGGAGCACGCCAACATCTGGCTGACCCTGCCGGCCGCCATCATCATCGGTCGGGAAATCGTCGTCTCCGCCCTGCGCGAATGGATGGCCGAGCTGGGTGAGCGCGCCCAGGTGGCGGTCTCCCAGTGGGGCAAGTGGAAAACCGCCGCGCAGATGGGCGCGCTGGTCATACTGCTGGCCAATCCGGCGGTTTTCACCGTCTGGGTGCTGATCGGCTACGGCCTGCTGTTCGTTGCCGCGGCCCTGACCCTGTGGTCCATGTGCCAGTATCTGCTGGCCGCCTGGCCGCACCTGCGAGTGACTCCGGAAAAGAAATAAGTTTTTTGAATCAAAGGCTTGACGGCTCCATCGGAAACGATAGAATGGCGGCCGTCACCAAGCGGGAATAGCTCAGTTGGTAGAGCACAACCTTGCCAAGGTTGGGGTCGCGAGTTCGAGTCTCGTTTCCCGCTCCAATTTTGATGTTTGCGCCGCGTCTGCGGCGCTTTCATTTGAGGCCGGGTGGCAGAGTGGTCATGCAGCGGATTGCAAATCCGTGTACGCCGGTTCGATTCCGACCTCGGCCTCCACTATTGAAAAGCCCCGTAACTCAATGAGTTACGGGGCTTTTTCATTTCTAAGTCCGATGCACGAAATCCCGAAATGGGACAATTTCGGGCCACTGACTTCACCAAAGCGCCTTCGCTGAACTGATCAGCGTCAGCCTGCATGAATGACCTCATGCTCCGGTGCTGCGATTATGGCGCAGGGCTTCCTGGCTGGCAGGGAAGGGGGTGATCCAGCGCAAGTCGCTGATGTGCAAGGGTTTCCGGCAACTTGCCTAAGGCGGGGTGTCTGTATATAGTCCGCCCCTTCTATCTCGCGGCCCGAATGGCGAAATGGTATACGCAGGAGACTTAAAATCTCTCGACCGCAAGGTCGTGCCGGTTCGAGTCCGGCTTCGGGCACCAGTATTCATGCGGATCTTGCGTCATCACGGCGGTTAAGGCCCGGTCCGCAATTCTCCCATGGTCCGCAATCCGGGCTGGCTATCCCGCCTCATTTGGTCGGCGAGACCTTCTTTCCCTTCCGTTTCCGAATACTGCTCGGTCATGACAGTGGAGCTGTGTCTGGGCTGATCGCGCTGTCCGGAAAAACATCTCCATGCATCCTGCATGTGCGGCGGTGGTAGGGCCGCGGCTGATTTCGGATGGTTACCCGAATCGGTACAAGCAGCAATCCGCCTATCCAAGTCGAGCCCTTTCCTGGGCGGCCAGCCGCCGCACGCTCAGCCTGCCGTTGCTAACGAACCCTCCGGCCTCTGACGGTCCTCGTTTGCGCCGGGGGTTCGGCGAGGCTATTCTGCTCGCAATAATACCACCCCTTCATTGAGAAAGGGTCATTTTTACCCACCCGTCGAGGTCCACCCGCCAGTCGACAGGTGGGAGGGGGAGTGCCATGTACGACGATATCCGTAACGCCCACGGCCAGCTGCGCGACGCGCTGAGCCGCTTCAATGCCGCGTGGCCGGGGCAGGTGGTCTCCGGTGTGGTGTGGCGCCTGCCGCTGCTCAAGGAGCAGAAGGCGCTCGATGAGATTGCCGTCGAGCGCCTGACGGGGAATGAGGCAGTACGGGTCGCGCAGGCGGCCCTGGTCGCGCTCGAGCGCGAGTCCGGCCAGGCGCCGGGAACGGTCATGCGCCTGCCGGGATACTTCGAAGTCCATGACACGCTGCTGGCGCAGGTGCAACTCATCAACCGGCTGAAGGATGAACTGGTCGCCACGGTGGAGCGCACCCGGCTGGAAATGAACCTTGCCAAGTCGGCGCGTCCGCGCCTGCTGCGCGCGGCCCTGGGGGCGGGGTTTTCCATGATGCAGGTATCCCGGCATATCCACGCGTTCGACGCGGCGCCGCGCATGCTGGTGTTCACCTGGGCGGGGCACACGGCCGGGGCCGAACGGGTGCTGGTCAAGGAGGTGCGCGAGCTGCTGAGCGTGCGCGCCGAGCAGCAGGCCGCCGAGGCGCGCTGTGCGCCGCAGCTCACCCAGGCGGGTATCGAGCTCAAGGCCATTGCCAGCCTGGCGGACGACCAGGTGCTGCATCGCTACAAGAAGCTGGCTCCGCATCCGCGGCTGATGCTCTGGTTCGGGGAGAACACCCGCTACGACGCAATGATTCATGCCAACCTGCCGGTGTTCGTCCGGGCAGGCGGAGAGCCCAAGGTGCGTGAACTGACGGATTTCGACCGCAACGCCCGCCAGGCGGAGCGTCCGGATCGCAAGCCGCGGGTTCCGGTAATCCCGCGCATGAATCTCTACCTGCCGACCACCCCGGGCAAGTCCAGGGGGCGCGCGCCGGATGGCAGGGCGGAGATCGCCTCCACCTACCGGGGCTGATGGTCGCGAGCTTTTGCGTATTTCCGCGGTCCATTCTTCGAGTCGAATGGCGAGGCAGAGTCATGATATTCAGGCATTTCGAGCACTATGAAGCGGTGGCGTCCGCATTGCCGGTAGAGGGCGGCTATCAGGCCGTGATCGCGGTGAAGACCCGCGATCCGGATGCCCGGCCCAAGGTTCATGTGCTTGCCGACGGACACCGGTACGACCTGGCGTTCGAGGCCGAGGAGGTCGCGCATGCCGCGTTGGCGAGGGTGCTTGAAGTAAGCGCGGAGGGAGAGCTGCTGTGGGAAGAATAGAAATGAGGCAAAACGTCAGGTCTTCTCTAAACTTCCGACCCGTCACGCGGGCAGTCCGCGCCGTTGAAACCTCACCAATCCAAGGAAGGTCATGATCAAGAAATGTCTGTTCCCCGCGGCCGGCTACGGCACGCGCTTTCTCCCTGCAACCAAGGCCATGCCCAAGGAAATGCTGCCGGTGGTGAACAAGCCGCTGATCCAGTATGGCGTGGAGGAAGCGCTGGAAGCCGGCCTTTCGCAGATTGCCATAGTGACCGGCCGCGGCAAGCGTGCGCTGGAAGATCATTTCGATATCAGCTACGAGCTCGAACAGCAGATTCGCAATACCGACAAGGAGCGTTACCTGACCGGCATTCGCCGCCTGATAGACAGCTGCAGCTTCTCCTATACCCGCCAGATCGAAATGCGCGGCCTTGGTCATGCGATTCTCAGCGGCCGGCCGCTGATCGGTGACGAGCCCTTCGCCGTGGTGCTGGCCGATGACCTGTGCCTGAATACCGAGGGGGAGGGTGTGCTGGCGCAGATGGTGCGGCTGTACAACCAGTTCCGCTGCTCCATCGTGGCCATCGAGGAGGTGCCGCCGGAGGAAACCGCCAAGTACGGCATCATTGCCGGCGAGGCCATCCGCGACGATATCTATCGGGTCAACCACATGGTGGAAAAGCCCAAGCCGGAGGAGGCGCCGTCCAACCTGGCCATCATCGGGCGCTACATCCTCACGCCGGACATCTTCGACCTGATCGAGCAGACGGAGCCGGGCAAGGGCGGGGAAATCCAGATCACCGATGCCCTGATGAAGCAGGCCCGGCAGGGCTGTGTGCTTGCCTATCGCTTCAAGGGGCGGCGTTTCGACTGCGGCAGCGCCGAAGGCTATATCGCGGCCACCAACTTCTGCTTCGAGCACTTCTACCAGACCGGCATGGCCTTCTGATCCGCTCAGGCCGTCCCCGGGCCTGCGCCGGTCAGGGGTTCGGCGCCCGGTCCGAGGGGCTGGCCATAGCTGAACTCCACGTAGTTTCCGGCCGGATCCCGTACGCCGCAGTAGTAGCCGACCGGGAACGGATTGTCCCGGGGCGCCCAGATCAGGCAGCCGGCCTGGCGGGCGCGTTCGGCAATGGCATCCACGGCCTCGCGACTGGGCAGGGCGAAGCCCAGATGGCTGTAGTCGTCCTCGGCCAGGTTGCGGTCGGTTCCGCCGGGCATCATGACAATGACGAACTCCTGCTCGCGTCCGGGCTCGGCCATCCAGACGATGCGTGAGCCCTTGCCCGGGCGCTCATGAATCAGTCGCAGGCCGCAGAACTCGGCATAGAACGCCATGCAGGCTTCCAGATCGGGCACGTGCAGGGCGATGTGGGTCAGGGTAGGTTGCATGGTGGGTCTCCCGGCAATGCTGCCCAGCTTCGGGGTGCTGAGGTATGCTGGCAGTCTGATTCAGGAGACAACACTATGGCCTACGATTTCGACCTTTTCGTCATTGGCGCCGGCTCCGGTGGCGTTCGGGCGGCACGTTTTGCTGCCGGTTACGGAGCGCGAGTGGCCATTGCCGAGAGTCGTTACCTGGGCGGCACCTGCGTCAACGTCGGGTGCGTGCCGAAGAAGCTGCTGGTCTATGGAGCGCATTTCGAGGAAGAGATTCGCCAGGCCAAGGGTTACGGCTGGAGCTGTGGCGAGCCGCAGTTCGACTGGCCCACGCTGATCGAGAACAAGAATCGCGAGATCCAGCGCCTCAATGGGATCTACCGAAAACTGCTGATCGACAGCGGGGTGACGCTGCTGGAAGGCCATGCACGCCTGCTGGGCGGCTCGCGTGTCGAGGTGGATGGGCGCAGCTACAGCGCGCGCCATATCCTGATCGCCACGGGCGGCTGGCCGAAGCTGCCGGACATCCCTGGCATCGAACATGCCATCAGTTCCAACGAGGCCTTCTACCTGGAGCAGTTGCCCAAGCGTGTCCTGGTGGTGGGTGGTGGCTACATCGCCGTCGAATTCGCCTCCATCTTCCATGGCCTGGGGGCCAATACCTCGCTGCTGTATCGCGGCGACCTCTTCCTGCGCGGCTTCGATGAAAGCCTGCGCATGCACCTGCGCGACGAGATGGAGAAGAAGGGCCTGGACCTGCGGTTCAACAGCGACATCCGCCGCATCGACAAGCAGGCCGATGGCACGCTCAAGGCCACGCTGGCCGATGGCCGGGTGCTGGATACCGATTGCGTCTTCTACGCCACCGGGCGCCGCCCAATGCTGGACAACCTGGGTCTGGAGAACACCGAGGTCGAGCTGGATGAGCGCGGCTTCATCAAGGTAGACAGCCTGTATCGCACCGCCGATCCCTTCATCCTCGCCATTGGCGACGTGATCGGCCGGGTGCAACTGACCCCCGTGGCGCTGGCCGAGGGGATGGCGGTAGCGCGCCGGCTGTTCCGGCCGGAGGAATACCGCCCGCTGAGCTACGAGCTGATTCCCACGGCGGTCTTCAGCCTGCCCAATATCGGCACCGTCGGCCTCACCGAGCAGCAGGCGCGGGAAAAGCACCGGGTGAAGGTGTTCGAAAGCCGTTTCCGCCCCATGAAGCTGAGCCTGACCGACAGTCAGGAGCGCACGCTCATGAAGCTGGTGGTCGATGCCGACAGCGACCGGGTGCTGGGCTGTCACATGATCGGCCCGGAGGCCGGAGAGATCATCCAGGGCCTGGCGGTGGCGATGAAGGCGGGCGCCAGCAAGCGCGATTTCGATGAAACCCTGGGCATTCACCCCACGGCGGCCGAAGAGTTCGTCACCATGCGTACGCCCCGCGATTGAAAATTCGCGTCGATTCAGGATGTTAGCGAAATAAAAGTTGACAAGGCCGAGGCCGCGGGTAGAATGCACGGCCATCGGAAGGCACATAGCTCAGTTGGTTAGAGCACCACCTTGACATGGTGGGGGTCGTTGGTTCGAGTCCAATTGTGCCTACCAACTTCCAAGAAAGGGTCGCCAGAGCGACCCTTTTTTTATGGCTTGCTTGTCAGGGCTTCGACTTTCTGAAAGCATCCGCAGCTTCGATTTCCCAGTGCTCCGGTTCGACGGGTCGGGCCTTTGGCCTCCTGCCACAGTGCGGCGGGCTGTTCCGGCGGATCGCTTTACTGGCTCATCCCAACCCATGTGGCCTTTGGTAGGGGTCACCACTAGGAGAGGAGGCGCCATGCCCATCATTACTCTTCCCGACGGTAGTCAGCGTTCGTTCGATCATCCGGTCACCGTGGCCGAGGTGGCGCAGTCCATCGGCGCCGGTCTGGCCAAGGCGACCGTGGCCGGCAAGGTGAACGGCCGTCTGGTCGACGCCTGCGACCTGATCGAAACCGATGCGACCGTGCAGATCATCACGCCGAAGGACGAGGAAGGGCTGGAGATCATCCGTCACTCCTGTGCGCACCTGGTGGGTCATGCGGTCAAGCAGCTGTACCCGAACGCCAGGATGGTCATCGGCCCGGTGATCGAGGAAGGCTTCTACTACGACATCGCCATCGATCGCCCCTTCACCCCTGAGGACCTGGCCGCCATCGAGGCGCGCATGGCCGAACTGATCGCCAAGGACTACGACGTCATCAAGAAGATGACGCCGCGCGAGGAAGTCATCGAGGTATTCAAGGCCCGCGGCGAGGACTACAAGCTGCGCCTGATCGACGACATGCCTGACGAGAAGGCCATGGGGCTGTACTACCACGAGGAATACGTGGACATGTGCCGCGGCCCGCACGTGCCCAATACCCGTTTCCTCAAGGCCTTCAAGCTGACCCGCATTTCGGGTGCCTACTGGCGCGGCGATTCGAAGAACGAACAGTTGCAGCGCATCTACGGCACCGCCTGGGCCGACAAGAAGCAGCTGGCTGCCTACATCCAGCGCATCGAAGAAGCCGAAAAGCGCGATCACCGTCGCCTCGGCAAGCGCCTGGGGCTGTTCCACACCCAGGAAGAAGCCCCGGGCATGGTGTTCTGGCACCCCAACGGCTGGACCGTCTACCAGGTGCTCGAGCAGTACATGCGCCAGATTCAGCGCGAGAACGGCTACCTGGAGATCAAGACGCCCCAGGTGGTTGACCGGGTGCTCTGGGAAAAGTCCGGACACTGGGCCAACTACGCCGAGAACATGTTCACCACCGAATCGGAAAGCCGCGATTATGCGGTCAAGCCGATGAACTGCCCGTGCCACGTCCAGGTATACAACCAGGGCCTGAAGAGCTATCGGGAACTGCCGCTGCGTCTGGCCGAGTTCGGCGCCTGCCATCGCAACGAGCCGTCCGGCGCCCTGCACGGCATCATGCGCGTGCGCGGCTTCACCCAGGACGACGCCCACATCTTCTGCACCGAAGAGCAGATGCAGGATGAGGCCGCGGCCTTCATCAAGCTGACCCAGGCGGTGTACGCCGACTTCGGCTTTGATGACATCCAGCTCAAGCTGTCCACCCGTCCCGAAAAGCGCGTCGGTGCCGACGAGCTGTGGGACCGTGCCGAGGCCGCGCTGGCGTCGGCCCTGGAAACCGCCGGGTTGCCCTATGAGCTGCAGCCGGGCGAGGGCGCCTTCTACGGTCCGAAGATCGAGTTCTCCCTGAAGGACTGTCTGGGTCGCGTCTGGCAGTGCGGTACCCTGCAGCTGGACTTCAACCTGCCGGTGCGCCTGGGGGCCGAGTACGTCAGCGAGAACAACGATCGCCGGCACCCGGTCATGCTGCACCGCGCCATCCTGGGATCCTTCGAGCGCTTCATCGGTATCCTGATCGAGCACTACGAAGGGGCCTTTCCGGCCTGGCTTGCGCCGGTCCAGGCGGTGATCATGAATATCACCGACAAGCAGGCTGAATTTGCCGAGGAAGTCGAGAAAGCCCTGAATTCTCAAGGCTTCCGGGCAAAGGTCGACTTGAGAAACGAGAAGATCGGCTTTAAAATCCGCGAGCATACTTTGCTCAAGGTTCCCTACCTCCTCGTGATAGGAGACCGGGAGGTTGAGACACGGTCCGTCGCAGTGCGCACCCGAGAAGGGACTGATCTGGGCAGCATGCCCATCGAGCAGTTCACCGGGTTGCTGGCACAGGCGGTTTCCCGGCGTGGTCGCCAAGCATCGGAGTAATCACTATTAAGCGTGAAATGAGACAAGACAGGCGGGCGCCCAAGGCCCCGATCAACGAGAACATCACCGCCCGTGAGGTTCGTCTGATCGGTGCCGACGGCGAGCAGATCGGCATCGTCTCCATCGATGAGGCTCTGAGGGTCGCCGAAGAGGCGAAACTGGATCTGGTGGAGATCTCGGCAGAGGCCAATCCTCCGGTCTGTCGCATCATGGACTACGGCAAGCACCTGTTCGAGAAGAAGAAGCAGCAGGCTGCCGCCAAGAAGAATCAGAAGCAGATTCAGATCAAGGAAGTGAAGTTCCGTCCAGGGACAGAGGAAGGCGACTATCAGGTCAAGCTTCGCAACCTGATGCGCTTCCTCAGCGATGGGGACAAGGCCAAGGTATCCCTGCGATTCCGCGGTCGTGAGATGGCTCACCAGGAGCTGGGTATGGAGCTGTTGAAGCGGGTCGAAGCCGACCTCGCCGAATACGGCACCGTTGAACAGCATCCGAAGCTGGAAGGACGCCAGCTGATGATGGTCATCGCTCCCAAGAAGAAAAAATAACTACCAGGGCACTGGCAGGCCTTGCAGTTATTTGTAAGCACTCAAGCTACGGAGTACCGAACATGCCAAAGATGAAGACCAAGAGTGGTGCCAAGAAGCGCTTCAAGCCGACCGCAAACGGCTTCAAGCACAAGCACGCTTTCAAGAGCCACATCCTGACCAAGATGACGACCAAGCGTAAGCGTCAGCTGCGGGGCACTGCCCTGATGCATCCGTCTGACAAGGCGAAGGTCGAGCGCATGCTGCGCGTTCGTTAATCCGGTCAAGATATCTAGAGGACATTACTCATGGCTCGTGTTAAGCGTGGCGTTATCGCTCGTGCTCGTCACAAGAAAATCCTGAAGCTCGCCAAGGGCTACTACGGTGCTCGCTCCCGCGTGTTCCGTGTTGCCAAGCAGGCGGTGATCAAGGCAGGTCAATACGCCTACCGTGACCGTCGTCAGCGCAAGCGTCAGTTCCGCGCTCTGTGGATCGCCCGTATCAACGCCGGCGCTCGTCAGAACGGTCTGTCCTACAGCCGTCTGATCGCTGGTCTGCGCAAGGCCTCCATCGAGATCGACCGCAAGGTTCTGGCCGACCTGGCCGTGAACGAAAAAGCCGCCTTCGCTGCCATCGTCGAGAAAGCCAAAGCCTCTCTGGCCTGACTTCCCCGGCAGCCGGACGTGTCCGGAGCGAAAGCGTCAACGATAGGGGAAGAGCCTTGCGGCTCTTCCCCTATTTTGTATTTGCAGGGGTTCTTGCAAAAACGCCCGTTGCGCCGGGTGTTTCTGCAAGATCCTCGGGAGGATGTAAATGGAAAATCTCGATGCACTGGTCGCCCAAGCGCTGGAGGCCGTGCAAGGCAGCGCAGACACCAACGCCCTCGAACAGATCCGGGTCCAGTACCTGGGCAAGAAGGGCGAAATAACCCTGCAGATGCAGTCCCTCGGCAAGCTTTCCGCCGAGGAGCGCCCCAAGGCCGGCGCGCGCATCAATGCCGCCCGTGACCAGGTCCAGAGCGCCCTCGCCGCGCGCAAGGCGGAGCTGGAAACCGCCGCGCTGCAGGCCAGGCTGGCCGCCGAACGTATCGACGTCACCCTGCCGGGCCGCGGCCAGGCCTCGGGCGGCCTGCACCCGGTGACCCGCACCAAGGAGCGCATCGAGCAGTTCTTCACCCATATCGGCTACAGCGTGGCCGAGGGTCCGGAAGTCGAGGACGACTACCATAACTTCGAAGCGCTCAACATTCCCGGCCACCACCCGGCCCGGGCCATGCACGACACCTTCTACTTCAACGCCAACATGCTGCTGCGCACCCACACCTCGCCGGTGCAGGTGCGCACCATGGAAAGCCGGAAGCCGCCGATCCGCATCGTCTGCCCGGGACGCGTGTATCGCTGCGACTCGGATATCACCCACTCGCCGATGTTCCACCAGGTGGAAGGCCTGCTGGTGGACAAGGGCATCAGCTTCGCGGATCTGAAGGGCACCATCGAGGAATTCCTGCGGGTGTTCTTCGAGAAGCCGCTGGGCGTGCGCTTCCGTCCTTCCTTCTTCCCGTTCACCGAGCCATCCGCCGAGGTCGACATGCAGTGCGTGATGTGCTCCGGCAAGGGCTGCCGCGTCTGCAAGCAGACCGGCTGGCTGGAGGTCATGGGCTGCGGCATGGTGCACCCGAACGTGCTGCGCATGTCCGGCATCGATCCCGAGGAATTCCAGGGCTTCGCCTTCGGCATGGGCGTGGAGCGTCTGGCCATGCTGCGCTATGGCGTCAATGACCTGCGCCTGTTCTTCGACAACGACCTGAGGTTCCTGGCGCAATTCCGCTAGGCCCCGCGTCCGACACGAACCGAACAGGAGAGAACAGAAGATGAAATTCAGTGAACAATGGCTGCGCAGCTGGGCCAATCCCGCAGCCGACCGTGACGCCCTGGTGGCCAAGCTGTCCATGGTGGGTCTGGAAGTCGATAGTGTTACCCCGGTGGCCGGCGCCTTCCACGGCGTGGTGGTGGGCGAGATCCTCAGCGCCGAACAGCATCCCGACGCCGATAAGCTGCGCGTCTGCCAGGTCAGCAACGGCAGCGAGACCTTTCAGGTGGTGTGCGGCGCCCCCAATGCCCGCCCGGGCATCAAGGTGCCCTTTGCCATGATCGGCGCCGAGCTGGGCGACGATTTCAAGATCAAGAAGGCCAAGCTGCGTGGCGTGGAATCCTTCGGCATGCTCTGCTCGGCCTCCGAGCTGAAGATCAGCGACGATCACAGCGGGCTGATGGAGCTGGCCGCCGACGCGCCGGTGGGTACCGACATTCGCGAGTACCTGGGTCTGGACGATGTGGTCATCGAGATCGGGCTGACCCCCAACCGCGGCGACTGCCTGTCCCTGGCCGGTCTGGCCCGGGAAGTGGGCGCCGTCTACGGCTGCGAAGTGCAGCCGGTGACCATCCAGCCCGTTGCGCCGGCCCATGACGAGACCCGCCCGGTGGAACTGCTGGCCCCGCAAGCCTGCCCCCGTTACCTGGGCCGCGTCATCCGCAACGTGGACCTGAGCCGTCCGACGCCGCTGTGGATGGTCGAGCGCCTGCGCCGTTCCGATATCCGCAGCATCGACCCGGCCGTCGACGTCACCAACTACGTGATGCTGGAACTCGGCCAGCCCATGCATGCCTTCGATCTGAACGAGATCCGCGGCGGCATCCGCGTGCGCATGGCGGAGCAGGGCGAGAAGCTGGTTCTGCTGGACGGGCAGGAAGTCACGCTGAGCGCCGACACCCTGGTCATCGCCGACCACGAGCGTCCGCTGGCCATCGCCGGCGTGATGGGTGGCGAGCACAGCGGCGTCAGCGCCCAGACCCGCGACCTGTTCCTGGAGTCGGCCTACTTCGATCCCATCGCCCTGGCCGGCAAGGCGCGCAACTATGGCCTGCACACCGATGCCTCCCATCGCTTCGAGCGCGGCGTGGATTTCGAACTGGCCCGTCAGGCCATGGAGCGCGCGACCGCTCTGCTGCTGGAGATCGTCGGTGGCGAAGCCGGCCCGATCGTCGAGGCCGTGAGCCAGGCCGATCTGCCCACTCGCGAGGCCGTCACCCTGCGCAGCGAACGCATCACCCAGATGCTGGGCCTGGAACTGGAAGCCGACCTGGTGGAACGCCTGCTTGGCGCCCTGGGCCTGGGCGTCACCGCCAGGGGCGAAGGCGTCTGGGAAGTGACCATTCCCAGCCACCGCTTCGACATTTCCCTGGAAGTCGACCTCATCGAGGAACTGGGGCGCCTGTACGGCTACGACCGCCTGCCGGTTCGCTATCCCCAGGCCCGCCTGGCCCCCCAGGCCCGCGCCGAAGCCCGTGCCGAGTTGCCGGCCCTGCGTCGCCTGCTGGTTGCCCGCGGCTATCAGGAAGCGATCACCTACAGCTTCATCGATCCGAAGCTGTTCGCCCAGTTCAATCCGGATGCGA
This sequence comes from Pseudomonas sp., assembly GCA_035306625.1. Classification (GTDB taxonomy): domain Bacteria; phylum Pseudomonadota; class Gammaproteobacteria; order Pseudomonadales; family Pseudomonadaceae; genus Serpens. Next base: position 1,912 of record DATGNS010000064.1, on the reverse strand, counting down.
CCCCGCTGCTGCTGGCCAACCCCATCTCGGCGGACATGGCCGCCATGCGCGCCTCGCTGTGGCCGGGTCTGGTCAAGGCGGTGCTGCACAACCTCAACCGCCAGCAGACGCGCGTGCGCCTGTTCGAGAGTGGTCTGCGCTTCGTGGGTCAACTGCCCGAGCTGAAGCAGGAGGCCATGCTGGCCGGCGTGATCACCGGGAACCGCCTGCCGGAGTCCTGGAGCCACGGTCGCGAGAGCGTGGACTTCTATGACCTCAAGGGCGATGTGGAAGCCCTGCTGGGCGCGGCCGGCAATGCCGGCGCCTTCCGCTTCGTGCCGGCCGAACATCCGGCCCTGCATCCGGGACAGTGCGCCCGCATTGAACGGGAAGGGCGCACCGTCGGCTACCTGGGTGCCATCCATCCGCAACTGGCGGGCGAGCTGGGCATCGAGCAGCCGCTGTTCCTGTTCGAGCTGCTGCTGGCCGAGCTGGACGAGGGCAGGCTGCCGTCCTTCCGGGAGCTGTCGCGCTTCCCCGAAGTGCGCCGCGACCTGGCTCTGGTGGTGGATCGGGATACCCCCGCCGAGGACATCCTCGGCTGTATCCGAGAAAAAGCAGGCGATTACCTCACGGATCTCAAGCTGTTTGACGTCTATCAGGGCAAAGGCATTGATCCCGCTCGTAAAAGCCTGGCCGTCGGCTTGACCTGGCAGCATCCTTCGCGCACTCTTAACGACGATGAGGTGAGCGCAGCGATCCAGACCATCCTCACCTCGCTGGGAGATAGGTTCAACGCCACGTTAAGGATGTAGCGCATGGGGGCTCTGACGAAAGCTGAAATGGCTGAGCGTCTTTACGAAGAGCTGGGCCTGAACAAGAGGGAAGCCAAGGAACTGGTGGAGCTCTTCTTCGAAGAGATTCGCCAGGCTCTGGAGCAGAACGAACAGGTCAAACTGTCCGGGTTCGGCAACTTCGACCTGCGCGATAAACGTCAGCGCCCCGGCAGGAACCCGAAAACGGGCGAGGAAATCCCCATCTCGGCACGCCGCGTGGTGACTTTCCGCCCGGGCCAGAAGCTCAAGGCCAGGGTGGAAAGCTATGCCGGAAGCAAATCCTAAGGGCGGCACCGAGCAACTGCCGCCCATCCCGGGCAAGCGCTATTTCACCATCGGTGAGGCCAGCGACCTCTGCGCAGTCAAGCCGCACGTGCTGCGCTACTGGGAACAGGAATTTCCCCAGCTCAATCCCATCAAGCGGCGGGGCAACCGCCGCTACTATCAGCGCCACGACGTGCTGATCATCCGCCAGATCCGCTCCCTCCTTTACGACCAGGGCTTCACCATCAACGGTGCCCGGCAGAAGCTGTCCGGCCAGGAAGCCGCGGAAGACACCAGCCAGACGCGCCAGATCACCCGCCAGCTCCTGTGCGAGCTGGAGGACCTGCTGCGCATCCTGCGCAAGTGAGCGCCTTCTCGCAAAAAAAGCTTCCGTTTATCAGATGGTTACTGTATAGTGCGCACCACTTCCAGAGAGCTGGTAGTAACAGTCGGGGCGTAGCGCAGCCTGGTAGCGCACTTGCATGGGGTGCAAGGGGTCGAGTGTTCGAATCACTCCGTCCCGACCAAATAATCTTAAAGAAATCCAGTCACTTAGCGGTGACTGGATTTTTTTATGCGCGGTCGAAAATTTGCGGTAGCCAATTTGGAGGCTTTTGGTAGCCAATTGGTAGCCAATTAGGAATGGTGAGCTCTGCGGGAGGAGGGGGCCTCAGGGGGCCTGGCCTCAGGGGGGCCCTCTAGAGTGAGTTCCCAGTCGCGTTGATCAATGGTGAGGAGAAAGTCGCTTGCGCGTTTGGATGTCTTCACACCGCAGACGCACTGGCCGGTAGGCCGTAGGCCAGAGGCAGTGAGGCCCACGACTAATGCGTCTG
>DATGNS010000063.1:0-17127 GCA_035306625.1 Pseudomonas sp. | reverse complement strand
GCTGGCCTATTTCGACGAGGAGCTGGCGCAGCCCTGCGGCCACTGCGACAACTGCGTCGACGGCGTGCAGACCTGGGACGTGACCGAGCCGGCGCGCCAGGCGCTGTCGGCCATCTACCGCAGCGGTCAGCGCTACGGGGTAGGCCACCTGGTGGACATTCTGCTGGGTCGCGACAACGACAAGATTCGCCAGCTCGGCCATCAGCACCTGTCCGTGTACGGGGTCGGCAAGGCGCTCTCGGAAGGGGAGTGGCGCACCCTGTTCCGCCAACTGGTGGCCCGCGGCCTGGCCGATGTGGATCTGGACGCCTTCGGCGGCTTGCGCCTGACCGAGAAATGCCGGCCGCTGCTGCGCGGCGAGGTGACCCTGGAGTTGCGGCGCGAGCTGATCGGCAAGCAGTCCAGGCCCTCCGGTGGCGCCAGTCCGGCCAGCCAGCTGGTGCGCAGCGAGGAACGCGCCACCTGGGAGGCGCTGCGCAGCCTGCGCCGCAAGCTGGCCGAGGAGCATGGCGTGCCGCCCTATGTGATCTTCCCGGACGCCACCCTGCTGGAAATGCTGCGCAGCCAGCCGCGCAACCTTGCCGAAATGGCCCGGGTCAGCGGCGTCGGCGCCCGCAAGCTGGAGCGCTACGGCGAGGCCTTCCTGGAGGTGCTCAACGGCAGTGCGGCGGGCGAGGCGCCCCGGGTGGTGACCGACCTGCGCCACGAGCTGATCAGCCTGGCCCGCGCCGGCATGACCCCGGCGCAGATCGCCAGCCAGTTGAACGTCACCGAGAAGAACGTCTACGGCCTGCTGGCCGAGGCCATCGGCAACCAGCAGCTGACCCTGGAGCAGGCCCTGGACCTGCCCGAGGAACTGCTGATGGAAGTGCAGGACGCCTTCCTCGACGGCGAGGGCGAACTGCCCCCGGTGGCCGAGGTGGCGGAACTGTTCAAGGGGCGCGTGCCCCTCGGCGTGCTGCACTGCGTGCGGGCCGCGCTGGAAAGCGAATTCGAGCTGTAGGCTCTGCACGAGGCGTGTCGACGCTTCGTGCAGAAGAGCCCGGCCCGGTTCAGTCGTCCCGGCGGTTGTCCAGCACCTCGCCGGTGGCGGCGTCCAGCTTCAGATCCCACTGCTGATTCTGCGCATCGCGCAGCTCGATCTTGTACAGGTAGCGGCCGTTTTCCTCTTCCAGCTCGGTGTCTTCCACCCGGGCGCCGGGATGCTGGGCCAGGGCTGCCTGGTCGAGTGCCTCGAACGACTGGATGGTGCCGGCTTCCTGTAGCTGGCGCGCTTCGTCGGGGCCGATGTCGCGGTCGTTGGCCAGGGTGAACTGGGCACCCAGGGCCAGGCTGGAGGCGGCGAACAGCGCGATGAGCGGGTGGCGCATGGGACTTCTCCGTGGCAGGGACTGTCTGAAGCAGACTGCCGGCGGATGGGCGAAGTTCGCCCCGGGCTCGATTGACGCGTTCCGGGCCGAGGTATATACGTGTGCCGCTTTACCTTCAGCTAGACGGGGTTGGTGATGAATGGCTTTTCCCGGGCGGGGTTGTGGATCCTCGTCCTCAGTTCGGTGGTACTGACCCTGTCCCTGGGCGTACGCCATGGCTTCGGCCTGTTCCTGGCGCCGATGAGCGCCGAATACGGCTGGGGCCGCGAAGTGTTCGCCTTCGCCATTGCCCTGCAGAACCTGATCTGGGGTCTGGTGCAGCCGCTCACCGGTGCCCTGGCGGATCGCTATGGCGCCGGTCGCGCGGTGCTGGTGGGCGGTCTGTTCTATGCCGTGGGCCTGGCCCTGATGGCTTCGGCCGACAGCGCGCTGGGCCTGTCCCTGAGCGCCGGGCTGCTGATCGGCCTGGGCCTGTCGGGCACCTCCTTCTCGGTGCTGCTGGCCGCCGTGGGCCGCGCCGCCACACCGGAGAAGCGCAGCATGGCGATGGGCATCGCCGCCGCCGCGGGTTCCTTCGGCCAGTTCATCATGCTGCCCGGCACCCTGGGCCTGATGGAGTGGCTGGGCTGGTCGGCGGCGCTGCTGGCGCTGGCCGCCATGGTGGCCCTGCTGGTGCCCATGGGCGCCGCGCTGCGCGAGCCTCCGGCGCCGCGTCAGGCGGGCCAGCAGACCCTGGTCGAGGCGCTGGGGGAAGCGGCCCGTCATCCGGGCTTCTGGCTGCTCTCCGTGGGCTTCTTCGTCTGCGGCTTCCAGGTGGTGTTCGTCGGCGTGCACCTGCCGGCCTATCTGGTCGATCAGGGCCTGGGCGTGCACGTGGGCACCACGGTGCTGGCGCTGGTAGGCCTGTTCAATATCTTCGGCACCTACGGCGCCGGCTGGCTGGGCGGGCGACTGTCCAAGCCCAGGCTGCTGGTCTGGCTCTACCTGCTGCGTGGTCTGGTGATTGTCGCCTTCTTCTATCTGCCGCTCAGCGAGGCCTCCGCCTACCTGTTCGGCATGGCCATGGGCCTGCTGTGGCTGTCCACGGTGCCCCTGACCAACGGCACGGTGGCCACCATGTTCGGGGTGCGCAACCTGTCGATGCTGGGCGGCATCGCCTTCCTGTTCCACCAGCTCGGCTCCTTCATGGGCGGCTGGCTGGGTGGCTACCTGTATGACCTGACCGGCAGCTACGCGCTGGTGTGGGAGATCTCCATCCTGCTCAGTCTCATGGCCGCACTGCTCAACTGGCCGGTGCGCGAGGAGCCGGTGGCGCGGCTGCGGGTCAGCGGGGCGGGGGCATGAAGGGCTACTGGCTCAGGGCCCTGCTGCTGATCGGCTTCGGCCTGCTGCTGGCATTGGCCTGGTGGGGCTGGTCCGCAGGCGGCCTGGCGCTGCTGCAGACGGGCATGAGCTGCTGATTCAGGGCTGACCCGGCCCGGGGTCAGCCCGCTTCGGTGAGGCAGGTTACTCTTCCTTGCCTTCTTCCTTTTCCTTCTCTTTCTTCAGGCGCACCGCCAGCACGTCGCAGGGCGCGCCATGCAGCAGGTCGTTGGCGGTGGAACCCAGCAGCAGGGCCAGGCCGTGGCGGCCATGGCTGCCCACCACGATCAGGTCGCAACCCAGCTCGATGGCCAGGCGGTGGATCTCCTGGCGGGGCTGGCCGTAGGCCAAGTGGCGCTGGTCGGCCGGGAGGATTTCCGCATAACGGCCGGTGAAGGTGTCCAGGCGTTCGCGCGCCTGGTCGAACTGCTGCTGCTGCAGCATCGACAGGTCCATCGGCACATCCCCGCCGAAGGCCATGGCCATGGGTTCGACGATGTGCACCAGGGACAGACGGGCGCCATGGGTGCGTGCCAGGTCGGCGGCGCGCTCCAGGACCGCGAGGCATTCCTCCGTCAGGTCGATGGCGACCAGTATATGCTGGTACTGCATGATCATTTCCTCCTGGAATGCCGGATCATTCATCGTTGCAGGAAGTATGGCTCCGGCCGGGGTTGCGAGACGAGCGATTGGCTAACGTTGCCTGACCACACGGCGGGCCGAATGCTAGCAGAATGCGACTGGCCCGTTGCCCACAAACCGGATTCTCAAGACCGACAATTGACAAGCCGCGGCTTTTGCAGGAATGTGTGCACACCCGAATCAAACGATCGTATGAATTGAGCGTTTGCCTTGCACTGCTCTATTACGCACGACTCCATGCATCGACGGGTGTGCCGGTAACATGCCGCAACGGGCCTGGCCTGTGGTAGCCGGCGATCGATGTATAACAGTTCAGCTTCCATACCTGGAGATCAGTTGATGATTTACGAAGGTAAAGCCATCACGGTTAAGGCTCTTGAGGGCGGCATCGTCGAATTGAATTTCGACCTCAAGGGTGAGTCCGTCAACAAGTTCAATCGCCTCACCCTGAATGAGCTCCGTCAGGCCGTCGACGCCATCAAGGCCGACGCTTCCGTCAAGGGCGTGATCGTCACCAGCGGCAAGGATGTATTCATCGTCGGCGCCGACATCACCGAGTTCGTCGACAACTTCAAGCTGCCCGAGGCCGAGCTGATCGCCGCCAACCTCGAAGCCAACAAGATCTTCAACGATTTCGAAGACCTGAACGTTCCCACCGTGGTCGCCATCAACGGCATCGCCCTGGGTGGCGGTCTGGAAATGTGCCTGGCCGCGGACTACCGCGTCATGGCCGAAAGCGCCAAGATCGGTCTGCCGGAAGTGAAGCTGGGCATCTACCCGGGCTTCGGCGGCACCGTGCGCCTGCCGCGCCTGATCGGTACCGACAACGCCATCGAATGGATTGCCGGCGGCGCCGAGAACAAGGCCGACGCGGCGCTGAAGGTGCGTGCCGTGGACGCCGTGGTGGCCGACGACAAGCTGCGTGACGCCGCCCTGGACCTGCTCAAGCGCGCCATCGCCGGCGAGCTGGACTACAAGGCCAAGCGCCAGCCGAAGCTGGAGAAGCTGAAGCTGAACGCCATCGAGCAGATGATGAGCTTCGAAACCGCCAAGGGCTTCGTGGCCGGCAAGGCGGGCCCGAACTATCCGGCGCCGGTCGAAGCCATCAAGACCATCCAGAAGGCCGCCAACATGGGCCGCGACAAGGCCCTGGAAGTGGAAGCCGCCGGCTTCGTGAAGCTGGCCAAGACCTCCGTTGCCGAAAGCCTGATCGGTCTGTTCCTGAACGACCAGGAACTGAAGAAGAAGGCCAAGGCCTACGACAAGCAGGCCCGTGACGTGAAGCTGGCCGCCGTGCTGGGCGCCGGCATCATGGGTGGCGGCATCGCCTACCAGTCCGCCGTGAGGGGCACCCCGATCCTGATGAAGGATATCCGCGAAGAGGGTATCCAGATGGGTCTGAACGAGGCCTCCAAGCTGCTGGGCAGCCGCGTCGAGAAGGGCCGCATGACCGCCGCCAAGATGGCCGAGGCCCTGAACGCCATTCGCCCGACCATGTCCTACGGTGACTTCGGCAACGTCGACGTCGTGGTCGAGGCCGTGGTCGAGAACCCGAAGGTCAAGCAGATCGTGCTGGCCGAGGTGGAAGAGCAGGTGAAGGAAGACGCCATCCTGGCCTCCAACACCTCCACCATCTCCATCAACCTGCTGGCCAAGGCGCTCAAGCGTCCGGAAAACTTCGTCGGCATGCACTTCTTCAACCCGGTGCACATGATGCCGCTGGTTGAGGTGATCCGTGGCGAGAAGTCCAGCGAGACCGCCATTGCCACCACCGTGGCCTACGCCAAGAAGATGGGCAAGAACCCGATCGTGGTCAACGACTGCCCCGGCTTCCTGGTCAACCGCGTGCTGTTCCCCTACTTCGGCGGCTTCGCCAAGCTGGTCAGCGCCGGTGTCGACTTCGCCCGCATCGACAAGGTCATGGAGAAGTTCGGCTGGCCCATGGGCCCGGCCTACCTGATGGACGTGGTCGGCATCGACACCGCCCACCATGCCCGCGACGTGATGGCCGAAGGCTTCCCGGATCGCATGAAGGAAGAGCGCAAGACCGCCGTTGACGCCCTGTACGAGGCCAACCGCCTGGGTCAGAAGAACGGCAAGGGCTTCTACGCCTACGAGACCGACAAGCGCGGCAAGCCGAAGAAGGTCGCCGACGAGTCCGTCAAGGAAGTGCTGGCGCCGATCGTCTACGAGCAGCGCGAAGTCACCGACGAGGACATCATCAACTTCATGATGATCCCGCTGTGCCTGGAAACCGTCCGCTGCCTGGAAGACGGCATCGTCGAGACCGCCGCCGAGGCCGATATGGGTCTGATCTACGGCATCGGCTTCCCGCCCTTCCGCGGGGGTGCGCTGCGCTACATCGATTCCATCGGTGTGGCCGAGTTCGTGGCCCTGGCCGACAAGTACGCCGACCTGGGCGCGCTGTACACCCCGACCGCCAAGCTTCGTGAAATGGCCGCCAAGGGCCAGAAGTTCTTCGGTTAATGCGGACAGAACAGAGCGAGATATAAAGATATGAGTCTGAATCCGAGAGACGCAGTCATTGTCGACTTCGGCCGCACCCCGATGGGCCGTTCCAAGGGCGGCATGCACCGCAACACCCGCGCCGAGACCATGTCGGCGCACCTGATCAGCAAGCTGCTGGAGCGCAACCCGCAGATCAACCCGGCCGAGGTCGAGGACGTGATCTGGGGCTGCGTGAACCAGACCCTGGAGCAGGGCTGGAACATCGCCCGCATGGCGTCGCTGATGACCCAGATCCCGCACACCAGCGCCGGCCAGACCGTCAGCCGCCTGTGCGGTTCCTCCATGAGCGCCCTGCACACCGCCGTGCAGGCCATCCAGACCGGCAACGGCGACATCTTCGTGGTCGGCGGCGTGGAGCACATGGGCCACGTCAGCATGATGCACGGCGTCGACCCGAACCCGCAGCTGTCCCTGTACGCCGCCAAGGCCTCTGGCATGATGGGCCTGACCGCCGAGATGCTGGGCAAGATGCACGGCATCACCCGCGAGGCCCAGGACCAGTTCGGCCTGCGCTCGCACCAGCGCGCCTGGGCCGCCACCCAGGAAGGCAAGTTCAAGGACGAGATCATCCCGATGGAAGGCTACGACGAGAACGGCTTCCTGAAGGTGTTCGACTACGACGAGACCATCCGTCCGGAAACCACCTATGAAGGCCTGGCGGCTCTGAAGCCGGCCTTCAACCCGAAGGGTGGCACCGTGACCGCCGGTACCTCCTCGCAGATCACCGATGGCGCCTCCTGCATGATCGTCATGAGCGCCCAGCGCGCCAAGGACCTGGGCGTCGAGCCGATGGCCGTGGTCCGCGCCATGGCCGTGGCCGGTGTCGACCCGGCGATCATGGGCTACGGCCCGGTGCCGTCCACCCAGAAGGCCCTCAAGCGTGCCGGCCTGACCATGGACGACATCGATCACGTCGAGCTGAACGAAGCCTTCGCCGCCCAGGCCCTGCCGGTGCTGAAGGACCTGAAGCTGCTGGACAAGATGGACGAGAAGGTCAACCTGAACGGTGGTGCCATCGCCCTGGGTCACCCGTTCGGCTGCTCCGGTGCCCGTATCTCCGGCACCCTGCTGAACGTGATGAAGCAGAACGGCGGCACCCTGGGTGTGGCGACCATGTGCATCGGTCTCGGCCAGGGTATCACCACGATCTTCGAACGCGTCTAAGCGATCGGGATCAAAAAGAACCGGGGCCCCGTGCCCCGGTTTTTTTATGGTTGTGCTGCAGGGGTACGGTTTCGTGCGATGCTGCCGATACCTGCGGTTGATTTGTCGTATTGCTGTAGTCGAGGTTTCGATGCGGATTACCACTGGCGTCTATCGCCACTACAAGGGGCATGAGTACCGGGTCTTCGGGATCGCCACCCACTCCGAGAGCGAAGAGCAGATGGTGGTCTACCAGGCGCTGTACGGGGATTACGGCCTGTGGATCCGGCCGCTGCGCATGTTCTGCGAAACGGTGGACGTGAATGGCGAACGCCTGCCGCGCTTCGCACTGATCCGCGAGGAACCGGCCCTGATCGGCCTGGCTCCGGGGCAGGAGGCTTGACGCCACTCCCTTGACCGTGGCGTGATCGCCACTATATATAGCGGGTCCGCGCAAGGCGGCCCTTCTTTTATTTACTGTCAGGAATTCTCCAACCCATGGGTAAATCGCTGGTCATCGTGGAATCACCGGCCAAGGCCAAGACCATCAACAAGTATCTGGGCAGCCAGTATGTTGTGAAGTCGAGTATCGGCCACATCCGCGACCTGCCGACCAGTGGCTCGAGCAGCAAGGACAAGGAACCGGCCAAGCGGGGCAAGGCCGCTGCCGATGGCCTGTCGCCGAAGGAAAAGGCCCGTCGCCAGCTGTTCGCGCGCATGGGGGTGAATCCGGAAGCGGGCTGGCAGGCCCAGTACGAGATCCTGCCCGGCAAGGAAAAGGTGGTCGAGGAGCTCAAGCGCCTGGCCAAGGATGCCGACACCATCTACCTCGCAACCGACTTGGACCGCGAAGGGGAGGCCATCGCCTGGCACCTGCGCGAATCCATCGGCGGCGACGAGAGCCGCTACAAGCGCGTGGTCTTCAACGAAATCACCAAGAAGGCCATTCAGGAAGCCTTCGCCAACCCCGGCGAGCTGGACCTGAACCGCGTCAACGCCCAGCAGGCGCGTCGCTTCCTGGACCGGGTCGTGGGCTACATGGTGTCGCCGCTGCTCTGGCAGAAGATCGCCCGCGGCCTGTCCGCCGGTCGGGTGCAGTCGGTGGCGGTGCGCCTGGTGGTGGAGCGCGAGCGCGAGATTCGCGCCTTCGTGCCCGAGGAATACTGGGAAGTGCATGCCGACCTGGGTACGGCGCGCCAGGACAAGGTGCGCTTCGAGGTGGTGCGCGAGAAGGGCGAGGCCTTCAAGCCGGTCAACGAAGCCCAGGCCATGGCCGCCCTGGAACGCCTGAAGGCGTCGGCCTACAGCGTCGCCAAGCGCGAGGACAAGCCGACGACCAGCCGTCCCTCGGCGCCGTTCATCACCTCCACGCTGCAGCAGGCGGCCAGCAACCGCCTGGGCTTCGGCGTGAAGAAGACCATGATGATGGCTCAGCGCCTGTACGAGGCGGGCTACATCACCTACATGCGTACCGACTCGACCAACCTGTCCCAGGACGCCATCAGCATGGCGCGCGGCTTCATCGAGGCCGAGTACGGTTCGAAATACCTGCCGGAAAAGCCGAACTTCTATTCCAGCAAGGAAGGCGCCCAGGAGGCCCACGAGGCGATTCGCCCCTCCGACGTCAACCTGCGCCCCAACCAGCTGTCCGGCATGGAGCGTGACGCCGAGCGCCTGTACGAGCTGATCTGGCGCCAGTTCGTCGCCTGCCAGATGCCGCCGGCCCAGTACCTGTCCACCACGGTCAGCGTTGCTGCCGGGGACTTCGAGCTGCGCGCCAAGGGCCGCATTCTCAAGTTCGACGGTTACACCCGCGTGCTGCCGGCGCAGAGCAAGCCGGGCGAGGATGCGGTGCTGCCGGACATGGCCGAAGGCGAGAAGCTGGAGTTGCTCAAGCTCGATCCCAGCCAGCACTTCACCAAGCCGCCGGCGCGCTACTCCGAGGCGAGCCTGGTGAAGGAGCTGGAAAAGCGCGGCATCGGCCGTCCGTCCACCTACGCGGCGATTATCTCCACCATCCAGGAGCGCGGCTACGTCACCGTGCACAACCGTCGCTTCCATGCGGAGAAGATGGGTGATGTGGTCACCGATCGCCTGACGGAAAGCTTCGCCGACCTCATGGACTACGGCTTCACCGCCGCCATGGAGGAGCGCCTGGACGACGTGGCGCAGGGCGAGCGCGACTGGAAGAACCTGCTGGACAGCTTCTATGCCGAGTTCAGCAAGCAACTGGCCCAGGCCGAGGCCGCCGAGGGCGGCATGCGTGCCAACCTGCCGACACCGACCGACATCCCTTGCCGGGAATGCGGTCGACCGATGATGATCCGCACCGCCTCCACCGGCGTGTTCCTCGGTTGCTCGGGCTACAGCCTGCCGCCCAAGGAGCGCTGCAAGTCGACCCTGAACCTGGTGCCGGGCGACGAGATCGCCGCGGACGACGAGGGCGAGTCCGAATCCCTGCTGCTGCGCAACAAGCGGCGCTGCCCCAAGTGCGGCACCGCCATGGACGCCTATCTGCTGGACGAGACCCGCAAGCTGCACATCTGCGGCAACAACCCGGACTGCAGCGGCTACGAGATCGAGCACGGCCAGTTCCGCATCAAGGGCTACGAGGGGCCGAGCCTGGAGTGCGACAAGTGCGGCAGCGAGATGCAGCTCAAGACCGGCCGCTTCGGCAAGTTCTTCGGTTGCACCAATCCCGACTGCAAGAACACCCGCAAGCTGCTGCGCAACGGCGAGGCCGCGCCGCCCAAGAGCGATCCGATCCCCATGCCGGAGCTCAAGTGCGAGAAGGTCAACGACACCTACGTGCTGCGCGACGGCGCCTCGGGGCTGTTCCTGGCCGCCAGCCAGTTCCCCAAGAACCGCGAGACCCGCGCGCCGCTGGTGCTGGAGCTGCTGCCCCACAAGGACGAGCTGGATCCCAAGCACCATTACCTGCTGTCCGCGCCGCCCCGTGATCCGGAAGGCCGCCCCGCGGTGATCCGCTTCAGCCGCAAGACCAAGGAGCAGTACGTGCAGTCCGAGGTGGACGGCAAGCCCACCGGATGGCGCGCCTTCTATGTCAACGGACAGTGGAAGGTGGAAGACAAGCGTTGAAGGATCGGCCGCGGTGTCCACCGCGGCCGATTCGTTTGCCCTTTGGAGTCGAGATCGTGATCCAGGAACGCTACACCCGCACCAACCAGAAACTCTACTTCGCGTCCCTGGCCATCAAGTCGCTGCGCGAGGCCGAGGGCTCCGCCGCGCTGGACGCGGCGGGCAGGGCACAGGCCGAACGCGAGGCGGCGCTGTTTCATCTGCACGGCGCGCTGCTGGGCCTGCTGCATGAGATTGCCGGTTTCTACCGGTTGCCGGGCGCCGATGCTCCCACGGTGGAGGCGCTGCTGGCGCTGCCCGCCGACTGCCCGGAGCTGGGCGAGCTGCGCCAGCTGGTGGCGCGAGACGGATGGCTGAGCGCGCTGCTGGCTGCTCACGCCGCGCTCTTCCTGCCGCCCCGCGCGCCGCGCAAGGCGGCCGGCGAGGGCCTGATCGCCACCGCCGCGGACCAGCCGGCCCCCGTGGATGCCGAGCGGTTGCTGGCCTGGCATGCCGAACTGAAGGCCCTGGCGCTGCGCTTTCGCGAAGCGATGGTGGACAGCTGAGTCCAGGTAGGGCGGGCGGCGTTTTTGCCGGCCGAGATGGACTCGGGCTCGAAGCACCGCCTGGTGGTCAACGCGCTGCGTTGACCACCCTACGGCACGGTCTCGCCCGTGATGCTGGTGCATCCACCAATGCCACGCTCCCGTGCCTCGCATTGCCTGCCCTGCGCCGCTCCCTGGTGTCGCTGCCGAACGCACTAGGGGATTCCCTGCTTGGCTGCTACAATGCGCGCCCTCTCGCTGGGATCGAAACTATGCCGACTGCTTTCCTTGAGATCATCGAATTGCCGGATGGCCGTATCGCGCTGCGTCGTGCCGAGGATGAGGAGGCGCTGGTGACCCTGGAGTTTTCCGCCGATGCGCGAGAGTTCCTGCAGGGTCAGCATGTCGAGGTTGCCAAGGCCATGATGCACGCGGGCCTGCAGATGGCGGGCCGGCTGATCGAAGGCGAACTGCCGGAAGCGGAAGGACCGCGCGTCCTTCACTGAGGCGACATGGCGTGGGGCGACCGCCCCGACGCCATCTAACCCATGCGAATGTTCAGGCTCTGCGCCCGTCCCTGGCGCGCGGCGCGCTCCAGTGTGCGCCGTTCCTGGGCGGACAGCTGCAACCAGCTGACCACGGTATGGCTGCGCCCCAGGCGCAGGGCCTCGCAGGCCAGGGCGAAGGCCGACTGGCTGTCCCTTGCGTGCAGCAGCAGGATGCGCTCGCGGTTCAGCGAGGCGTTGCGCAGCCAGCCGGTGGTGAGCGGCAGCGGCGGCGCGATCAGGGTCAGCCAGCGGGCATCCGTCGCCTGGCTCAGTTCGCGAAGAATCGGACCCAGCAGGCTCAGGCAGTGCCCGGCGGCACCGCGCAGGGCAAGCTCGCTGACATGGCCGGACGGGGTTTCATCTTCGCAGTCGCCCAGGGGGAACAGCAGGGGATCGAACAGGGACGGCTGGTAACGATCAGGTAACTGCTGCATGTGCTGCATGCGGGTTGCTCCTTGCCGCCTAGCGGCGAATGACCCCAACGCTGAGACCTTCGATGGTCAGGTGCTGATTTTCGAGATCGACCTTGATCGGCGCGAAATCCGGGTTTTCCGCCAGCAGCCAGACGTACTTTCCGTCGCGCTTGAAGCGCTTGACCGTGACTTCATCGTCGAGGCGAGCGACTACGATCTGACCGTTGCGTGCTTCCTGGGTGGCGTGCACGGCCAGCAGGTCGCCATCGAGGATGCCGGCGTCCTTCATGCTCATGCCGCGTACGCGCAGCAGGTAGTCGGCGCGGGGTTTGAAGATGTCGGCATCGAGCTTGAAGGTATCTTCGATATGCTGCTGGGCGAGAATCGGCGCGCCTGCGGCGACCCGGCCGATGACGGGCAGGCCTTCCTCGGCCTCGGAGGCTTCGCTTTCTGGGATGCGGATGCCGCGGGAGGCGCCGGGGATCATTTCGATGGCGCCCTTGCGGGCCAGGGCCTTGAGGTGTTCTTCGGCTGCGTTGGGAGACTTGAAGCCCAGCTTCTGTGCGATTTCGGCACGGGTAGGGGGAAAGCCGTGCTGCTCGAGAAAGTGCTTGATGAAGGCAAGGATCTCGGCTTGGCGGGGCGTCAGTTTGAGCATGTCCAGCCTCTGTGTATTTATCCAGTGGTCTGGGATTATATACAGTATCTTTCCCGGCCGCCAATCACCCCGGGTACCCGGCACGGTGCGCACGCCTTGACTGGCTCAGGGCGAGAACGTATGTTTCAAACAAGTGTTTGTTAGGCGTGAGAGACAATGGCTCAGTCAGAAACGGTGGAGCGGATTCTGGACGCGGCGGAGCAGCTGTTTGCCGAGAAGGGATTCGCCGAGACCTCGCTGCGGCTGATCACCAGCAAGGCGGGGGTGAACCTGGCCGCCGTGAATTATCACTTCGGCTCGAAGAAGGCGCTGATCCAGGCGGTCTTCTCGCGCTTCCTGGGGCCTTTCTGCGCCAGCCTCGAGAAGGAGCTGGATCGTCGCCAGGCCCTGCCGGATCATAAGCCGGAACTCGAGGAACTGCTCGAGCTTCTGCTCGAACAGGTGCTGGCGGTCAAACCGCGCAGCGGCAACGATCTGTCGATCTTCATGCGCCTGCTGGGCCTGGCGTTCAACCAGAGCCAGGGCCATCTGCGCAAGTATCTGGAAGAAGTCTACGGGCGGGTGTTCCGCCGCTACATGCTCCTTTTGATCGAGGCGGCTCCCAGGATGCCGCCGCTGGAGCTGTTCTGGCGCATCCACTTCATGCTGGGCGCCGCGGCCTTCACCATGTCCGGCATCAAGGCGCTGCGCGCCATGGCCGAGAACGACTACGGCGTGCACACCACCACCGAACAGGTGATGCGCATGATGGTGCCGTTCCTGGCCGCCGGGGCCCGGGCCTCCAGCGGCATCACCGACCCGAACCTGGCGGCGGCGCAGCCCAGGCCGCGCACCAAGACACCCGCGCCGGCCAAGTCCTGACGTCGGTGGCGGTTGGGCGCCGCCGGCGCATCGGCTAAGCTAGCGGCCTGATTCCGGGCCGCTCAGCATGCCACTTCTCGATCTTCTGCATATCTCCCTTGCCGACCAGTGCCTGTACGGCTTCGCCGACGGGCGGCTGTGCCTGCGCCTGCCGGTCTCCACGGCGGCCAACGGGCCCGGTGAGCGCGAGGGCAGCGGCTGCACGCCGCGTGGCCTGCATCAGGTGCGGGCGAGGATCGGCGAAGGCTTGCCATGCGGCGCCGTGCTGCGGGGGCGACGCTGGACCGGCGAGGTGTGGACGCCGGCGCTGCATGCCGCCCATCCGGGACGGGACTGGATCCTGTCCCGCATCCTGTGGCTGAGCGGCTGCGAGCCGGGCCGCAACCGGCTGGGGCAGGTGGATACCTTTCGCCGCTACATCTATATCCACGGCACGCCCGATTGCGAGCCCATGGGCGAGCCCCGCTCCCACGGCTGCGTGCGCATGCGCAACCGCGACCTGATCGAACTCTTTCCCCGCGTGCCGCCGCATTGCGCGGTGCGCATCGACGAAGCGCCCTGCCCGCAGTGGGCCGGCGCGCCCCTGCTTGAGGAAAATCCGTGAGCACTGTTCTGCAGGGTTCCCTGATGCTGGACATCGCCGGAACCTGGCTGACGCCCGAGGACCGTCAGTTGCTTCGCCAGCCCCAGGTGGGCGGCCTGATCCTGTTCGCGCGCAACATCGAGTGCCCGCGCCAGGTGCGCGAGCTCGCCGCCGCCGTGCGCGCCCTGCGCCCCCATCTGCTGCTGGCGGTGGATCAGGAGGGCGGGCGGGTGCAGCGCCTGCGCCAGGGCTTCGTGCGCCTGCCGGCCATGGCCCGCTTCGCCGGGCACCCCCGGGCCGAACGGCTGGCCGAGCACTGCGGCTGGCTGATGGCCACCGAGGTGCTGGCGGCCGGGCTGGATCTGAGCTTCGCTCCCGTGCTGGACCTGGACCATGGCCGCAGCGCGGTGATCGGCGATCGCGCCTTCGCCGGCGATCCGCAGCGCGGGACGCAGTTGGCTGCAGCCTTCATTCGCGGCATGCGCCAGGCCGGCATGGCGGCCACGGGCAAGCATTTCCCGGGGCACGGCTGGGCCGAGGCCGATTCCCATGTGGCGATTCCGCGCGACGAGCGCAGCCTGGAGGAGATCCGCGCCTGTGATCTGCAGCCGTTCGCCCGCCTGGCCGCCGACCTGGCGGCGGTGATGCCGGCCCATGTGATCTATCCGCAGGTGGACGAGCGGCCGGCGGGCTTCTCGCGCCGCTGGCTGCAGGAGATCCTGCGCGGCGAGCTGGGCTTCGACGGGGTGATCTTCAGTGACGACCTGTCCATGGCCGGTGCCCATGTGGCCGGCGACGCGGCGGCGCGCATCGAGGCGGCGCTGTCCGCCGGCTGCGACATGGGGCTGGTGTGCAACGACCGGGCGGCGGCGGAGCTGGCCCTGTCCGCCCTGCAGCGCCTCAAGGTTCAGGCGCCGCCACGGCTGGCCCGCATGCGCGGGCGCGGCTTCGCCACCACCGAGTACAAGCAGCGCCCGCGCTGGCTGAAGGCCCTGGGTGAGCTGCGCGACGCGGGACTGGTGTAACAGGATTTCGAAAGGGTCGGGCGGTCGGCGCCGTTCCGGCCGCCGCGGATTGCACTGATGCTGCGTGGTGGCCAGCGCGTTGCGTTGGCCACTCTGCGCGAGCGAGAGACCCGCCGGCTTACTGCGGCGTGGCCCGTACCAGCAGGCCGAGGCTGGTGCCGTCGACGAAGGTCAGTTCGCCGGGCTTGAGGCGGCGGTTCTGGCGGATCTGTTCGCTCTGCACGATCTGCCCGTCCTCGAGCTGGTTGACCCACAGCTCGGCCTGCATCTCCACCAGGCGGTCCAGACGCAGACGCAGGGTGCCGTGCACCGGGTACTGACCCAGCTGCGGCTCGCCGTCACGAATGGCCACGCGGGTGGCTGTGGCGCTCAGGTCCTGGCGCCAGGCCCGATGCATCAGCACCTCATAGCCGTTCTCCGGGGTCAGCTTGGCCACTTCCGCGTCCAGGCGCGTGGCCGCCGGCGCGTCGCCGGCGCGCAGCTCGGCTCCCTCGGCCCAGTTTTCGGGCGCCGGCTGGCCGCTGGCGATGGGTTCGCCCTGGCGGAACATCACCACTTCGATATGGTAGGGCACCGGGCCGGTGCTTTCGGCGGCGGGGGCGGTCTGTGCCTGGGCCAGAGGGGCCAGCAGGGCCAGCAGCAGGACGAAAGAACGGTATGGACGCATCGGGCATTCCTTCAGGCGGGTTGCGGGGCGAGGCGCTCGAGCAGCGCTTCCAGCGTGTTGAAACGTTCCTCCGGGCGCTCCATGGGCACCTGGAACTTGAACAGGGTAGCGCCTTCGAACCGGTAGCGGTTCGGTTGGCTCTGAATCAGCTTGATCAGCGTGAGCGGGTCGACACAGGTGTCGGGTGAAAACTCCAGGCGACCGCCCTGGGGGCCGGCGTCGATCTTCTGGATGCCCAGCTTCTCGGCCTGCAGCTTGAGCAGGGTCTGGCGGATCAGGAACTTGGCCGGTTCCGGCAGCAGGCCGAAGCGGTCGATCATCTCCACCTGCAGCTCCTTGAGTGCTTCCTCGTCCGGGGCCGAGGCGATGCGCTTGTAGAGAATCAGGCGGCCGTGCACGTCCGGCAGGTAGTCGTCGGGAATCAGCGCCGGCACGCGCAGGTTGATCTCGGTGCCGGTGGCCAGCGGCTGGTCCAGGTTCGGCTCCTCGCCCTTCTGGATGGCCTTGACCGCGCGCTCCAGCATTTCCATGTAGAGGGTGAAGCCGACGGCCTGGATCTGCCCGCTCTGGCCTTCGCCCAGCAGTTCGCCGGCGCCGCGGATTTCCAGGTCGTGGGTGGCCAGCACGAAGCCGGCGCCCAGATCCTGGGCGTTGGCGATGGCTTCCAGGCGCATCTGCGCGTCCTCGGTCATCTGCCGGCGCGGCGGGGTCAGCAGGTAGGCGTAGGCCTGGTGGTGGCTTCGGCCGACCCGGCCGCGCAACTGGTGCAGCTGGGCCAGGCCGAACTTGTCGGCACGCTCGATGATGATGGTGTTGGCGCTGGGCACGTCGATGCCGGTCTCGATGATGGTCGAGGCCACCAGCACGTTGAAGCGCTTGTGGTAGAAGTCGCTCATCACCTGTTCCAGCTGGCGCTCGGGCATCTGCCCGTGACCGATGGCGATGCGCGCCTCGGGCACCAGCGCGGCCAGGTCGGCGGCGCACTTCTCGATGGTCTTCACGTCGTTGTGCAGGTAGTACACCTGGCCGCCGCGCAACAGTTCGCGCAGCAGCGCCTCCTTGATCACCGCCGGCTGGCGCTCCATGACGAAGGTGCGTACCGACAGGCGGCGCGCCGGCGGCGTGGCGATGATCGACAGGTCGCGCATGCCGGCCACCGCCATGTTCAGGGTGCGCGGAATCGGCGTGGCGGTCAGGGTGAGGATGTCCACCTCGCTGCGCAGGGCCTTGAGCTGTTCCTTCTGGCGCACGCCGAAGCGGTGCTCCTCGTCGATGATCAAGAGGCCAAGGTTCTTGAAGCGGATGTCGCTCTGCAGCAGGCGGTGGGTGCCGATGACGATGTCCACCTTGCCCTCGGCCAGCAGCGCGGCCGCCTCGGCGATTTCCTTGGCGGACTTGAAGCGGCTCAGCACCTCGACGCGTACCGGCCAGTCGGCGAAGCGGTCGCGGAAGCTGTTGTAGTGCTGCTCGGCCAGCAGGGTGGTGGGCACCAGCACCGCCACCTGCTTGCCGCTGTGCACGGCGATGAAGGCGGCGCGCATGGCCACCTCGGTCTTGCCGAAGCCGACGTCGCCGCAGATCAGCCGATCCATGGGGGCGGGGCTGGTCATGTCGTCGATCACGTCGGCGATGGCCTTCTTCTGGTCGGGCGTCTCCTCCCAGGGGAAGGCGTCCTCGAAGGCGCGGAAGGTGGCGTCCGGAGG
>DATGNS010000062.1:0-14755 GCA_035306625.1 Pseudomonas sp. | reverse complement strand
TTCGCCCCGGTCACCGACATCCGCAGGACCCTCACCCCGCAGCTGCGCCTGGACAAGGGCGACACCCGCCTGGTGCTGATCGACCTGGGTCGCGGCCAGAACCGTCTGGGCGCCTCCATCCTCGCCCAGGTGTACAGCCAGATCGGTCGCCAGGCCCCGGACGTGGACAACCCCGCCGACCTGAAGGCCTTCTTCGACACCATCCAGCAACTGAACCAGGACGACCTGCTGCTGGCCTACCACGACCGTTCCGACGGCGGCCTGCTGACCACCCTGGTGGAAATGGCCTTCGCCGGCCGCTGCGGCCTGGATGTGCAGCTGGATGCGCTGATCGCCTCCCGCGAGGCCGCTGCGGCCGCGCTGTTCAGCGAGGAACTGGGCGCCGTGGTGCAGGTGCGCGCCGCCGATGCCGACGCCGTGCTGGCCCGTTTCCAAGCCGCCGGTCTGGGTGACTGCGTGAAGGTCATCGGCCAGCCGGTCAAGGGCACCGAGGTGACCCTGACCCTGGGCGGCGAGGTGCTGTTCCGCGAGGCCCGTCGCGAGCTGCAGCGCCAGTGGGCCGAGACCAGCTGGCAGATCCAGCGCCTGCGCGACAACGCCGACTGCGCCGACCAGGAATTCAGCCTGATCCAGGACGACGCCAACCCCGGCCTGCACGCCCAGCTGACCTTCGACGTCAACCAGGACGTGGCCGCGCCCTACATCAACACCGGCGTGCGTCCGCGCGTGGCCATCCTGCGCGAGCAGGGCGTCAACGGCCAGGTGGAGATGGCGGCCGCCTTCGACCGCGCCGGCTTCAGCGCCATCGACGTGCACATGAGCGACATCATCGCCGGTCGCGTCGACCTGGCCGACTTCAAGGGCCTGGTGGCCTGCGGCGGCTTCTCCTACGGCGACGTGCTGGGGGCCGGCGAAGGCTGGGCCAAGTCGATCCTGTTCAACGCCCGCGCCCGCGACAACTTCAGCGCCTTCTTCGCGCGCAGCGACAGCTTCGCCCTGGGCGTGTGCAATGGCTGCCAGATGATGAGCAACCTGCACGAGCTGATTCCGGGCACCGAGCTGTGGCCGCACTTCGTGCGCAACCGCTCCGAGCAGTTCGAGGCCCGCGTGGCCATGGTGGAAATCCAGCAATCGCCGTCGATCTTCCTGCAGGGCATGGCCGGCTCGCGCCTGCCCATCGCCATCGCCCACGGCGAAGGCCATGCGGAGTTCGCCAGCCCGGACGCCCTGAACCGCGCCGACCAGTCCGGCACCGTGGCCCTGCGCTACGTGGACAACTACGGCCAGGTGACGGAAACCTATCCGGCCAACCCGAACGGCTCGCCGCGCGGCATCACCGGCCTGTGCAGCAAGGATGGTCGCGTGACCATCATGATGCCGCACCCCGAACGCGTGTTCCGCGCCGTGCAGAACAGCTGGCGCCCGGACGACTGGCAGGAGGATGCCGGCTGGATCCGCATGTTCCGCAATGCGCGGGTCTGGGTGGGCTGATTCGCCACATTTCCCGCACCACCAAAGGCCATATCTTCGGTATGGCCTTTTTTGCTTCTGGAGATGAACGCCTCATGTACAAGCTGTGTTTCTTTGTCCCGGAAAGCCACCTGGAGAGTGTCAAGGAGGCCTTGTTCGACATCGGCGCCGGACGCATCGGCAACTACGACCGCTGCTGCTGGCAGGTACTCGGCCAGGGCCAGTTCCGTCCGCTGCCGGGCAGCAACCCGCACATCGGCAGCACCGGCCAGCTGGAGCGCGTGGCCGAATGGAAGGTAGAGCTGGTGGTCGGCGAGGAACTGATCCAGCAGGCGGTGGCCACCCTCAAGGAAGCCCACCCCTACGAAACGCCCGCCTATGAGGTCGTGCGCGTGGAAGCCTTCTGATTCATCGAATCGATCGATGAATTTGAGGAGTTTTTTGCGCTTATCAATCGATTCGCCCGAGGGGATCATGGCGCCATACCTTTCCTTTTCGGAGATGCGTCATGATCGAAGTCCGTCCCTTCGCCACCCTCGGCGCCGCCAACCATGGCTGGCTGAACGCCAGGCACCACTTCTCCTTCGCCGAATACCATGATCCGCAGCGGGTCCACTGGGGCCGCCTGCGGGTGTGGAACGACGACACCATCGCGCCGCACAGCGGCTTCCCCCCGCATCCGCATCACGACATGGAAATCATCACCTATGTGCGTGAAGGGGCCATCACGCACCAGGACAGCCTGGGCAACAAGGGCCGCACCGAAGCGGGCGACGTGCAGGTGATGAGCGCCGGCAGCGGCATCGCCCACAGCGAATACAACCTGGAGGACGTGCCGACCCGCATCTTCCAGATCTGGATCATGCCGGAAGAGCGCGGCGGCCAGCCCAGCTGGGGCACCCGCCCGTTCCCCAAGGGCGAGCGCGCCGGCGCCTTCGTGGTGCTGGCCAGCGGTCTGGGCGATGCCGACGCTCTGCCGATTCGTGCCAACGGCCGCCTGGCCGCCGCCACCCTGGATGCCGGCCAGAGCACCGAATACACCTTCGCCGAGGGACGCAAGGGCTATCTGGTGGCGGCCAAGGGGCGCATCCGCGTCAACGGCGTGGACGCCGAGGCCCGGGACGGGGTGGCCATCAAGGACGAAACGCTGATCCGCGTGGAAGCGCTGGATGACGATACCGAGGTGGTGCTGGTGGATGTGGCGTAGACGACATCCGTAGGGTGATCAACGCGCATGCGTTGGCCACCGAACCGAGGCATCGTGCATGCCGCAATCGGCGGCCGGAAAGGCGCCGACCGCCCTACGAGGTGCATCGCTCTTGGCAACGGATGCGCATTCGTAGGGTGGTCAATGCGAAGCGTTGGCCACCGAACGTAGTGGCGTAGGGTGGATCGCGCTTTACCGATCCACCGTGCGTGTCGCAGGCGCGCCGGGCCGGCGCGATGGTGGACAAGGACAGCGTTTGTCCACCCTACGAGTTTCCGAACTCTCCGGCATAACAGGGCGGCGAACTGCCCGGCCCCTGACGCTCCAGCTCGTCTTCCAGGAACTCGGCAAGCACCACGGCGTTGTTGTGCCGCTCGTCCTTCGCCGCATACAGCAGCGTAAGACGCCCCTTGCGGGCCTGCTCCAGCAGTGGCCACCAGTGCTCGGGATGGGCCGCCAGCTCCTTGCGGTAAGCGTCCCGGAACTCCTCGAACTTCTCCGGATCGTGGCCGAACGCCTGGCGCAGGGCGGCGCTGGGCGCCAGCTCCGGCAGCCAGTCGTCATGGGCCAGGCTCTCCTTGCGGATGCCGCGCGGCCATAGCCGGTCCACCAGGATCCGCCGGCCATCCTCGGGCTGCGCCGCTTCATACACACGCTTGCAGGCAATCATCTCGTCACCCTTGTTCCCGTCAGGTCGGCTGGTTAACGTGGCGGCCTTGCATCCGTTCGGAGATCGCCCATGTCCCGCCTTCCCGCCCTGTGCCTTGTGGTATTGCCCCTGCTGGCCGGCTGCCAGTCCCTCTCCGGGGAGACCGAGGACTGGGTACCGACACAGCGGCTGATGGGTGAGCTGAGTGTCGTTCAGGACCGCCTGATGCTCCAGCCCTGCGGCCAGCCTCGCCAACTGCGGGTGGAGGACGCGGGCTCACTGGAGCTGCGCCGTGAGGTCGACATGCTGCTGGGCGATGGCGCCGGCCGCCTGTTCGTCGACCTGGGCGGCGCGGACAAGGGCAACCGCCTGGAGGCCAGCCGCCTGTATCGCCTGCAGCCGGAAGGCCAGGGCTGCCAGGAGGCGGGTTTTGCCCGCCTGATCGCCCGGGCCAGCGGCAACGAGCCGTTCTGGAGCGTACAGATCAGCGCCAAGGGTCTGGTGCTGGAACGCCCCGGCGAGCCACCGCTGGCCCTGCCTTACCTGGAGGAACAGCTGCCGGAGGGCCGGCTGTACTTCTCCAGCGAGGCGGATGGCCAGCGCCTGAGCCTGTGGCTGGCGCCGCAGCGCTGCCGGGACGACATGAGCGGCGCGGTACGCCACCTGAGCGCCGAGCTGCGGCTGAACGAGCAGCGCTTTACCGGCTGCGCCTACCTCGGCGGCACACGGCAGTAGGGCGGTAACGCCATCGCGTTGACCGCCGGAGCTGGCATCGGCACACACCTCAATGGCGGCCGGAAATACGCCGACCGCCCTACCCAACCTCGGCTCGCCCGTAGGGCGGTCAACGCCACGCGTTGGCCGCCGGACATGGCATCGGTGCACACCGCATTCGGCGGCAGGGAAAAAAGCCGACCGCCCTGCGGAGCGCACCGCTACGCCACTTCGATGGCCGCCATCAGGCCGGTTTCCATATGGTCGATCACATGGCAGTGGAACATCCACACGCCCGGATTGTCGGCCACCAGCGCCACCCGGGCGGTTTCGTTCCTGCCCAGCAGATAGGTATCGGTGAAATAGGGCTCGATCTGCCTGCGGTCGGAGGACAGCACCTTGAACACCATGCCGTGCAGGTGGATCGGGTGCTGGTACTGACTGACGTTGCGCAGCTCGAAGATGTAGTGGCCGTTCCTCTTCAGGGTGGCGATCGGCCGCTCCACGCAGCTCCGGTCGGTGATGTCCCAGGCCTGGCCGTTGATCTGCCAGAAGGTCAACGGTCCGCCCTGCTCCACGTTCGCCGACAGCGCACCGGCCCATTCGAAGTTGAAGCGCAGGGTTTCCGCCCGCGCCAGATCCGGCTCGGGAACCGGGTTGGCCGGCAGCGCCGGCGGCCAGTCGCCGGCCGCTTCGGACGAGGCCACCGCCTTCAGGGTGGCCAGGCGCAACGGCCCGTTGCGCACCGGCACTTCGGTGCCCGCGGCCGGCACGCGGATGGCCAGGTCGATGCGCATGCCAGGCCCCAGCCAGTATTCCCGGCCCAGGGGACGCGGCGCGATGGGGTTGCCGTCCAGCGCGTAGATGCGCACCTCGGCGCCCGGCAGCGCCAGGCGATAGGTATGGGTATTGTCCAGGTTGAGCAGACGCAGGCGCACCACCTGGCCGGCAGGCAGCTCCAGTGTCGGATTATGCTGGCCGTTGACCGTGGACAGGGTTCCCGGCGTGCCGCCCCGCGCCGCCTCGCGCGGCACGCTGAATTCGGTGAAGGCACCCTGCGCATCCACATGCCAGTGCTTGATGCACAGGGTGCGCTCGTGGCGAAAGCCCGTGGGCTCGCGCTCCTCGACGATCACCGGACCCACCAGGCCCCGGCCCAGCTGCTCGCTGCTGGCCATGTGCGGGTGGTACCAGTAGGTGCCGGCGTCCGGACAGATGAAGTCGTAATCGAAGTGCTCGCCGGGCAGCACCGGCAGCTGGGAGAGGTAGGGGACGCCGTCCATTTCCAGCGGCACGCGCAGGCCGTGCCAGTGGATGGTGGTGGGTTCGCTCAGCCGGTTGATGAAGCGCACCCGCAGGCGCTCGCCCTGCCGGCAGCGCAGTTCCACGCCCGGCACCTGGCCGCCATAGGCCCAGGCCTGGGTGCGGAAGCCGGGCACCAGTTCCACGTCCAGCGGCGCGGCGATCAGCTCGTAGTCATGGGTGGTCACGTCCTGCGGACGGCCCAGCCAGTAGCGCGCGCCGCCGCCCGCCAGCCCCAACACGCCCAACCCGGCGAGACCGGCCACCACCTGCCGACGACTGAAGCCCATACTGCCCCCTGACATGCAAAAGATGAGAGATTTTCTCATCTGTTGCGGCAGAGGGCGAGGACGGCCGTGCGCCGGTCTCGCGACAATTTGTCTCCCCTTCAGCGCGCCACGTGCACGAAATGCCGGTGGCGCTCGTACTGGTCGAGGATGTCGCCGATCACGCCGTCACGGCTCCAGCCCATGATGTCGTAGTCCTGGCCGCCCTCCTTGAGATACACCTCGGCGCGGAAGTACTTGCGCCCCTCGTCCTCGTCATCCTCGCTGACCACGAAGCTGGGCTGCACATAGGCCCTGGGGCGCACGCCATAGAGGAAGTCCGGCTCGCCGGGATGGCGAATGACCAGATGCACCGATTCGGGGTCCTCGGCATCCACCTCCACATCGAAGCCCTGCTTGCGCAGCTCCTCGGCCACGTCCTGGCAGGCGGGGGTGACGGTTTCCTGGATGAAGCGCACCACATGGCTGCGTCGCGGCATCAGCACCATGCCGCGCAGGCGGCGCTGCCAGCTGTCACTGACATGGCTGTGCGGGCGCGACAGATTCAGGGACTGATAGCGCACCCGCCGCTTGGTGGCGTCCAGATGCAGGGCGCGCAGCAGTCCCCAGGTGGCGGCCAGCAGGAACAGGGTGTAGGGCAGCGCGCTGGCGATGGTGGCGGTCTGCAGGGCGGTCAGGCCGTCGGCCAGCAGCAGGGAAATGGCGATCAGCGCCATGGTGGCCGCCCAGAACAGCTTCTGCCACAGCGGCGTCTTGCTGCGCCCACCGGAGGCCAGCATGTCGACCACCAGCGCGCCGGAGTCCGCCGAGGTGACGAAGAACACCAGCACCATGATGATGGCGAAGATGGACAGCACATAGCCCAGCGGGAAGGACTCCAGGAAGGCGAACAGCGCCCGCGTGCTGTCGGCCTGCACCGCGTCGGCCAGGTTCTGCATGCCCTCCACGTGGATCATGTAGATGGCCGAGTCGCCGAACACCGTCATCCACAGCAGGGTGAAGCCGGCCGGCACCAGCATCACGCCGCTGACGAACTCGCGGATGGTGCGCCCACGGGAAATGCGCGCGATGAACATGCCCACGAAGGGCGACCAGGCGATCCACCAGCCCCAGTAGAAAAGCGTCCAGCCGCCGATCCAGTCCGTGGGGTCGTAGGCGTAGAGATTGAAGGTCTTGTCGACGATCTCCGCCAGGTAGCTGCCGGTGTTCTGCACATAGGCCTTGAGGATGAACACCGTCGGGCCCAGCACCAGCACGAACAGCATCAGCAGCAGCGCCAGCAGCAGGTTGGTTTCGGACAGGATGCGGATGCCCCGGTCCAGGCCGGTGACCAGGGAGACGGTGGCCAGCGACATGGCCACCAGGATCAGGATCACCTGCACGCCGATCCCCACCGGAATGCCGAACAGGTGGTTCAGGCCACTGTTGATCTGCGCCACCCCGAAGCCCAGGGAAGTGGCCACACCCAGCACCGTGCCCAGCACCGCGAAGATGTCCACGGCATGGCCGATCGGGCCATGGATGCGCTCGCCGATCAGCGGATAGAGGGCCGAGCGCAGGGTCAGTGGCAGATCATGCCGGTAGCCGAAGTAGGCCAGGATCAGCGCCACGATGGCGTAGATGGCCCAGGCATGCAGCCCCCAGTGGAAGAAGGTGATCTTCATCGCCTCCCGCGCCGCCACGGCGGTACCGCCCTCCCCGAACGGCGGCGACAGGTAGTGCATGACCGGCTCGGCCACGCCGAAGAACATCAGGCCGATGCCCATGCCGGCGGAGAACAGCATGGAGAACCAGCTGAAGTTGGAGAAATCCGGCTCGCTGTGATCGGGGCCCAGCTTGATGTCCCCGTAGCGGCTCACGGCCATGAACACCACCGCCAGCAGCAGCAGCGCCACCGCGAGAATGTAGAACCAGCTGGCGTTGGTGGTGATCCACGCCTGCGCCTGGCCGAAGACCTCCTGGGCGACATCGGGAAGACCGATGGCGAACAGCACCAGGGCCAGCAGCAGGATCGAGGAAAACAGAAACACAGGGGGGTTCACGGTCTTCTTCACAACCGAATCTCCTGGTTGGCACATCGCCGGTTGGCTGGCAGGTGTGCGGGTATGTCGGCCGAGGAAGCCGGCGGTGGCTGTTGTCCGCCCACGCGGCACCCAAAACGAGGCGGCCTGTCCTGTTCGCGGCGCCGAGCCAACCCGCATTCAAGATGACCCTGCCCAAAAGGGGAAGGTTCTTCAGAAGCGGCACACAGGGCAGCCGCGACTGCCCTGAGCGAAGCCGGATCAACGACCCGGGCATTGAATACGACGAATGGCTCAGTCGGCAATGACCAGCGAAACGTCGATGTTGCCCCGCGTCGCATTGGAATAGGGGCAGACGACATGGGCCTGGTTGACCAGGTCTTCCAGAACGGCCCGTTCCACACCCGGCGCACTGATCCGCAGCGTGACCTCGATGCCGAACCCGGTGGGAATCTGGCCGATGCCCACCTTGGCGGTGACCTGGGTGTCGGCCGGCAGGCTCTGCTTCTGGCGGGAGGCGACGAACTTCAGGGCGCCCAGGAAGCAGGCGGAGTAACCGGCGGCGAACAGCTGTTCCGGATTGGTGCCGGGACCGCCGGCGCCACCCATTTCCCTGGGGGTGGACAGCTGCACGGACAGCACCCCGTCGGACGAGACGGCCTTGCCGTCACGGCCGCCGGTGGCGGTAGCGGTTGCTTCGTAGAGAACCTTCTCGATGGACATGGGATGACTCCTCCGATGACGATGCCGGCCAGCTCACCCTCGATCCGGCGAGCCGACCTCACTGGCCGTTGCGGCCCGAACGTCACCTGATGACCCTGGCGGGAGCGGGAAGGTTCGAAACAGCCTGGGCAGCGGAGCCCCGGAAACGACAAGGGCAGCCGAGGCTGCCCTTGTCGTTCAGATCATTCCCACTCGATCGTCGCCGGCGGCTTGCTCGACACGTCGTAGGTGACGCGGGAGATGCCGTCGATCTCGTTGATGATGCGGTTGGAGACCTTCTCCAGCAGTTCGTAGGGCAGGTGGGCCCAGCGGGCGGTCATGAAATCGATGGTTTCCACGGCGCGCAGGGCCACGACCCAGGCGTAGCGGCGGGCATCGCCCACCACGCCCACCGACTTGACCGGCTGGAACACCACGAAGGCCTGGCTGGTCTTGTGGTACCAGTCGAAGTTGCGCAGTTCCTCGATGAAGATGTGGTCGGCGCGACGCAGCAGGTCGGCGTATTCCTTCTTCACCTCGCCCAGGATGCGCACGCCCAGGCCCGGACCCGGGAACGGGTGGCGGTAGACCATGTCGTAGGGCAGGCCCAGCTCCAGGCCGATCTTGCGCACCTCGTCCTTGAACAGCTCGCGCAGCGGCTCGACCAGCTTGAGCTTCATGTCCTCGGGCAGGCCGCCGACGTTGTGGTGGCTCTTGATGACGTGGGCCTTGCCGGTCTTGGCGCCGGCGGACTCGATCACGTCCGGGTAGATGGTGCCCTGGGCCAGGAACTGGATGTTGGTCAGCTTGCCGGCTTCCTCGTCGAACACTTCGATGAAGGTGCGGCCGATGATCTTGCGCTTCTGCTCGGGGTCGGACACGCCGGCCAGGTTGGCCAGGAAGCGCTCCTCGGCGTTGGCGCGGATCACCTTGACGCCCATGTTCTCGGCGAACATGGCCATCACCTGGTCGCCTTCGTGCAGGCGCAGCAGGCCGTTGTCCACGAACACGCAGGTCAGCTGCTCGCCGATGGCGCGGTGCAGCAGCGCGGCGACCACCGAGGAGTCCACGCCGCCGGACAGACCCAGCAGCACGTTGGCGTCGCCCACCTGCTCGCGCACCTGGCGGATCAGGTCTTCGACGATGTTGGCCGGGGTCCACAGGGCCTCGCAGCCGCAGATGTCCAGCACGAAGCGGGAGAGAATGCGGCCACCCTGCTTGGTGTGGGTGACTTCCGGGTGGAACTGCACGCCGTAGTAGCCGCGGGTGTCGTCGGCCATGGCGGCGATCGGGCAGCTCGGGGTGCTGGCCACCACGCTGAAGCCTTCCGGCAGACGGGTCACCTTGTCGCCGTGGCTCATCCACACGTCCAGGCCCAGCAGACCGTCGGGGTCCACGTGGTCCTCGATGCCGTCCAGCAGGCGGCTCTTGCCGACCACATCGACGCGGGCGTAGCCGAACTCGCGCAGGTCTGAGCCCTCCACCTTGCCGCCCAGCTGCTCGGCCATGGTCTGCATGCCGTAGCAGATGCCCAGCACCGGCACGCCCAGCTCGAACACGGCCTGCGGGGCGCGCGGACTGTCGGCGGCATGCACGGATTCCGGGCCGCCGGCCAGAATGATGCCGCGCGGGTTGAAGGCGCGGATCGCCTCGTCACCCATGTCGAACGGGTGCAGTTCGCAGTACACGCCGATCTCGCGCACGCGGCGGGCGATCAGCTGGGTGTACTGGGAGCCGAAGTCCAGGATGAGGATCCGGTGGGCGTGGATATCAGGATGGGCCATTGGGCGGTTTCTCGTGAGTTCGCAAATGACAAGGGGCTGAACGATCCAGCCCCTGTGTTTCACTGACCTTGCCTTGCGCGGCGGCGCGGTCTCAGCCGATGCGGTAGTTCGGCGCTTCCTTGGTGATCTGCACGTCGTGGACGTGGGATTCGGCCATGCCGGCACCGGTGATGCGCACGAACTGCGGCTTGGTGCGCATGCTGTCGATATCAGCGCAGCCGGTGTAGCCCATGGCGGCGCGCAGGCCACCCATCAGCTGGTGGATGATGGCCGACAGCGCGCCCTTGTACGGCACGCGACCCTCGATGCCTTCCGGAACCAGCTTCTCGGCGCCGGCGGAGGAATCCTGGAAGTAGCGGTCCGAGGAGCCCTGGGCCTGGGCCATGGCGCCCAGCGAACCCATGCCGCGGTAGGCCTTGTAGGTACGGCCCTGGAACAGTTCGGTTTCGCCCGGAGCCTCTTCGGTACCGGCGAACATGGAGCCCATCATCACCGCGTTGGCGCCGGCGGCGATGGCCTTGGCCAGGTCGCCGGAGAAGCGGATGCCGCCGTCGGCGATCATCGGCACGCCAGTGCCCTGCAGGGCGGCGGACACGTTGGCCACCGCGCTGATCTGCGGCACACCGACGCCGGCGACGATGCGGGTGGTGCAGATGGAGCCCGGACCGATGCCGACCTTGACGCCGTCGGCGCCGGCCTCGACCAGGGCCAGGGCGGCCTCGGCGGTGGCGATGTTGCCGCCGATCACCTGCAGTTCAGGGAAGTTCTGCTTGACCCAGCGCACGCGCTCGATCACGCCGCGGGAATGGCCGTGGGCGGTGTCCACCACCACCACGTCGACGCCAGCGGCAGCCAGGGCGCGGATGCGCTCCTCGGTGTCGGCACCGGTGCCGACGGCGGCGCCGACACGCAGGCGGCCCTGGTCGTCCTTGGACGCCAGCGGGTAGGTCTTGGCCTTTTCCAGGTCACGGAAGGTGACCAGGCCGCGCAGGTTGAAGCTCTCGTCGACCACCAGCATTTTCTCGATGCGGTTCTCGTACAGCTTGGCGCGGATCTGTTCCAGCGGGGTGCCTTCCAGCACGGTCACCAGCTTGTCCTTGGGGGTCATGATGGCGGCGACGGTGTCGCCGGCATTGGGACGCACGCGCAGGTCACGGCCGGTGACGATGCCCACCAGCTCGTTGCCCTTGACCACCGGGAAGCCGGAGAAGCCGTATTCCCGGGCCTTGGCCAGCAGTTCGCTGATCTTGGTTTCCGGGGTGACGGTGGCCGGGTCGCGCACGATGGCGGTCTCGTGGCGCTTGACCTTGCGCACCTCGGCAGCCTGCTGCTCGATGCTCATGTTCTTGTGGATGATGCCGATGCCGCCTTCCTGGGCCATGGCGATGGCCAGGCGCGCCTCGGTCACGGTGTCCATGGCCGCGGACACCAGCGGAATGTTCAGCTCGATGCCGCGAGTCAGGCGGGTCTTGAGGCTGACATCCTTGGGCAGGACCTCGGAATAACCGGGAATCAGGAGGACGTCGTCGAAAGTCAGGGCTTCTTGGCTGATGCGCAGCATGGCGGGGGCTCCCAGGCGGGAAATTTCGGAAGCGCGGCATTATACGCCTCCCCGCCCCGCGCGCTCAACGCGGATTCACCCCAGCGCCTGCAGATTGGCCAGAATCCGCCGGTGCACGCTCTGGCACAGCTGCAGGTCGGCCGGATCGATGCCCGCCAGCAGCTGCCCGCGCAGTTCATCGGCAATGCGCTGGATGCGCTGGATCAGGGGCAGCGCATCCTCGCACAGCATCACGCGCTTGGCGCGCCGGTCCTCGGGCGCCTCCAGGCGCTGCACCAGGCCCAGGCCTTCCAGGCTGTCGAGCAGGCGCGCCAGGGTCGGCCCCTCGATGCCCACGCTCTGGGCCAGCTGGCTCTGGGTGGGGGCGGTGTTGAAGCGGGACAGGTGCAGCAGGACCAGCCAGCGCGCCTGGGACAGGCCGATGTCCGCCAGGCGCCGATCCAGCTCGG
Organism: Pseudomonas sp.; assembly: GCA_035306625.1. Lineage (GTDB taxonomy): Bacteria > Pseudomonadota > Gammaproteobacteria > Pseudomonadales > Pseudomonadaceae > Serpens. The sequence goes on along the minus strand of DATGNS010000062.1, from coordinate 2,609 downwards.
CGCGCCAGGCGCGAGACAGCTGGGTAAGCTGCATAGCAAAGGTGTGCTGTTCGAATTGGCTCATGTTTCTTGTAATTGGAAAATTTTAGTGGGCTAATGATACGCCATAAACCGCTGGGGGTATGGTCATTCACCAGCGCGCGTAATGATCCTCACAAAAACCCCACTGGTCGGTGAGGCGAATCGGCACATGGCCCGGCGGCCGCAGCCAGCCGTTGAAGCGACCGTACACTTGCTTGAAGTTGCTGGCCAGCAGCAGGGCGTTGACCCGTTCACCGTGCAACCCCTGCCCCGTGAAGGTGAGCTCCACCTGGCCGTCGCCGGAGTGGATGCGCCAGGGGTCCAGCGGCCGGTCGCGGTCGAACTCGAAACGCACGCCGCCCACCGGAAACAGCGCCCCGTCGAGCCAGAAGCAGTTCTCGCTGAAGCTGGTCTCGTTGACGCCGCAGGACAGGTTCAGACCGACCCGCACCCCGTCCACCGCGCCGGACAGGCAGGCCCAGTTCCAGTAGGTCTCGCGACGCATGTAGCCGGCCGACCAGTCGTGATGGGCGAAGCAGTCCAGCGCGGCCAGGTCGAAATCTCCCAGCGGGCTGCTCACCTGACCGCTGCAGCGCACCCCGGCCACCTTGCGGGCATACACCCAGCCGGCCGGGCCGGCGGGCGTGCAGATGTGCATCGGCTGGAACGGCGGCGTGCGTTCATCGAACGCGGCTTCAATGCGCAGTCCGTCATCCAGGCTGACCTCCAGGCGCTTCGCGCCATCCCGGTTGTCCATGCGCAGCAGGTTGCCGCGCCAGCGCAGCTCGCAGACGCCCGCGTCCGGCGTCTGGGAGAAGCGCGTGCCCAGCCCCAGCGGCAGCTTGAACTGGCGCATCAGTCGGCGCCCGCTGGCCGGGTGATAAAGATAGACGAAGCCCACGCCCATGACGCGCAGGTCGGCCAGCGCGCAACCGCCGATCAGGGTGTCGCTGATCAGGCCGAAATACTGGAATTGGTGGAAGCGTCGCCAGCGGGCCAACGGACCCAGGCGTCGCCCCATGGGCGAGCGCAGATCGTAGTCGCGGTAGTTCACCAGGGCGGGCCCCTGGGGAAAGATGCCGATGCGCGGCTGGCCATCGGCCTGAATCAGACGCTCCATGTCATGTCCTCAACGGGCCGCCTGTGCGCCAGCCCCGTCAGGCCTCCTGGCCGAAGGGGCGCGAGTCCAGGGCCACCGGGGTTTCTCCGGGCGCGCGATCGCCGGCAACCACCACCCGATTGCGGCCGGCGGCCTTGGCCCGATACAGGGCCTGGTCGGCCAGCACATAGAGCTCGTCGACGGAACGCCGCGGGTCGTCGTCACCGGTGACGCTCACCCCGCCAAGGGAGATGGTCACCATGCCCAGCGGCGAGGCGGCATGCTCGATGGCCTGGCTGCGCAGGCGCTCGCACAGTTCCTCTGCGCACTCGCGGGCATCTTCCGCACTGCTGCCGTAGAGCAGCAGGGCGAATTCCTCGCCGCCCAGACGCACCGCCATGTCCAGGGGCCGACGCGCGGCCATCTGGAAAAGCAGCGCCACCTCCTGGAGGGTCTCGTCGCCGGCCTGGTGCCCGTAGCAGTCGTTGTAGCGCTTGAAGTAGTCGATATCACCCAGCAGCATGGCGATCGGCCGGCCCTCGCGCTGGCTCTGCCGCCACAGGGTGTCCAGATGGCGCCGGAAGCTGCGCCGGTTGTGCAGGCCGGTGAGGCTGTCGCGGTCGGCCAGCTGGCGCAGCAGGCGGCGAATCAGGAACTGCTCCCGGGACTTGTATTCGAGCTGGTAGCAGCCGGCCGCGCCGATCAGGTTGCCGAACAGCAGGTACAGCAGCTGGTCGACCAGGGAGTTCTGAGTGCCGATCGTCAGCTCCAGGGCCGCGTAGACCAGCACGATGCTCAGGGACACGCCTGCCGCCTCGGGCAGACGCATGCCGGCCAGGAAATAGCTGCCCAGACAGATCAGCAGCAGCCCTTCGGAGGGATAACCGGGGAATACCCACTGGGCGAGCACCACCACCACTGCCGAGCCGATGCCGATGGCCAGCACGCAGACCAGGGTGAGCGGGCCCAGCAACCGCTGGTGACGACGCTGCAGCACCAGGCCCACGCAGGCCAGCAGCAGCACCAGCACCACCCCGCGCACGCCGAGTACCCACCAGAGCACGGGGGGCGCGATCACCTTGAGATCGAGCGCACCCTGCACCAGCAGGATCAGCACACACAGCAGCAACGCCAGGCGGCGCAGGGCGAAGGTATGGTCCAGCTGGTAGCGGCGGTACTCGGATTCCAGATCCGCGGCGAATGCCAGACGGCGAAAGCCCTGGGCCAGCTGGTCCGCGTAGGGGTTGGCCGGCACATCCTCCAGGCGGAAGCGAAGCGCGTTGCTCAATTACTCATTCCCTGATTAGCCACGAGCACACCCTAGTCCTCCGGGCGGCTGACTGCAATATGACATCACACGCTGTCAAAACTCCGTCACACCGGTCAGTGCACGGAGTCGTCGCTTGCGTCTGGTGCCTCGTCCTCGGTGATTTCGTCGAGCAGGTCGTTGAAGTCGGTCTTCAGGCCCTGCTCCATACGGTCCAGTTCC
>DATGNS010000061.1:0-4429 GCA_035306625.1 Pseudomonas sp. | reverse complement strand
CACCGAACCGATGGTGGTCAGCACCATGATGGTGTCGGCGACGGCAACCACATGGTTGCCTTCCATGGCCCGGAAGACGATGAAGGGTGACACCCCGAGGATACCGAACAGGCCCATCAGGCTCAGGATGGCGAAGGGAGGGTCGGTGCGCAGGCGCCGCCAGAAGCGCTGAATGATCCGGTCCATGGTATTTCGTTGTTATTTGTGGGGTTACGCAAGGGCAGTTTGCCGAAAAAGCCGATGGCAGTATGCCATTGTTTCGGCCACAAAAGCGGCGAATCAGGTCATGAGCCCACGGCTGGGATGAGCATCACGGTCGGCGAGCCAGCATGACGGCCCGGCGCGGCGCCGGCAGGCCTTCCCGGGTACGACCGGGGTCGAGCGGATCGAGAAAATCGACCAGGGACTGGAAGCGCATCCACTCGGTGCTGCGCTGCTCGTCCACGATGGTGGTGCTCACGTCCACGCAGCGCACGTCGACGAAGCCCGCGCGGCGCAGCCAGCGCTCCAGTGCGGGCACCGAGGGCAGGAACCAGACGTTGCGCATCTGGGCGTAGCGGTCCTCCGGCACCAGCACTGCGTTCTCGTCTCCCTCGATGACCAGGGTCTCCAGCACCAGCTCGCCGCCGCGCACCAGGCAGTCCTGCAGGGCCAGCAGGTGGTCGATGGGCGAGCGGCGGTGATAGAGCACACCCATGGAGAACACGCAGTCGAAGCCCTGCAGGCCGGCGGGCAGTTCCTCGAGAGTGAACGGCAGGTGCCAGACCGGGCGCTGCGGCAGGTAGTGGGCCATGGCCTGGAACTGGCAGAAGAACAGCCAGCTGGGGTCCACTCCGATCACGCAGTCGGCGCCGGCGCCCAGCATGCGCCACATGTAGTAGCCGTTGCCGCAGCCCACATCCAGCACACGCTTGTTGCGCAGGTCCAGATGCGGCGCGACCCGTGCCCACTTCCAGTCCGAGCGCCATTCGGTATCCAGATGGATGCCGAACAGCTCGAACGGCCCCTTGCGCCAGGGGGACAGGGCCATGAGCGCGGCGCGCAACCGATCACGTTGCGTGTCGTCGCAATCGCCATCGAGGGCGAAGCGCTCGGCCAGCTCGACGGAACGGGCCTGCAATGCGGGCAGGTCCGCCAGGGCCTGCTGCCAGCGCGGCAGGTCGCCGTGGCCGCGGGCAAGCTTCTCGGCAAACTGCCGGGGCAGCTGTTCCGCCCAGGCAGACAGCGGGGTGCCGGACAGCGCCCGGACCAGGGCGGTGAAATCCATCATGGCAGGGCGATCAGCGAGGCGAAATTGAGGCATTGGAACCAGGGCACCACCCGGGTGAAGCCGGCGGCGAGCAGGCGTTGCCGATGCTGTTCCAGGGTGTCGGGCTGCATGACATGCTCGATGGCGCTGCGCTTCTGGGCGATTTCCAGCTCGCTGTAGCCATTGGCGCGCTTGAAGTCCAGGTGCAGGTCGGTGAGCAGGGCCTGCTGCTCGGCATCCTCGAAGCACAGCTTCTCGGAGAGAATCAGCGCGCCGCCGGGCAGCAGCGCTTGACGAATGCGGGCCAGCAATTCGGGACGCTGGGCGCGGGGCACGAACTGCAGGGTGAAGTTCATGGCCACCAGCGAGCAGGGCTGGTAGTCGAGCTGCAGGATATCGGCTTCCAGCACCCGGGCCGGCAGCAGTTCCTGGAACATGGCGTCCTGGGCCTGCAGGTATTCGCGGCAGCGCTCCACCATGGCCGCCGAATTGTCCACGGCGATCACTTCGCAGCGCTCGGCCCGCACGTGTCGACGCAGCGCCTGGGTAACGGCGCCCAGGGAGCAGCCCAGGTCATAGAGCAGGCTGTCGGCCTGGGCAAAATGGCCCGCCAGCACGCCGATGTTCTCCACGATGGTGGGATAGCCGGGCACCGAGCGCTTGATCATGTCCGGGAAGACCCGGGCGACGTCCTCGTTGAACACGAAGTCGGGTACCTGGCCCAGCGGTTGGGCGAAGAGACGGTCGGTTTCCTGGGGCATGCGGCATGGCTACGGCGTGACGGAACGCGCGCATTCTAGGGCGGCGGGCGCGGCAATGCGAGCCGCGCCATCGCCTCAGCCGCGGACCTGGCCGGTCGCCGCGACGCCGTGGTCTGTCCGCAGGCGCCGGCCCAGGGCCATTCCCGGGCGCTCGATGCAGCGATAGGCCACGCCCGCCAGGGCCAGCGCTCCGCCCAGCGCCGCGAAGGGCAGCCAGGGGTCGCCCAGGGCGGTGGGGGCCATTCGTGCGGCGAGACCGCCGGCCAGCATGAACACCAGGATGTGGGACAGGTACAGGGAGAACGACCAGCGGCCCAGCAGGCGGAACACTGCCAGGCGCAGCAGGCCGGACAGCGCGCCGCCCTCGAAGGCGAAGACGAACAGGGTCAGTGCATGGAAGGGGACGACGGCCAGCTCCCAGCCGGCGTCGAGGGCCAGCACCAGGACGCCCAGGGTGGTGAACTCGAGGACGGTGAAGGCGGCAGGGCTCAGGGGTATCAGCCGCATGGCCAGGTACAGCCGGTAGCAGAGCGCGCCCAGAAAGAAGGCGGCGACGCCCATCAGGATGCTGTTGCTCAGCTCGTTGAGGCCGCTGTGCAGAGCCAGCACCGCCAGCAGCACGATGGCCGCGAACACGCCCGTGCGACCACGGGGCACGGCCAGCAGGGCCAGGCCGAACAGCAGCCACAGGTAGTAACCGAGGCTCAGGGGCCAGGCGGCGGGATTGAGGGCCTGGCTGTCGGCGCCGGGCAGCCAGGCCTGCAACAGCAGCAGGCTGGGTAGCGGATTGTCCAGGTGGCGGGCTTCCTCGCCGGCGCCGATGGCCAGCACCAGGCCGAGGGCCAGCAGGCTCAGGTGCAGCGGGAAGATGCGCAGGGTGCGACCGATGGCGAAATGGCCGAACGCGGCCGCCGTGTTCAGCTGGCGGGCATGGGCATGGGCATGGGCCAGCACGAAGCCGCTGAGCACGAAGAAGAACAGGAGAAGGGGAAAGCTGTCGCGCATGACCTGGCTGGCGCTGGCGCCGCCCAGCAGGGGCAGATGGACGAGTGCGATAGCCAGGGCGGTCAGGCCGCGCAGGCTGTCCAGTACGATGAAGCGATGGGTGGCGGGCATGCAGTCATCCTTGAGGTACGGCACGGATCCGTAAGGCCTGACTGCGGAGCGGAACGGTGCGGTGAAAGGCCCGCCATCCATTGGCGGGCTACAAACACCTCAAAAATAGCCGTTGTCGGCAAAAGTGCTAACGGTTCGTGGTTCCTGTCGGGAACAGTACCCGGGCCACGTCCTCGAAGCGGCTGGCGAAATGCACGGTGAGGCCGTCGCGCAGATAGTCCGGCAACTCGTCGAAATCCCCTCGGTTGGCTTCCGGCAGGATCAGCTCGAAGAGCTTCTGCCGGCGCGCGGCGATGACCTTTTCGCGCACGCCACCGATGGCCAGCACCTGGCCGGTCAGGGTCAGCTCGCCGGTCATGGCCACGCCCTTCTTCGCCTCCTGGTTGCGCGCCAGGGACAGCAGGGCGCTGGCCATGGTGATGCCGGCGCTGGGGCCGTCCTTGGGCGTGGCGCCCTCCGGCACGTGCAGGTGCACGAAGGCCTGGTCGAAGAACGCCGGGTCTCCGCCGTACTGCTTCAGCTGCGAGCTGATGTAGCTGTAGGCGATTTCCGCCGACTCCTTCATCACCTCGCCCAGCTTGCCGGTGAGCTTGAAGCCGCGGTTGAGGGTGTGGATGCGCGTGGCCTCGATGGGCAGGGTGGCGCCGCCCATGCTGGTCCAGGCCAGCCCGGTGATGATGCCGATGCCCTGCAGGCGCTGCTCGCGGCGGAACACCGGCGTGCCCAGGGATTCCTCCAGGTCCTTCGGGCCGATGCGGATGCTCAGCGCGGGGTCTTCGAGCAGGCGCACCACGGCCTTGCGCACCAGCTTGCCGAGCTGCTTCTCCAGCTGGCGCACCCCGGCCTCGCGGGCATAGCCCTCGATCACCGCGCGCAATGCGGTGTCGCTGATGGCCAGGCGCTGCTTAGGCACCCCGGTGCGCTCCAGCAGGCGCGGCCACAGGTGACGCTTGGCGATGGCCAGCTTCTCCTCGGTGATATAGCCGGACAGGCGGATGACCTCCATGCGATCCAGCAGCGGGCCGGGAATCGAGTCCAGGGTGTTGGCGGTGCACACGAACAGCACCTTGGACAGGTCCAGGCGCAGGTCCAGGTAGTGGTCGAGGAACTCGACGTTCTGCTCCGGATCCAGGGTCTCCAGCAGCGCCGAGGCCGGGTCGCCCTGGTGGCTGGCGCCCAGCTTGTCGATCTCGTCGAGCATGATCACCGGGTTCATCACCTCGACTTCCTTGAGCGCCTGCACCAGCTTGCCGGGCAGGGCGCCGATGTAGGTGCGCCGGTGGCCCTTGATCTCCGCCTCGTC
>DATGNS010000060.1:0-2166 GCA_035306625.1 Pseudomonas sp. | reverse complement strand
GCACGTCCAGCAGCGCCATGTCGCAGTGCTGGCCACGACCGGTCTTCTCGCGAGCCAGCAGCGCGGCCTGGATGGCGATGGTGGAATACAGACCGGTCATCACGTCGGCCACCGCCACGCCCACCTTCTGCGGGCCGGCGCCGGGCACGCCGTCCTTCTCGCCGGTGATGCTCATCAGGCCGCCCATGCCCTGGATGATGAAGTCGTAGCCGGGCTCCTCGGCGCGCGGGCCGGTCTGGCCGAAGCCGGTGATGGAGCAGTAGACCAGGCGCGGGTTGATCTTCGACAGGCTCTCGTAGTCCAGGCCGTACTTGGCCAGCGAGCCGGCCTTGTAGTTCTCGATCAGCACGTCGGAGGTGGCGGCCAGTGCGCGCACCAGCTCCTGGCCTTCCGGCGTGGCGATGTTGATGGACACCGACAGCTTGTTGCGGTTGGCGGACTGGTAGTAGGACGCCTCGGCGGAGTTTTCGCCGTCCGGGGTCTTCATGTACGGCGGGCCCCAGCCGCGGGTGTCGTCGCCGATGCGAGGACGCTCGACCTTGATCACTTCCGCGCCCAGGTCGGCGAGGATCTGACCGCACCAGGGGCCGGCCAGTACACGACTCAGGTCCAGAACCCGAATCCCACTCAATGCACCCATTTCACATACCTTTTCAACGCGGCCGGCGGCGAAAGACCGCCGGCCTGGTTTACATGCCGGAACCGGCGTGTGTTCAGACGCGCTCGATGACCATGGCCAGACCCTGGCCGACACCGATGCACAGGCTGATGACCGCGTAGCGCTTGCCGCTGCGCTGCAGTTCGCGAGCGGTGGTCAGCGCCAGACGGGCACCGGAGGCGCCCAGCGGGTGGCCGACGGCGATGGCGCCGCCGTTGGGGTTCACGCGCGGATCGTCGAACGCCACGTTCAGGCCCTTCAGGCAACCCAGCACCTGGGAAGCGAAGGCTTCGTTGATCTCGATGATGTCCATGTCGGCCAGGGTCAGGTTGGCGCGAGCCAGAGCCTTGTTGATGGCTTCGACCGGGCCGACGCCCATGATGCGCGGCTCGACGCCGGCCGCGGCGGCGGACAGGATGCGCGCCATCGGCTTGAGGCCGTGCTTCTCGCCGGCGGCCTGGCTGCCGATCAGCAGTGCGGCGGCGCCATCGTTGACACCCGAGGCGTTGCCGGCGGTGACCACACCGCCTTCGAACAGCGGGCGCAGCTTGGCCAGCGCGGCCATGTCGGACTGCGGACGCGGATGCTCGTCCTCGGCAATGATCGCCGGCGGGGTCTTGCGGCCGGTCGGCACGCTCACCGGCAGGATTTCCTCGGCGAAGAAGCCGGCCTGGCGGGCGGCTTCGAACTTGGCCTGGGAAGCGGCGGCGAAGGTGTCGGCTTCTTCACGGGTGATACCGAATTCCTCGGCCACGTTGTCGCCGGTCTTCGGCATGGTGTCGTTACCGAACTGCTCGACGATCTTCGGGTTCGGGAAGCGGGCACCGATGGTGCTGTCGTACACGGTGAAATCGCGGCTGTAGGCCTTCTCGGCCTTGGCCATGACGAACGGGGCGCGGGACATGCTTTCCACGCCGCCGGCCACGAACAGTTCGCCTTCGTCGCAGGTGACGGCGCGGGCGGCGTCGATCACCGCGGCCAGGCCGCTGGCGCACAGGCGGTTGACGGTCTGACCGGGCACGGTGACCGGCAGGCCGGACAGCAGCACGGCGTGACGGGCGATGTTGCGGCTGTCTTCACCGGCCTGGTTGGTGTTACCCAGGATCACGTCGTCCACGGCGGCGCCGTCGACACCGGTGCGCGCGATCAGCTCGCGAATCACGTCGGCCACCAGATCATCCGGACGAACCGGGGCCAGGCCGCCGCCGTGGCGACCGAAGGGAGTGCGCAGGCCTGCGTAGATGTAAGCGTTGAGCATGACGAAACCTATATAGGGAAGGAGTTAGACAGCGGACGGCTCGTCCTGACGCAGCGACAGGCCCAGCTGGGCGCGGCGACGCAGCCAGGGGCTCGGGCGGTAGCGCGGATCGCCGGTCAGGTCGAGCATGCGCTCCAGGATGGTCAGCAGGCGGCGCGGACCGAGGCTGTCGCCCCAGGCCAGCGGGCCCTGGGGATAGCCCAGGCCCAGACGCACGGCCTGGTCGATGTCGGCGGCGCTGGCGATCTGC
>DATGNS010000059.1:0-24171 GCA_035306625.1 Pseudomonas sp. | reverse complement strand
CGCCGGAAAGAATGACGCTGCTCGGTATTGGCGAGAGCCCAGGGGCCGTTGCGGCTCCGAAGGCGGGAGGCTTGGGGCGTTGACGGGGTTTGGTCCTGCGCGCGCCTGTCTCGGTGCGCAACTGCAGGGGCTATGCCTAGCTGTGATCTCTCAGTAGGTTGTTCATCCGGGGCATTCCCGGAATTCTGGAAGTGCGACCAACACAGCCTTCCAGGAGCCCCGGATGAACCTGCATAAACATGCCCGTCTTACCCCGCGCGGTCGAGCCCTTCTTGTCCGGCGTATCGAACAGGGGCTACGTGTCGAGGATGCTGCCCAGGCCGCCGGCGTCAGTGTGCGGACCGCCTACAAGTGGCTGCGGCGCTTTCGCCAGGAGGGCGAGGCTGGCCTGGCCGATCGCTCGTCTCGGCCAAGGCACTGCCCGCATGCCACCTCAGAAACTCTGGTTGCGCGCCTCATCGAGCTACGGCGCGCCCGCAAGACCTATCGACAGATCGCCAGTGAGCTGGGCCTGGCCGTCAGCACGGTGGCGCGGCGCCTCAGAAAAGCCGGCATGCATCGCCTGGCCGAGCTGGAGCCCGCCCCTCCGGTGGTGCGCTACGAATACGCGCATCCCGGCGATCTCCTGCATCTGGATATCAAGAAGCTGGGACGCTTCCGCAAGCCCGGCCACCGGGTCACGGGTGACCGCCAGCAAAAGTCCCGTGGGACCGGCTGGGAGTTTGTCCATGTGGCCATCGATGATGCCAGCCGCATAGCGTTCAGCTCCCTGCATCCCGATGAGCGTGGCGCCAGCGCCTGCAGGGCTCTGCTGCAAGCGTTGCGTTACTACCGGGGCCTGGGCATCCGCGTTACGCGCATCATGACCGACAACGGTGTCTGCTACCGCTCCAGACGCTTCCGTCGCCTGGTTCGCCGGCTGGGCTTGCGCCATCTCTGGACCAGGCCCTATACCCCACGTACCAACGGCAAAGCCGAACGCTTCATCCAGACCAGCCTGCGCGAGTGGGCATACGCCCGCAGCTATGAGAGTTCCGAGCAACGCGCCGCTCACCTGCTGCCGTGGCTGCACCACTACAACTGGCACAGACCACACGCCAGCCTTGGCTACAACCCACCCATCAGCCGCGTACCACTTCCACTGAACAACGTACTGGGTTTACACACCTAGATAAACAGAGAGACCAGTATCACGAGGCTGTAGAGGCACTGTCTGATCCTTGGCGGCCGCAAGCCGGCTTTTTTATTTGTCTGCGAAAAGCCTCTAGTCTCGCCAACAAGCGGATCAGACCCGCAGGGCGACCAAGCGACGGAGGAGTGATGGCTCGGCTGACAGTGAACGAAAAGCGGACTGCGTTCCGAGAAATGCACCGTGACGGCTGCTTTCTGCTCCCCAATCCCTGGGATCTCGGCGGTGCACGCATCCTGGAGAGTCTGGGGTACAAGGCACTGGCGACCACCAGCTCCGGATATGCCTGGTCGCAAGCCCGAGCGGATGGTCAGCTGGCCCGCTCGGATACCCTGGCTCACCTGCGCTATCTGGGGGCGGCCACCGACCTGCCCATCAATGCCGACTTTGAAAGCGGTTTCGGTCTGGGTCCCGATGAAGTGTTCGAGAGCGTCGGCCTGGCAGTGGACACGGGCGTTGCCGGGCTTTCGATCGAGGACTCCACCGGCGACCCGCGGCGTCCACTCAGGGACCGATCCGAAGCCGTGGATCGGCTGCTGGCGGCCCGAGCGGCCATCGATGCAAAGGGCGGGGACACCCTGCTGGTCGGCCGGGCTGAAAACTATTTTGTCGGCCAGCCGGGATTGGATGATGTCATCAAGCGCCTGGTTGCCTATTCCAAAGCCGGAGCCGACTGCCTGTACGCACCTGGCATCAGGACCCGCGAGGAAATCCGGGCGATTGTCGAAGCGGTTGCCCCCAAGCCCGTGAATGTACTGATTGGCTGGACGACTGACCTGACGGTAGCCGACCTCGCCGATATGGGCGTGAGGCGAATCAGCGTCGGCGGGGCGCTGGCCCGCTCAGCCTGGAGCGGCTTTATCGCTGCCGCCCGCATGATGAGCGAAGAAGGTCGATTCGATGGTTTTGCCGGCATACCGACAGGCACCGAACTGAATGAGCTGTTCGCGACCGGGACGCATCGCTAGCCGTCTGACCGCCACGCCAGCGGGCCCCTGGGGAGGCCGACTCTCCTATGCGCAGCCCCTCAAGCCACACTTTTCCGCGCAATAAGCGTCCCAGTTTGCGCTTTGCAAACCTCGTGCTTATGCCCTGGCGGACAATCAGGCAGACTGCGCCCGCCAAGCAACCTTTCAGCAAGGAAGACCCTATGGACGTAGAACGCGCCAAATATGTCGGCTTCTGGCCTCGCGTGGGGGCCACGGTCATCGATGGAATCATCCTGTCCATCATCAGCGCACCGCTGCTGATCGCCCTGTACGGAACCGAGTACTTCACGGACCCGGACGGGCCGGTCATCGCCGGGATGGGCGATTTGCTGATCAGCTATGTCCTGCCCGCCGTGGCGGTCATCCTGTTCTGGCTCTACAAGCGGGCCACGCCCGGAAAGATGGCGGTCTCGGCCCAGGTGGTGGACGCGCAGACGGGCAACACCCTGACCACGGGGCAGGCGGTAGGCCGTTACTTCGCCTACCTGCTGGCCACGTTGCCGCTGGGCCTGGGACTGCTCTGGGTGGCGTTCGACCCCCGCAAGCAGGGATGGCATGACAAGCTGGCGGGGACAGTGGTCATCCGCGAGCTTCCGTAAAGCGCCACGCTTCCGGCCGGCGTCGCTCGGCGGCCCGGCCGCACCGGCCGGACGTTTTCTCCGGGCAATAAAAAACCCGCCGAAGCGGGTTCTTTCCGGCCCTGTGACATCCTGTCGGTGACGTCCTGTCTGGGCCCTTCTTCCTTGAGCCGCGCACTTCCTGTGCTTGGCAGGACCTATTATCCAGGCTTGCCAGGCCGTTGCCCAAGGCAAAACGCAGCGCCGATCTGTAAGCCTTTTGCCATGTGTTGCGGCATCCGCCTGCCATCCCTGTCTTCGACCAAAGGCGAATCCCTCTCGCGGAACTTATTCGGTTTTCTGTGTTCCCAACCACTCGTCGCCCTTGCGGGACACCATGGTCTTCCAAGCCGGGTAAACTGGGCCGGCTTTCCGCGGTCCGTTTGTTGGGCTTTCTTTTCCTTTATTGCATGCGAAGTTTCTATGCTCATGTCCCGTTCCCCTGCTCGCTCCTTCCCTTTCACGCGTCGTTCCCTGGCAGGTGCATTCGGCTTGCTGGCGCTGTGCCTGGCCGGCACCACACAGGCCGCACCCAGCGATCGCTGGGTCAGTGACAGCCTCAGCACCTTCGTGCGCAGCGGCCCTACCGACGGCTACCGCATCGTCGGCGCCCTGAAGTCCGGCCAGAAGGTCACCCTGGTGGCTACCCAGGGCAACTACAGCCAGGTGCGTACCGACTCCGGCGACACCGTGTGGATTCCCAGCCGCGACCTGCAGGACGCGCCCAGTCAGTTCGAGCGCCTGCCGGCCCTGGAGCAGGAGGTAACGGATCTGCGCGAACGTCTGGCCGGCATCGAGGACACCTGGAAGGCCCGGGTGCAGGGCATGCAGGAGACGCTGGACTCCCGCAAGGCGCTGATCGATGAGCTGGAGGCCCAGCGCAAGGCCCTGAATGCCGAGCTGGCCCAGACCCAGTCGGAACTGCGCGCCGCCCGGGAAAAGCTGGGTGACGAAAAGAACCAGCTGCTCATGGACTACCTGATGTACGGCGGCGGCATCGCCGGCGCCGGCCTGTTGCTGGGCCTGATCCTTCCGGCCTTGACCCGCGGCCGCAAGCGCAACGATCGCTGGTTCTGATTCCCCGGGGGCGAAGTCGGCAGGCCGGTTTCGCCCTTCCGGCACAAGGGACCGAACCTTTCGCATGATGGCAATTCGCTATAACCTAGGCGAACTTGCCTGCGGAACGGAATTTCGCAATGCGTCGCCTCTTGTCTCTTGTGGTCCTCTGCGGTGTGCTTCTGGGCTGCAGCGATACCTCCGACAACCTGCGCATCGGCAGCAATCGCTGGTTGGGCTACGGCCCGCTGTATGTGGCTGACGACCTGCGCTGGCTCGAACCCTCCGGCTTCCGACTGCTGGAGTACCCCAGCACCAGCGGTGTCCTGCGAGCCTTCCGCAACGGGCTGCTCGACGCCGCGATGCTCACGATCGATGAAACCCTCCGCCTGATGGCGGACAATCACGATCTGGAAATCCTCCTCATCACCAATATCTCGGCTGGCGCCGACGCGGTGTATGCCATGCCCCCCCTGCGCGATCCCCAGGACCTGCTGGGCGCACGCATCGGCGTGGAAGATTCGGCCCTGGGAGCCTTCTTCCTGTCCCGCCTGCTGGATCTGGGCGGCCTGCGGCGTGACCAGGTGGAGATCGTCAGCCTGCCGGTGCAGGAACACCTGAACGCCATGCGCGAAGGCCGAATCGACGCGGTCATCACCTTTTCCTCCGAAGGCCCGGCGATGCAGGCCCTGGGGGCTCGCCGCATGCTGGACAGCCGCGCACTGCCCAACGAGATCATCGACGTGCTCGTGGTCGACCGGCAGCGCGTCAGCCCGCAGGCGCGCCGTCGCCTGCAGGCGCTCTGGCATGAAAGCCTGGCACGCTGGCGGCAATCCCCCGACTACATCGACAGCGTGCTGATGCGCCGCCTGGGCATCGGCAGCGAGGCGCTGCAGCTGACCCGCGAAGGCCTGCTGATGGGCGACCTGGCGCTCAATCGGCAGTTCTACGAAGGCGGGCAGTTGCTCAGGAGCCTGCAGCAGATCCATGCCTACCAGCTGGAACGTGCGATGCTGCCCAGGGCCCTCGACTATCGGCGCCTGCTCTGCGAGGGCGGCTCATGCTGACGCACCTGTCGCTGCGCAAGTCCCTGCCCCTGCTGCTCGGACTGTTCGCCATCATCTACATCCTGATGATGATCGGCCTGCACCTGCCGCGCACCGCGCGCCTGGTGGAGGAGGAGCTGCGCCGCTACACCGAGCAGATTCTGATCCTGGTGCAGAGCAGCGCCAGTGATCACCTGCGCCAGCACCGCACCGATGAATTGCATGGCGTGCTGTCCGACCTGGGCAGCCTGCCCGGAGTGCGCTGGGCGATGGTCATCGACGACCAGCAGCGCATCGTCGCCAGCACCCGCCTGGGCCTGGAGCCCGGCGCCGAGCTGAACGACCCTGCGCGACTGGCCCGGCTGCTGGCCAGCGATCGCCCCCGCTGGGAAGCCCTGGGCGAACACAGCTACCTGGCCAGCTATCCCCTGGTTCACCTCTATGACCAGGGTGAGATGGTCTACAACAACCTGCTGGTCAGCCTTGACTACCAGCAGACCATGCGCCTGCGCCGGCAGAGCACCTGGCTGGCCCTGACCCAGACCCTCGGCCTGCTGCTGCTGCTCGGCCTCCTGCTCAACCTTGCCTACAGCCGCCTGGTGACGCGCCGCCTGAGCCTGATCGGCAATGCCATGCAGCGCTATGCCAGCGGTGACCTGAATGCCCAGGCCCGGGTGGGCGGACGGGACGAGATCAGCCGCCTGGCCGGTGACTTCAACCAGATGATGCGTCAGCTGGGCGAAAACCAGACGGCCCTGCGCGACAGCGAGCAGCTGCTGCGCAACCTGGTGAGCGCGGCGCCGATCGCCATGCTGATCATCAATGCCGAGGAGCGCGTGGTGGAGGCCAATCCGGCCGCCGCACGGCTGTTCGGCCGCGCCACCCGCGCCCTGGCCCATCAGGAAAGTGCCGCCCTGTTGGGCAGGGACAACTGGCAGCGCCTGCGCGAGCAACCGCGCCAGTCGCAGGAGATCGCCGTCTGGCTCGGTCGCCAGGAGCTGTCACTGGAAGGCTCCTGCACCCCCTTCGAGCGCAACGGCCAGCCCTTCCACCTGTTGCTGTTGCACGACATCGGTGATCGCAAGCGCGCCGAACAGCGCCTGCGCCACCTGGCCAACTACGACCAGCTGACCGAGGTGGCCAATCGCAATCACCTGCTCATGCGTCTGGACGAATCGCTCGGCCAGCACGGCTCGCTCAGTCTGCTGTTCCTCAACATCGACCATTTCAAGCGCATCAACGACAGCCTCGGCCATGCGGTCGGTGACCAGTTGCTGCGCCAGGTGGCCGACCGCCTGCGGCGCTTCGTCGAGCCGGGCGATCTGCTGGCGCGCCTGGGCGGCGACGAGTTCATGTTCCTGCTCGACGGCCGCGACAGCGCCGCGGCGGTGGCCCTGGGCGAGCGCCTGCTCGATGCCCTGCGACAGCCCTTCCAGACCCGCCAGTACACCCTGTACATCACCGCCAGCCTGGGTATCACCCAGCACGTCGGTCGCGGCGGCACCGGCGGCGAGCTGCTCAAGCAGGCGGATCTGGCGCTGCTGCGGGCCAAGGCCGAGGGACGCGATCGCCTGGCCTGCTTCGACAGCCAGCTGGCCGCCGAGGCCGAGGAGCGCCAGCGTCTGGAGGATGAACTGCGCCTGGCCATCGCCCGCGAGGAATTCGAGCTGCACTATCAGCCTCAGGTGGACGCCGAGGGTCACCCGCGTTCGGTGGAGACCCTGCTGCGCTGGCGCTCCCCGACCCGCGGCCTGGTCTCGCCGCTGCAGTTCATCCCCGTACTGGAGGACACCGGCATGATCCGCGAGGTGTCGCGCTGGGTGTTCCGCCAGGCCTGTCGCCAGGCCCTGCAGTGGTCCCGCGAGGGGCTGAAGCTGCGCGTGGCGGTCAACCTGTCGCCACTGGACTTCCGCCAGCCGGACCTGGCCGGCATCCTCACCGGCATCCTCGCCGAGGAGGGCACCCCGCCCGAGCTGATCGAGCTGGAACTGACCGAAAGCGCCCTGCTGGAATCCAGCAGTTCCGTGCAGGAAACCCTGCGCCTGCTCAAGGATGCCGGCCTGCCGCTGTACCTGGACGACTTCGGCACCGGCTATTCCTCGCTCACCTACCTGCAGGCGTTCCGCTTCGACGGCCTGAAGATCGATCGCCAGTTCGTCGCCGAGCTGCCCGAAAATCCCCGCTCGGTGGCCCTGGTGCGCGGCATCCTGACCATGGCAGCGCAGCTGGGCCTGGAGGTGGTGGCCGAGGGTGTGGAAAACGAGCGGCAGGCCGCCTTCCTGCGCCTCAACGGCTGTCATCGCCTGCAGGGCTACCTGTTCGCCCGCCCCCAGCCCGCGGCGGATTGCACCTGGCAGGCACAACGGGCTTAATAGCCGCGATACATAACTTGCGTGCTACATAACGCGATTTGACATAAGAACCACAAGAGTCCGCCATGAGCCTTCCCGAAGTCCTGCTGATCCTCGCTGCCGGCTTTGCCGCCGGCGGCATGAACGCCCTCGCAGGGGGCGGCACCTTCTTCTCCTTCCCCGCCCTGCTCGCCATCGGCCTGCCGCCTGTGACCGCCAACGCCACCAACGCCGTGGCCCTGTGGCCCGCCAGCCTGGCCGGTGCCTGGGCAGCCCGCCCGTCCCTGCGCGGCCTGGGCAGCTACCTGACGCCGCTGCTGCTGGTCGGCCTGGTGGGCGGCGCCGCCGGCGGTCTGCTGCTGCTGCTCAGCGGTGACGACCTGTTCAGCAACCTGATTCCCTGGCTCCTGCTGGTCGCCACCCTGCTGTTCGCCGCCAGCCCCTGGCTGAGCCGCTGGCTGGCCAGCCGGCGACGCGACGCCGAGCAGGTTCGCCACACACCCCTGGGCTTCGTCGGCCACAGCCTGGTGTCCATCTACGGGGGCTATTTCGGTGCCGGCATGGGCATCCTGCAACTGGCCGCCTTTTCCATCGAAGGGCACGCGCTGAACCGTGCCAATGCGCTGAAGAACCTGTTCTCGGCCATGATCTACACGGTCGCCAGTCTCACCTTCGTCATCGCCGGCCGGGTGAGCTGGCTGGAACTGGCAGTCCTGCTGGCCGGCGCTACCCTCGGCGGCTACGCCGGCGGCGCCCTGGGCGAACGTCTGCCGCCCAAGCTGCTGCGCGCCCTGGTGCTGCTGGTCGGCGGTGGCATGACGCTTTACTACTTCTGGAAGGTCTACGCCTGAGAATCACCCGGGACGCTTCGGCCGTGACGCCTTGATCGGCATCTGCACACGGCCGAAGCCCCCTCTTCCATGGGCCGGCGTAGGCACGCATTTGCCGCTGTCCCCCGGCTCTGCTAGTGTCGCGCCCGTTTCTTCGTTCCGAGAACCGCGTCATGGCTACCCGCACCAAAGCCCCCCTGGATTTCGAGCAGTCCCTCGCCGAACTGCAGCAACTGGTCGAGCGCCTGGAAGGTGGCGAGCTCTCCCTGGAAGAGTCGCTGAACGCCTTCGAGCAGGGCATCCGCCTCACCCGCGACTGCCAGAGCGCGCTGAGCCAGGCCGAGCAGAAGGTGCAGATGCTGCTCGAGCGCGACGGCGAGACCCGCACCGAGCCGTTCCAGGTAGATGACCAGCCATGATCGAGAGGTATCAGAAGGACTGCCAGCAGCGCGTCGACACTGCGCTGCACGCCCTGTTCGTGCCGCCGCGCGCGGAACTGGAGCGTCTGTACCAGGCCATGCGCTACAGCGTGATGAATGGCGGCAAGCGCGTGCGTCCGCTGCTGGTGTATGCCAGCTGCCAGGCCCTGCGGGGCGATCTGGCCCAGGCCGATGGCGCGGCCTGCGCAGTCGAGCTGATCCATGCCTACTCGCTGGTGCATGACGACCTGCCGGCCATGGATGACGACGACCTGCGCCGCGGCCAGCCCACCACCCACAAGGCCTTCGACGAGGCCTGCGCGATCCTGGCCGGCGATGCCCTGCAGGCCCTGGCCTTCGAGGCCCTGTGCCGTCCGGAGGGCAACCCCGCCGATCCGGCGCTGCGCCTGGAGATGTTCCGGCAGCTGGCCCGCGCCTCCGGTGCGGCGGGCATGGTCGGCGGCCAGGCCATCGACCTGGAATCGGTGGGGCGCACGCTGGATCAGCAGGCCCTGGAGCTGATGCATCGCCACAAGACCGGCGCGCTGATCGAAGCCAGCGTGCGTCTCGGCGCCCTGGCCAGCGGCCAGGCCGACGGCGCCCGGCTGGAGGCCCTGGCGGGTTACGCCCGCGCCATCGGCCTGGCCTTCCAGGTGCAGGACGACATCCTCGACGTGGAGAGCGACACCGCCACCCTGGGCAAGACCCAGGGCAAGGACCAGGCCAACCACAAGCCCACCTACCCCGCCCTGCTCGGCCTGGCCGCCGCCAAGGACTACGCCCTGCACTTGCGCGACCAGGCCCATAGCGCCCTGGCCGGCTTCGGCGAGGACGCCGCTCCGCTGCGCGGACTGGCCGATTTCATCGTCCAGCGGCGCTCGTAGCTAGAACACGTCGCGCTCCGGGCGCACCGGCAGCGGCGCCAGGCCGTTGGGGCCGATGCGCTCGGCCTTGCGCACCTCGCCGGTGTGGGGATCGTATTCCAGGCGCAGCACCGGCATGCCGTTGCCATCCATGCGCACTTCCAGCAGCAGTCGCCCTTCCTCATCGAAGCGCTCGTGGCTACCCACGCTGATGCCATCGATCTGCGCGCCCCGGTAGCGCAGCCGTCCGCTGTTCCAGTACTGCTCGATCTTCATCAGCGCCGGGCCTTCCGCGCTCTCCTGGAGGATGCGGCGCTCCTTGAGGCGGCCGTTCAGGTACCACTGGCTGTCGCTGAGCAGCCTGCCGTTTTCCCAGAAGGTCTCGCGCAGCAGCTGGCCGGTCTGCGCCCACTCGCGTTCGTAGCCGTCGCGCCGGTCCTCGGGCTGGCCCACGCGGGACGAGGACTCGCTGCGCGGCTGGCCGTTGCTGAAATAGCGCACCCGGATGTCGTGATCGCCGTTGCGCCGCTGCAGGCCGGTAAGCCGCCCCTGGCGGTCGAACTCCTCGCGACGCAGCAGCGCGCCCCGCAGCCAGGTTTCCCGGGCGGTCACCCGGCCGCTTTCATCATGCAGGGTCACCTCGCCGGGCTTGCCATCGAAACCGCACCAGCTGGTGTCGCGCCCCTCCAGCCAGGGCCGGTCGCCACAGTGCAGGCTGGTCAGCCGGCCATCGGCCAGCAGCGCCACGCTGGCCAGCTCGCGCCCCTGGGCATCCACATAGGCCAGGCGGCTGAGGCTGGCGTCCTCGCGGAAGTAGCGCTCCAGACCTTCGCGACGCCCCTCGACGTACTGGGTCTGATAACGCACCACGCCGTTCGGGTAGAACTCGCGCATCAGGCCATGGGGGCGGCCCTGGTCGTCCAGCTGCTGATCGCGCAGGACCCGGCCGGCGCCATCGAACTGGCGCCGCACCTGCGGTTCATCGGCGCGGGTCGGCCCGACCACGAAGCCGTCCAGAACCACCAGCAACAGCAGCTGCGCCACCAGCCACAAGCCCTGTAGAAGCTTGACCACTCACCCGTCTCCTGTTCCGGCTCAGGCGTCAATGCGCCACACCCCCGTTTCGCTACAGAGCCTAGCAGCGCGCCTTCGCACCTGCCGGCGGCGCGCACGCGTATCATGACGCCATGTTTCCACGCCTCTTTCTCGAAGACTGGCGCCATGGGCCCACCCAGCGGCGCGTCTGGTCACTGACCACCCCCATGCTGGTTTCCAACCTCAGCGTGCCCCTGGTGGCGCTGGTGGATACCGCCGTGATCGGCCACCTGGATCATGCCCACCAGCTGGGTGCGGTGGCCGTGGGCGCCAGCCTGTACAGCCTGCTGGTCTGGTGCTGCGGCTTCCTGCGCATGGGCACCACCGGCTTCGCCGCCCAGGCCAGCGGGCGTGGCGATGGCGCTGCGCTGCGCCTGCTGCTGTTGCAGGCGGGGCTGCTCAGCCTGCTGCTGGCCCTGTCCCTGGGTCTGCTGGCGATCCCCGGCAGCGGCCTCGCCCTGGGCCTGATGCAGCCTTCGGCTGACCTGGATCAGCTGGCGCGCCAGTACTTCCACACCCGTCTGCTCGGCCTGCCGGCGATGCTCGCCAGCCAGGCGCTGATCGGCTGGTTTCTCGGCGCCCAGAACGCCCGCGCGGCGCTGGCCATCCTGCTGACCATCAACCTGCTCAACCTGCTGCTGGACCTGTGGTTCGTGCTGGGCCTGGGCTGGGGCGTGAGCGGCGCCGCCCGGGCCTCGGTGGCGGCCGAATGGAGCGGCCTGGCGATCGGCCTGCTGCTGTGCCGCGGAGAACTGGCCCGCCATCCGGGTCGGCTGCTGCTGGCCCCGCTGCGCCGCTGGAGCCAGTGGCGCCCGCTGCTGGCGGTCAACCGCGACATCCTCATCCGTTCCCTGGTGCTGCAGGGCGTGTTCTTCCTGGTCACCGTGCAGGGCACACGCCTCGGGGACGCCACGGTGGCGGCCAATGCACTGCTGCTCAACGGCCTGCTGGTCACCGCCCATGCCCTGGACGGCCTGGCCCATGCGGTCGAGGCCCTGTGCGGCCACGCCATCGGTGCCCGCGATCGCCAGGCGCTGCGCCGCACCCTGGTGGTGGCCGGCGGCTGGTCGCTGCTGGGCAGCCTGGGTTTCGCCCTGCTGTTCCTGCTGGGTGGCGAACCGTTCCTGCGCCTGCAGACCGACATGCCGGAAGTGCTGGCCACCGCCCGCGCCTACCTGCCCTGGCTGGCGCTGCTGCCGCTGTTGACGGTGTGGAGCTACCTGCTCGATGGCCTGTTCATCGGCGCCACCCGGGCCCGGGAAATGCGCGACGCCATGCTGCTGGCCGCGCTGCTGGCCCTGCCCGTGGGCTGGCTGCTGCAGGGCTGGGGTAATCACGGACTGTGGCTGGCGTTCTGCCTGTTCATGCTGGCGCGCAGCCTGGCCATGGCGGTGATGGCCAGGCGGCTGTGGCCGCGGCTGATCGAGGCGGATCGATAGCCACAGGCTCGATTGGGAGCCGGCCGGGGCAGGCCGTGGGGCGGACAGCGTTGTTTTGTCCACCAGGCGAGACCTCGGGCTGGCGCCATCGGCGGACAGGACAGCGCTGTCCGCCCTACGGGGTGGTGAGGTAGGAAGAGCGCGTCAGGCCCAGGCGCAGGGCGTCCAGGTAACGGTTGCGCTCGGCGGCGCTGAGGCCGGCGCGGGAGACCTTGTCCCGGTAGAAGCCCATCAGTTCGTCGGCGGACAGGTGCACGTAGCGCAGCAGGTCCTCGATGGTGTCATGGGTCTCGATGCCGGCGTGGTAGACGCTGCCGTCCGCGCGCTGGTAGAGGTTCACCGAGTCGGTGTCGCCGAACAGGTTGTGCATGTCGCCGAGGATTTCCTGGTAGGCGCCCACCAGGAAGATGCCCAGCAGGTATTCCTGCCCCGGCGCGATCTCGTGCACCGGCAGGGTGGTCTCGATGCTCTGCTCGTCCACGTAGTGACGGATCTTGCCGTCCGAGTCGCAGGTCAGGTCCTGCAGGACGGCGCGGCGGGTCGGCTCCTCGTCGTTGCGATGCAGCGGCATGATGGGCAGGATCTGGTCGATCGCCCAGGTGTCCGGCAGGCTCTGGAACACCGAGAAGTTGCAGATGTACTTGTCGGCCAGCTTGTCATTGAGCTCGTCGTGCAGCTCGCGATGGGCGCGCTGGTGGAACTTGAGCTGGTTGTGCAGCCGCCGGCAGATGGCGAAGTAGCACTGCTCGGCCAGGGCCTTGTGGGCCAGGCCCAGCTTGCCGGCCGAGTACTGGGCCGCCACCTCGCTGATGAAGTGGGTGGCGCGCCAGTAGGTTTCCGCCACGCTCTCCGGATCGATCTTGCCGAGCATGTCGAACAGCTCGCGCAGCGACTCGGGATACTCCTGCTGCGGGTCGATCTCCGGCGCCATGTCGTTGTGGCGCTCCACGTCGGTGACCTGCACCACCAGCACCGCGTGGTGCGCGGTCAGCGCGCGGCCGCTTTCCGAGAAGATGTGCGGGTGCGGGATGCCCTGCTCGTCGCAGAACTCCTTGAGCATGCCGACCACCGCTCCGGCGTAGTCCTCGATGTCGTAGTTGATCGAGCTGGCGTTGCGCGAATGGGTGCCGTCGTAGTCCACACCCAGGCCGCCGCCGACGTCCACGTGATCGATTGGCAGGCCCAGCTGACGCAGCTCGCCGTAGTAGCGGATGGCCTCGCGAAAGCCGCGCCGGTAGTCGGCGATGTTGGCAATCTGCGAACCCATGTGGAAATGCAGCAGGCGCACGCCCTGGTCCAGGCCCGCCTCACGGAAACGCTCGACCACCGCCAGCAGCTGCGCGGCGGAGAGGCCGAACTTGGATTTCTCGCCGCCGGTGTCCGCCCACTTGGAGGAGGCCAGCGAGGACAGCCGCACGCGCAGGCCGATCTGCGGCAGCACCTTCAGTGCCGCAGCTTCCTCGATGAGCAGCCTCACCTCGGATTCCTTCTCGATGACGATGAACACGTCATGGCCGAGCTTCTGGCCGATCAGCGCCAGGCGAATGAACTCGCGGTCCTTGTAGCCGTTGCAGACGATGGTGCCGCCCTGCGGCGCCAGGGCCAACACGGCCAGCAGCTCGGGTTTGGAGCCGGCCTCAAGGCCGATGGCGACGTTCTCGGTGGCGATGATGCTCTCGATGACCGCTTCCTGCTGGTTGACCTTGATGGGGTACAGGGCGGTGTAGCGGTTCTGGTAGTCCAGGCGCGCGATGCTGGCATCGAAGGCGCCGGTCAGCTGGCGTACCCGGTCCTGCAGGATGTCGGGGAAACGCAGCAGCAGCGGCAGCTGCAGGCCGCCTTCGCGCAGCTGCTGGACCTGCTCGTAGAGGTCGATGCCCTGGGCTTCCAGACGACGCGGCCGCACCTCCACGTGCCCGGCCTCGTTGAGGGCGAAATAGCCGGCGCCCCAGTGGCGGATGCCGTACACCCCCCGGCTGTCGGCCACCGTCCACTGGCTGCCGTCGGACTTGCGTGTGCGTCTGCCCATGGGGGTCACCTCGCTGCTGTGAACTGGCCCCGAGCCTGCCAGTTTCGCAGCGGATTGGAAAGCAGAGCGCGGCTGCGTCTTCCGCAGGGGCAGGTGTACGCCCTGGCCACCCAGGGGCTTCGCCCTGCCTGGCAAGCGGAAAAGCACTGGTCTACGGGCTAACCGCCGGACTTCTTCGCCTTGAAGCCGCGCCTGATCAGTTCGGCCAGCAGCAGCTCCACATGGTCGCCCTGGATCTCGATCACCCCGTCCTTGAGGGCGCCACCGCAGCCACAGCGCTTCTTCAGCGCACTGGCCAGTTCCTTGAGCTCCTCGCCGACCAGCGGCACACCGCTGATGGTGGTCACCGTCTTGCCGCCACGGCCCTTGGTTTCCCGACGCACCCGGGCGATGCCGTCGCCCTGGGGCAGGGTCGGCTGGCCGCAGATGCAGGCATCCAGCGGCTGGCTGCAGTCGGGGCAGTGGCGGCCGCCATCGGTGGAATAGACCAGGCCGCCCAGGGCGGACAGGGAGGTGAGCTTCTTGGCCACGGGGGAATCCTCGGTAACGCGCGGGCCCGGCAGTTTACCGGGCGCCGGTCAGCGCAGGAACAGGCGCAGGGCCTGCAGGGAGTCGGGGCAGTAGGGCTCGTGCTGGCTGTGGGCCAGGGCCTCGTGGGGCGGCATGAAGCGCGCCTCGGCCACTTCCTCGGGCTGCAGCATCAGCGGCGCATCGGACACCGCCGAGTACACCGCCCCCCACAGGCGGTTGCCCGGCTCGTCGAAGAAGAAGCGACCGTGTTCGACCAGGGGCACCCCGCTGATGCCCAGTTCCTCGTGCAGTTCGCGGGCGGCGGCCTCGGCGTAGCTTTCATCCGGCCCCACCATGCCGCCGGCGGCCACGTCCCAGTAGCCGGGATACAGCGCCTTGCTCAGGGTGCGCCGGTGCACGCACAGCTCGCCGGCGCCGTTGAACAGCAGGATGAAGGTGCAGCGGCCGATACGGCCCTGCTCGCGCAGCTCGGCACGCGGCAGCGCGCCGAGCAGACGGTCTTCTTCGTCTACCCAGGCCACCAGCTCCCGGTCGGAAGCCTGGCGGTGGGCCTGTTCTTCGGGAGTGATACCCATCAGCCCTGGCTCAGCAGGTTGCGCAGATCGATGATCGCCGCATTGGCCCGCGAGATGTAGTTGGCGATCACCAGCGAGTGGTTGGCCAGCACGCCGTAACCACTGCCATTGAGGACCATCGGGCTCCACAGCGGTTCCTGGGCGGCCTCCAGCTCGCGGATGATCTGCCGCACGCTGACCAGCGCGTTCTTCTTGGCCAGCACGTCGGCGAAGTCCACCTCGATGGCGCGCAGCAGATGGGCCAGCGCCCAGGCCTGGCCGCGCGCCTCGTAGAACACGTTGTCGATCTGCAGCCAGGGAGTCTCGACCCGCTCCTCGCTCACCTGCCCCTCCTCGGGGTTCAGGCGCACCCGGCCGATGCTGGCCGACAGGCGCTGGGACAGCGAGCCCAGGCGGGTGGCCACGTCACCCAACCAGGTGTTGAGGTTGTCGGCGCGGGTGAAGAAACGCGCGTTCTGCGCCGGGTCGGTCAGGCGCGCCAGGTAGCTGTCCAGGTGACCGATGGCGCGGCGATACTCGGCTTCGGTGGCCGGCAGCGCCCAGCTCTTGTTGTCGAAGTGGAACAGCGGCTCGGCCTTGGCCAGGTCCGGGTCCTCGGTGGACTGCGACTGGGAGCGGGCAAAGTCCTTGCGCAGGGCCCGGGACAGGTCGCGCACCTGCACCAGCACGCCGTATTCCCAGCTGGGCATGTTGTCCAGCCACAGCCCGGGCGGTGCGATGTCGTTGCTCAGGTAGCCGCCGGGCTTGTCCAGCAGGGTGCTGGCCACGCGGCGCAAGGTCTCCACCGTGGTATAGCCGACCACCAGCTGCCGCTGCGCCCCTTCGGCCGACTCCTGGGCCGCGCGCTGCACCGGGAAGGAGGCCGGCTCGCGGCTCCAGAACCAGCCCACCAGCCAGCTGGCCAGCAGCGCCACGCCCAGCAGGACGAGCAGGCTGCGCGCCAGGAAGCGGCGGGGACGGGGCTGCGGTTCCGGGGCGGCGGCACCGCTGTCGCGGTTTTTCCAATCCAGCATGGCATGTTCCTTATTGCAGTGAGGCGGGTGCGAACCACTATATCGGGAACCGTCCCACCCTGCCGGCCGAACTTTATGGGAGCGGCCGGCGTCACGAGACTGTCATCAAGATGACATAGGGTGTCGGCGTCCCGTTTCCAAGGATGCCGAGACTGCGATGCGCCTGAAGTTGCTGACGCCTGCCATCACCCTGATCATGCTGATGGCCTGCCTGGTCCTGGGCGCCACCCTCTGGTGGTCGCAGCAGGCCCTCGACCGCCCCCGCCAGATGATGGACCGCTACCTGGCGCTGTCGCAGCAGCTGCAACGGCTGGACGGGGAAATCGGCGCCTATCTGGACACCGGCGACGCCCTGCGGCATCGGGCAGCGCAGGAGCAGATCACCCTGTTCACCCGGGAGCTGGAGGGGCTGCCCGCCGCGCTGACCGCCGACCTGCATCCCAGCCTCGACCAGTTGCGCCGCTTCGTGGATGGCGACCTGCTGGCCGCCGGCAAGCTGGCGGCCGATCCCCAGGGCCTTCTGTTGCAGGCCGAGCGGGAGATGAGCGCCGCCCTGCGCGCCCTGGGCGACTACGCCCGGGAGGCCGAGGTCGCCGCCGCCAGGGACTACCCGCCCCGCCTGCTTGACGCCGCCCTGCAGCTGCAACGCCTGGGACTGCTGCGCGGCCAGTTGGCCGCCAGCGACCGGGGCAGTCTGCTCACCGAGGTGCGCCAGGCGCTGGACGAGCTGGCGCAGGCCATCGAAGCCATCCGCCGACTGCCACTGCTGGGCGTGCTGGAGGATGGCGCCTCGGCGAGCGGCGCCTTCGCCGCCCTGCTGGGTCTGGAGAGCGAAACGCCGGAGGTCGACCGGGCGGACCGTGGCATCGCCCTGAAGCGCGAGCTGCACGGCCTGGCACAACGTTATCCGGCGGAACTGGACAGCACCCATGCGCTGATCCGCCAGCGCCAGCAGCTCCGCGAGGCCAGCCAGGCACGCAGCGACGACCTGCGCCTGGCCCTGGCCGCCCTCGAACCGCTGGTACGCGGCGAGCAGCAGCGTATCCAGGCGGAGGTGGGGACCCTGCAGGGGCTGGCCATCATCCTGATCCTGCTGGCGGCGCTGCTCACCTACGGCCTGCAGCGCCACCTGACCCGCATGCTGGGGCAGATGGATGCCGTCCTGCAGCACTGGGCCAGCGGCGACTTCACCCTCCCGGTACGACTGATCTCCCGGCTGGACGAGGTGGGACGCATCGGCCAGTCGCTGAACCGCCTGCGCCAGTACCTGGCCGAGCTGGTCGACAGCCTGCGCCGACATGCCGGACAGGTGGGCGACAGCAGCCGCCAGCTCACCGAGCTCAGCCAGGCGCTGCACGCCAGCACCGAGCGCCAGGCCCGGGGCGAGGCCCAGGTGTATGACGCCCTCGGCGAGCTGGAACAGAGCATCCAGCGGGTGGCCGGCGACGCCGAGCAGGCCGCCGAGGCCAGTCGCCACGCCGGCGAGGCCACCCGGCAGAGCCACCGGGTCATCGAATCCAGCCTTGCCGACCTGCAGGATCTGGCGCAGGCGGTACGCGGCAACGGCGAAAGCATCGCCCGACTGACCGAGGAGAGCGCAGGCATCGAGCAGGTGCTGGACGTGATCGGCGCCCTCGCCGAACAGACCAACCTGCTGGCGTTGAACGCCGCCATCGAGGCGGCCCGCGCCGGCGACAGCGGACGCGGATTCGCCGTGGTCGCCGACGAAGTGCGCGCCCTGGCGCGCCGCAGCGCGGAGGCCACCGAGCAGATCCGCCTGCGCATCGCGCAGTTGCAGCAGACCGCCGACCTGGTGCGCCAGGCCATGCACCGGCAGGTCACCCAGGCCGAACGGGGTGCCGCCCAGGCGGAAAGCGCCGACGCAGCCCTGCAGACCGTGGTGGACGGTATCCGCGCCGGCGCCGACATGGCCCGACGCATCGCTGCCGCCACCGCCGAGCAGTCCGCCGGCATCGGCCTGATTCATCGCCACAGCAGCGAGCTGCGCCAGCTGGGCCAGGAGAACCTGACGCGCATCGGCGAGGCGCACATCCAGAGCGAGGCGCTGCTCGGGCTGTCGCAACAGCTGCAGAATGCCGCCGACGCCTTCCGGACACAGACGGCGCCAGCCGAGCGCTAAGGAGCCGTTTCCGGCTGCTATCATTCGCGCCCTTGCACGCGAGGGCACCGATGGACGCCTGGATTTCCGACCTCAACCTCTGGCTCGCCCAGCATCCCCACTGGCTGGGAGTGGCGATCCTGTTGACCGCCTGCCTCGAATGCCTGGCGGTGGCCGGCCTGCTGGTGCCGGGCACCGTGCTGCTGTTCGCCATCTGCGTGCTGGCCGGCGGCGGCGCCCTGGAGCTCTGGCAGGTACTGCTGCTGGGCTATGCCGGCGGCCTGCTGGGCGATCTGCTGTCCTACGGGCTGGGGCGGCGCTTCCACCAGAACATCCGGCGCCTGGCCGTGCTGCGCCGGCACCCGGAATGGCTGCTGGTGGCGGAGCTGCATTTCCAGCGCTACGGCGCCACCAGCCTGCTGCTGGGGCGCTTCATCGGCCCGCTGCGGCCATTGCTGCCGATGATCGCCGGCATGCTGGACATGCCCTTCCTGCGCTTCTGCCTGATCAGCCTGGTGGCTGCCGCTGGCTGGTCGGTGGCCTACCTGCTGCCGGGCTGGGCCACCGGCGCGGCCCTGCGCCTGCCGCTGCCGGAAGGCTTCTGGCTGCCCGCCAGCGCGCTGGCCGCCGGCCTGGGCCTGCTGCTGGTAGGCGCAACCCAGCTGAGCGTGCAGCGTCTGCGCCTGGCCACACCGCTCACCGCCGGACTGTGCGCCCTGGCACTGCTGGCGGTGGCCCTGGCCCTGCCCTGGCTGCATGCCTTCGACCAGGGCCTGCTGGCGCTGGTGCAGAGCGGCCGCAGCATCGGACTGGATCGCGTCATGGTGCTGGTCACGCGCCTGGGCGACTTCAGCACCCAGCTGTATTGCGGCCTGCTGCTGTGCCTGTTGCTGCTGGTGCTGCGCCAGCGCCGCGCCCTGCTCTTCGCCGCCGGCACCCTGCTGGGTACCGCCCTGGCCAACGGCCTGCTCAAGGCGCTGTTCGCCCGGGCCCGGCCCGAGGTGCTGGTCGAGCCGCTGCACAGCTTCAGCTTCCCCAGCGGGCACAGCTCGGCGGCCTTCGCCTTCTTCTTCTGCCTCGCCGTGCTGGCCGGCCGCGAGCAGCCGCCGCGCCTGCGCCTGACCTGGCTGCTGCTGGCCGGCATTCCGGCCGCGCTGATCGCGCTGTCGCGCGTCTACCTCGGGGTGCACTGGCCCAGCGACGTGATCGGCGGCGCGCTGCTGGCCGCCACCCTCTGCGGTCTGAGCCTGGCCCTGGCGCAGCGGCGCACGCCGCTGCGCGCCCTGCCGGCGCGCGCCTGGTGGCTGATCCTGCCGGCCTGCGTGGCATTGCTGGGGGGCATCGCCACCTGGGAGCTGCCGGCGGCGCTGGAGATGTATCGCTATCAGCGGATCACGCCGCCACTGTGAGGCGGGCATCAGGGTGGCGCGTTATCTGTGGGAGGAGCCTTGACGCCGATCGTCCAGGCCGCCCCATGCCCTATTCCCCCTGCAGCGCGTCCAGCCAGGCATCCAGCATGGCCAGGCGCTCACGGGGATCCAGGCAGGCGAGCAGGCGCAGCTTGCGGGTGTTGTCGAACGGCAGCAGGTAGGCCAGACGATCGGCCAGCGCTCCGTGGCGGGTCACCGGATCGGTCATGCCCAGCGCGCTGACCAGCGGGTGCTCCACCAGGGCCTGAAGCAGCTGCTGCAGTTCCGGATGCTCGTCGCCCAGCGGCGGATCCTCACCCTCCGTGAGCCACTGCACCTCGCCGAGGGTCAGTTGGTCAGGCTGCACCCGCGAGCTGTCCACCCGCAGGCGCCGGCCGCCTTCCACGCGGATGCCGAGCAGGCCGTTGGGCTGCTGGCGCCAGTCGCGGATCAGCGCCTCGCAACCCACCTCGGAAAAGGACGTGGGAGCCTTGCCGACTTCCGAACCGACCAGCAGGGTGACCACGCCGAACCCCTCGCCGCGCTTCAGACAGCCACTGAGCATGTCCAGATAGCGCGGCTCGAACAGCTGCAGATCCAGGTTGCAACCCGGGAACAGCACGGTGTCGAGCGGGAACAGCGGCAGGGTCATCGGCACACCCTCCTGTTCCGCCTCAGACAATCAGCGCGATCAGGAGTGGCAGCAGCACGGCGGTGGCCACACCCATCAGGCTCATGGCCAGGGCCGAGAAGGCGCCGCATTCCTCACCTTCCTGCAGCGCGCGCGAGGTACCGACCGCGTGGGCGGTCATGCCCATGGCCATGCCGCGCGCCGCCGGATGACGCACCCGTGCCAGGTCGAGCAGCGCCGGACCGAACATGGCGCCCAGCACGCCGGTGATCATCACGAACACCGCCGCCAGCGCGGCCACGCCGCCGATCTCGTCGGCCACCAGCATGGCGATCGGCGAGGTCACCGACTTGGGCGCCAGGGTCATCAGCACCAGGCGCTCGGCACCCAGCAGCCAGCCCAGCAGCACCCCGGACACGGTGGCGAACACCCCCGCTACCAGCAGCGTCACCAGGATGGGCATGAACAGCTGGCGAATGCGCCGCAGGTTCAGATACAGCGGCACGGCCAGCGCCACGGTGGTGGGGCCCAGCAGCAGGGTCAGCGGCGTGACGCTGGCGCTGTACTCCGCGTAGTCGAGACCGGTGAGCAGCAGTACGGCCACCAGCACACTCATGGAGAACAGCACCGGCTGCAGCAGCATGGAGCGGGTACGCTCATAGCCGGCCACCGCCAGCTGATAGACCCCCAGGGTGATGCCCAGACCGAACAGGGGGTGATGAATCAGGGCCTGCCAGGCGGCATGAAAATCGAGGCTCATGTGTCGGTATCCTTGCGCTGCTGACGGTCAATGAGTTTCTGCATCAGCCAGCCGGCAAACGCCAGCGACACCGCCAGGGACACCACCAGGGTGATCGCGATGGCCCAGAAATCGGCGGCCAGGGCCTCGGCGTAGACGATCACCCCCACCGCCGGCGGAATCAGGAACAGGGGCAGGAAGCGCAGCAGCTGGGTGGAACCCTGGCTGAGCGACTCGCTCACCTCGCCACGCATGATCAGAAAGCCCAGCAGCAGCAGCAGGCCCAGGATGGGACCCGGCAGGATGGGCAACACCAGCACATTCAGAACCGTACCCAGCAGCTGGAACAGGATCAGCCAGGTCAGGCCACGCAATACCAACATCGTACTACCTCAAACTCAGGGCCCGGCATTATAGGCGTCGCCCGCCGGTATGCGGCATACTCCCCCCTTTCATCAATGATGGCAAAGTGGACCCCGCATGCGCCTCTCCCTGCCTCTGCTGTTCATTCTCCTGCTGACGGCCTGCGACCTGCGCGAGCCGACCCCGGCCGCCGACGCCCTGCTGCCCGATGGCGGTCGCTACCACGGTGAGCTGCTGGACGGCCTGCTGCACGGCCACGGCCGTATCGAATACCCCAATGGCGCCTGGTATGAAGGCGACTTCCAGGCCGGGCTGTTCCATGGCCAGGGTCAGTGGCGCGGCGCCTCAGGCGACAGCTACACCGGCGGTTTCCAGCGTGGCCTGTTCCATGGCGTGGGCGTGCTCACCTATGCGGACGGCAGTCGCTACCACGGCGAGTTCGTGGCCGGCCGCCTGCATGGCCAGGGGCTGCTCGAGGCCCCTGAGGGCCGCTACCGAGGCGAATTCCGTGACGATCGCTATCACGGCCTCGGTCAGCTGGAGTGGGAGGATGGCAGCCGCTACCAGGGCCTGTTCAGCCAGGGCGAAATCCACGGCCAGGGCGTGCGCCACGAGGCCGATGGCAGCCGCTACAGCGGCCAGTTCGAACACGGCCTGCTGCAGGGCCAGGGCCAGTACCGGGGCGCCGATGGCGCCGTGTACATCGGCGAGTTCCGGAACGACCGCTTCCATGGCCAGGGCATGCTCACCCTGGCCAGCGGCGAAACCTGGAACGGCGACTTCCGTAACGGGCGTCCCCATGGCAAGGCGGAATACAAGCATCCCGACGGCACCCAGTACCGGGGCGAGGTGGCCGAGGGCCTGTACGACGGCCAGGGCGTGCTGATCCTCCCGGACGGCCAGCGCGTAAGCGGTATCTGGTCGCGCGGCCAGCGCCTGTTCGAAGACGACGGCCAGCCGCTGACCGACCCGCTGGAGCTGGCCCTGCTGGAGCAGGGCCGCCTGCTGCGCGCAGCCCTGGACGCCCTGCCCGCGTCAACACCCGCCATGGAGCTGTACAGCCTGGTGTTGGCCGGCGATGGCCGGCAGAGCGTCTTCCTGCGCGAGGCCGAGCATGTCTCGCGGCTGCTGCGCGAGCGCTTCGGCGCCCATGCGCAGCTGGAGCTGATCAACCATCGCGACCATCTGGCCGACCGAGTGCTGGCCACCCGGGAAAACCTGCGCCGCGCCCTGCGCGCCCTGGCCGAGCGCAGCGGCCCGGAAGACCTGATCTTCATCCACCTGACCAGCCATGGCTCGCCGGATCATGCCCTGCAGCTGGAGCTGCCGCGCCTGGAGCTGTTCGAACTCAGCGCCAGGGAACTCAACGAGCTGCTGCTGCCGCTGGCCGACCGCTACAAGGTGCTGGTGATCTCCGCCTGCTATTCCGGCGGTTTCATCGAGCCGCTGCTGGACGAGCGCACCCTGCTGATGACCGCCGCCCGTGCCGACCGCGCCTCGTTCGGCTGCACGGAAGAGAACGAGTACACCTACTTCAGCCAGGCCCTGTACGCCGAGGCCCTGCAGCAGACCGACGACCTGGAGGCGGCCTTCACCCTCGCCTACGAGGCTGTCGGCGCCCGCGAGCAGAGCGAAGGCTACGAGCCTTCCGAGCCCCAGTTCGGCCCGGCCTCCGCGGTGCTCGACCACTGGCGCAGCTATATCCGCCAGCTGCGTGGCGAGCCGGAAGAGGACAGCCTGGAAGTCGACACCCTGTAACCTTTGCCCGGCCGCTGCGCCGGGCGCATCATGACGGTCTCGCTGACCACTACGGAAACACACCCATGGACCGCACCCTGATCGACGCACTGGAACAGGCCGACATGCTGGAGGTCGAGGGCCTGCATGCCTTCGAGTTCGACCTGTATGAGGTGGAGGCCGACGACGACATCGAAGTGGAGATCCGCGCCATGGAAGGCAAGCAGCAGATCTGCTGGGCCTTCAGCCGCGCCGAACTGCTCGCCGCCCGTTATGACGAGGGCCAGGACCTGTGGGTGGTCAGCCAGGATGGCAAGGAATACTGGGTGCGCTGCCATGAGGCCTTCACTGCGGAAGGCGAGGACGACTGACTCGCGCTTCCCCAGGGGCAGGCACCCGGACGCTCCCCGGTGCCTGCCCGCCGCTCAGAAGCGCACGGCAAGAGCCAGCGAGGACGAAACGGCACTCACCTCGGAGCGGGTGACGCCGGCAAGCTGCATCAATCCGCTTTGCTCGACGAAATCCGCGTAATCATCCGCGGAGCGCACATTGATGCTGTAATCGAGGGAAACGCTCGGCCAGTTGTAACCAAGGCCCACACCGAACTGGCCGCCATTGAAGTCCAAGTCGCCGCGCACCCCGGAAACCGTCATGCTTTCGCTGAAAACGCCAATCGCGGCGTAGAACTTGAATCCTTCGCTCTTCAGGTTGCTTCCCAACAACAGCTGCGTGTCGTAACCGGACAACTTCAGAGCGGAGTCGTCATCCCATTTGGTGTTGTAGATGCTGCCCCGAACCGCAACGTTTTCGTTGAAAGCTGCGGTACCTACCAGAGCCCCCCCACTGAACTCCATTTCACCGATATTGGTAGCTTCAACATCGATCCAATAAAGCGCCCCGCCCACCGAAAACATCTTGTCATCCGCGGCTGCCTGAGCCACGCCACTGCTGATGGCGAGAGCGCCTGCCAGGCCAAGAACAGCTGCCTGCTTGATCATGAATCACTCCTTGTGCCTTTAACTTATTACCTGCTATGGCAGGGAGTGCCTATATAGTTCTGTTGGACTACTGGATCAATACTATTTAACTGAATATTACAAATATTTAAAAAATTGGGTGCACGCAATGAAC